>NZ_JBQQBS010000020.1:0-147361 GCF_052245395.1 Streptomyces sp. 4N124
CGACCGGCTCGCCGAGTTCGCGCGCGAGGTCGACCACCTCGTCGACCCCCGCCATTTCCGTGACCGCGCGGCTGCCCGCTGGGAAGCAGGCCGCCGGCCCGGGCTGTTCCAGGGGCGTGAGCGCGAGCTGCGGGCGCTTTCGGCGTTGGTCGACGGAGCGGCCGCAGCGGTGCCGTGGATCGTCACCGGCAGCCCCGGGGTGGGGAAATCGGCCCTGCTCGGGGTGCTGGTGTGCGCGGCCCACCCCACGCTGCGGCACGCGACCGAGGAGGTGTGGGGCCACTTGCCCGCGCCGGCCGCCACGCCGCACCTCGCCGCCGTACACGCCCGGCAGCAGACCGTCGACGCCATCACGACGTCCCTGCTCACGCAGCTCGCGCCGGAGTCGGCGCCGGTGTCGGCGGAGGCGCCGGCGTCGGCCGAGGCGCTGCTGGAGGCGGTCGCCGACCGTCCCGTCGCCCCGGTGATCGTGATCGACTCGCTGGACGAGGCCATCGATTCCGAGGAGTTGAGCGCGCGGCTGGTGGTGCCGCTCACCCGCGCACGCAGGGCGGATGGCTCCGCAGCGTGCCGGCTGATCGTAGGCATGCGCCCCTGGGAGGAGTTCGAGCCGCTCCGGCAAGCCGTCGCCCTCGCGGGCGGCACGATCCTGGACCTCGACCAGGTCCCGGCCACGGAACTGGCTGGGAACCTGCGCGCCTACGTCCAGCGCGTCCTGCGGGCCGGCCGCGGGTACGGCTCGGTGGACGGCCACCGCTTCGTGACCTCGATCGCGGACGGGGTCGCCGCCACGCTGACCCGTGCCGGCGATGCCCAGCCTCGGTGGGGCGGGTTCCTGATTGCCCGGCTGTTCGCCGAGTACGTCGCTCACACGCTGCCCCCGGTCACCGACGAGGCTCAGGCCGAGCGGCTGCTCGCCCAGGTCCCGGCCTCGCTGCCCGAGGTACTCGAGATGACGCTGCGCCGGCCTGAGGCCGGTCCCTGGATGCGTCCGGTCCTGGCGGCGCTGGCGCACGCGCGCGGCGTGGGCATGCCACCGAAGATCATTCGGGCGATCGCACCCCTGTTCGCGACGGAGGACCTGGGATCACCATCGACCCGGGACGTGCGCCGCGCCCTGGAGGATGGGCGTTTCTACCTCCGCCAGTCGGCCGACGTCAGCGGAACCAGCGTGTTCCGCCTCTTCCACGAGAGTCTCGTCGAATACCTGCGCGCGCACCCCCGTGCCGTACCCGCCGACGCGGCAGCGGAGCCGGCGACATGAGCGGTACGGACCGCGGGGCACTCGCCGGCATCCTGCTCGACCAGGTGGGTCGCCACCCCGACGGGTCACGTCGCTGGGCGGAGGCCGACCCGTATCTGCTGCGCCACGCCGTGCAGCACGCGGTCGAGGGCGGACGCCTCGACGAGCTGCTCGCCGACCCCGAGTTCCTGGTCTACGCCGACCCCGCCACGCTGATCCCCGCGCTGCCCGGCGCGTCCAGTCCGGACGCGGTCATCGCCGCGACCGTCTACCGCAGCGCGCTGGAGGACCTCCCGTCCGCGTTGCCCGAGCGGCGCCGTCAGTACCTTGCCATCAGCGGCTCCCGCGTCGGCGCCCAGGCGCTGGCCCGGCGCCTCAGCCGGCCCTTCGGATCGCCGGCTCTCGCGCTGGAGCCGCTGTTCTCCACCGGCTCCGAGATCAAGCCCGCCGTACGGGCCGTGTTCGACGACGGTGACTTCCGGGTGTACGCGGTGGTGGTGGCACGTACCGGTGACCGGCAGGTCGTGGTCACCACAGGCACCGACCGGGAGGGCTACGACACGATCGTCCGGTTTCGCGATCTGCGCACGGGTGAGCCCACGCTGCCGCCGATCACGATCACGGGTGACCGCGAGCATCCGGGACGGGTGTCGCGGTACCGGGGTGCGATCGCGGTGTCCGAGGTCGACGGCGCGGCCGTCGTGGTCCTCCGCTCCGAGGATGGGCTGGTCGTACGGTCGGTGGCCACCGGGCAGATCGTACGCGAGCACCCCACAGGCGAGGGATCCCGCCTGGCCACCGGGGTGTTGGCGGGGCGAGCGGTCGTCGCGGTCGACGAGGAACCGGGGATTCTCGTGCGCGACCTCGACACCGGGACGCCCGTCGGCCCGGCGATCCAGGCGCCGCCGAAGCGTGTCTGCTCCTTGGAGATCGCAGAGATCGGCGATCACCCCGTCCTCGTCTACGCCACCCACAGCGGCCAATACGGAGACGAGGACCCCGGTAGCACGTGCCAGGTCATCGACCTGAACAGCGGCGCCCAGATCGGCCCTGCCCACCGGTGCTCACCCCGGTCCGGCACGGCGATCGCCCGCCTCGGCCTGCACGAGGGCCGCCCCGTCGTCGTCGTGGGTCCCCGGCAGGTGCACACCGACACGAACGGCCAGCGACATCACCCCAACGTCGAGATCCGGGACGTGTTCACCGGTGAGGAACGGTTCCCCGCCTGGACGCAGTTCGAGGGGATCACGGCGCTGGCGGTAACGCTGACGGACGGCCACGCGGTGCTCGCGGCCGGCGACGGCAGCGGCGCCGTGACCGTACGGGACCTGAGCGGCGGTGGGGAACCGCACGAGCTGCTCCGCGTCGGGCGCGTCCAGGGCTGGGTGGGCGATCTCGAGATCGCCCGGGCCGACGGGCGCGTCCTGGTGCTCGCCGCGTGCGACGACGGCGCCCTCAGGGTGGCCGACCTGTCACCGTCGGACTCAGGCCCGGCCGATCCGTCTCCCGGCCACCAGATCGGCGTCGAGTCCATCGCCCTGGCCCGGGTCGGCGGGCACCCGGTGGTGCTCAGCGGCGGCCATCTCGGCGACCTGTACCGTCGCGATGCCCGTACCGGGGCGCGGACGGCGCGGCTGCGGCACGGGGACCTCCGGATAACCGACATCGCGGTGACCACGATCGCCGAGCACCAGGTGGCGGTGACCGGGAGCCCCCGAGCCGGCGTACGGCTGCACGATCTCGCGTCGGGACAGCCCCTCGCCGACTATCGGTCGCCCGGTGACGACATGGAATGGGTGCACTCCGTCGACGTGCTCTGGATCGACGGCCGGCCGGTCATCGTGGGAGCGGGGGACGGCGGTCTCGTCTGGATGTGGGACCTGCTGGGCGGCGAATGCCTGCTGCGCTGGAAGGTGCCCGACGGCGACGCCCACCGGGCGGTCTGGCGTGGTCTGTTGGTGGACGGCGCGCCTGTGCTCGCCGGGGTCCAGGCGGAGTACGGACCCACCACGGGCCATATCGCCCTATACGATCTCGCGAGCCGCACCCGGCGCGACGTCGTTATCCAGGCGTTCGAGGGATACAGCTCGGCGCAGTGCCTCGCCGTGCACGAGCATCGGGGCGTCCCGCTCGTCGCGTTCGCCGACTTCAATGGCACCCTCGCGGTGTGGGAGGCGAGGACCGGCACCCTCGTCAGCCGCGTCGTCAACGACGCCGACACGGAGTTCCCGCAGACCGCGCTCGCCTGCGGTGAGGTCGACGGCCGCGCTGTCTGCGTGGTCGGCACCCAGGCAGGCCACCTCGGCGTACACGACCTGCTCACCGGCGAACGGCTCGCCGACACTGTGCTTCCCGGCGGGTGGATCCACTGCCTCGACATCGACGACGACGGCCTGGTGGCCGTCGGGTATGGGCAGGAGGTCGCCGTCCTGGACATGGGCGGTGCCGTCGCGGGAGGCGGCTCGTGACGCGCATCCTGGGGGTTCACGGCGTCGGGAACCACGACCCGCACCGCTCCGCCGCGGAGGCCGCCGAGCGGCTCACGGCCACCTGGCGACGGCATCTCACCGCCGGCGGCGCCGGTGTACGGCCGGACGACGTGCGGGTCGCGTACTGGGCCCATCACCTGCACCGGCGGCGCCGTCAAGGGCCCGAGACCGACCCCCTCGGCCTGTCCCCGTCCGAGTTGAACGTGCTCGCCGCCCTGGTCGCCGAGGTCGACGCGACGGCCGTACGGCAGGGCCGGCTGACGCTGCCGCTCCGGCAGGCGATCGCGCTGCTCGCGGCGCGCGGTGGCGTCGCGGTGCCGGTGATGTCCGCCTTCGTCGCGGTGTTCTGCCGCGAGGTGCACGCCTACCTGGGCCATCCCGGCGCGCCGGGGCGGGCCTCAGTACGCGACTCGGTGGCCGAGTCGATCATCGAGCACCGTCCGCGGGTGGTGATCGCGCACTCGCTCGGCTCGGTGATCGCGTACGAGGCACTGTGGTCGCGGCCCGGACCCGACGTCGACCTGCTGGTGACCCTCGGCTCGCCGCTCGGCCTGCCGTCCGTCGTTTTCGAGCGGCTGTGCCCCGCGCCCCGGGACGGCCTCGGGCAGCGGCCACCCCGGGTTCGGCGATGGGTCAACCTGGCGGATCCGGGCGACATCGTCGCGATCCCCCGGTGGCTGGCGACGAAGTTCGCCGGTGTGGACACCGACGGGGAGGCGTCGATCCATTCGGTCGACTTCCACCGCGTCGCGTCGTACCTCCGCCTTCCCGACGTCGCCCGGGCGATCGCCGAGCTCGGGTGAGCGGGTCAATGTGACTTCCGGGTCGCATGTCCAGGGCGGCGAGGTGGCTGAGACCAAGCAGGAGCTGATCGGGTTGCCGCCGCCCGGGTACATGGTTCTGTTGACCGCCGCCATCGTGCATCGTGAAGTTGCTGGTCACGGGTCTGGTGTGCGTGGGGTTCGGGGTGCTCGTGCTGGTCGTGGGCGGATGACTTCGGTGAAGATTCGCGGTTCGTGAGGACGAGCAGGGACCTGACCAGGGCGGTCGCCCGCGTCGGGTCGGTGCGGACCTTGCCGAGCACGCGCCAGTTCTTGAGGTGGGCGAAGCCGTGCTCGACCGGTGCCAGTGCGGTGTTCGACAG
Source organism: Streptomyces sp. 4N124 (assembly GCF_052245395.1). Taxonomy (NCBI): domain Bacteria; kingdom Bacillati; phylum Actinomycetota; class Actinomycetes; order Kitasatosporales; family Streptomycetaceae; genus Streptomyces; species Streptomyces sp. 4N124. The sequence goes on from NZ_JBQQBS010000020.1 coordinate 4,877, forward strand.
TTTCTGTCCTCGTGTCAGGGGGCGGTTCCGGGCGGTCTTGTAGCCAGTGATCTGGGTCGATGTCGGGACCGCTGTCGTCGAGGCCGACGAAGCCCAGGTCGGCGATGGCTCCGAGGCCGGCCGCCCGCAGCGTGGCGGTGAGCTGGTCGTGTCGGCAGGCGGTGATCTCCGAGGTCCGTCCGGGCCGGGTCGCCGAGCCCCAGAGCAGTCGGCCGCGGTCGTCGGTGAGCGGGATCACGAGCAGGCCATGGCATTTGCTCTTGCCGGAGTAGTTCTTCCAGCACCACCCCGCCACCCTTGCGGGCGATCCTTTTGGGGGCGCGGTCCAGGCGCGGGGCGCGGGGCGGCCAGCGAGCCGACGACTTCCCTGACCCACCGGGTCACGGTGGTGCGGTGTATCTGGTTGCCGCCGGCCAGGTCGCCGGGCCGCTGGTCATAGCGCTGTACCGCGAGCACGATGGTGGCGATCTTCCCCGCGGGCAGAGCCGCCACCGCGAGCCGATCTTCTTCAGGCGTCCGCGTATCAGGCCGGCGAGCCAGTTCAGGGTGGCACTCGACAGCGGCAGACGGGCAGTGTGGACAAGGCCGTCAGGGCCCTCAACGGGATGGTTGTTTTTCTTCGCACCAAACTCAACTGACGCCGGGGGCCCGCCAGTTACGCCCCGTCGCCGCCCGCCTTGCCCACGCCTACGAGCGTGCGGTGAACCTGCCGTCGGGGCGCTTGTGCAGCCAGCCGCGGTCGCCGAGCTTGGTCATCTTCGCCCGCAGCGGTTCCAGCTTCCCGCGCACCGTCACCTCAAGGCCCAACTCCTCGCCGACGGCCCTGACCTGCACCGGGCTCGTCGGGATTCTCGCTGCGGTGTGGGATCAGCAGGACCGCCCGCCCCGCAACCCGGGCCGCCGTCGGGGCGACGGCCGTGGCGGCCTCCTGCGCAGCCCGGTCTCGTTCGGCAGCCGGCGCAGGACCCGCTCGACGATCATCAGTTCCTCCCGCGCGGCCTGAACCTCCGCCAGCTGCTTGGCCAACTCCTCGGCAAGCGTGTCGAGTTCATTCCGGCGAGCCGCGATCCGCTCCAGCTCCAGCATCACCGCGCCCTCCCCGCGCCCTCCCGGCGCACCGGCCCGGCCACGGATCGTAGGAGTGGCACGGCGGTTGGCGCAGCAGAACCCGGCAACGGCCCCGGCCGCCAGGTCAGACGATCTTCACCATGGACACCCGCCGACGACCAGCGCGAGTATCCCGCCCGCCCCGCACATCAGACCCATGACCTGCGTACTTCATGTTCCACAGGTCTCATTGGGGCGCGGGCAGCTCGTCCTGCGTCCAGATCAACGTTCGGGGAAAGTCCGGATGGGCGTCCGTGGCCTCCCACTCCTCATCACCCGGCAGTATTGCGATCCAAGGGCGCGGCGAGGCGAGCAGGTTCCCGACGAAATCGAGAACCGACGACAAAGTTCCCCCGGGAAGTTGCGCGTCGGACGAGTAGGGGCTCTCGATGTCCCACCAGCCCAGCTTTCCCGTTCTGGTGTCAGCAAGGAGCATGTTGCTACTCAGAGCGGCTATGGGCACGATGAAGGGTTTATCGGTTTCGCTCAGGTTGCTGTCGTCTGTCATGGCGAAACGTAGCCATGATGCGCGCTTCTTAAGAATGTCTTCGATGCTGAGGAGCGTGAAGCCGGGAGGGATGATCGTGGTGGTGCCGGAGCCGTCGTGGCGGAGCAGGGAACGTTCCACGTCCTCCGGTAGGCGTACCCCGAGCTGATCATGAAGCTGTTGGATGTCCGCGGGAGTGCACGGCCCTGGCAAAGCAGGCTCGTTCGGCGCATGTCGGACTATCCACTGTTCGATCTTCTCCCAGGACTCTTCAACCGACATGTTCCACTCCTTCGTCGTCGGAGATGACGGTCGGGGTGTGGTGTCCGCGCTGCCGGATGGCAGCGCGGACACCACGCATGCCGAGCAGTTATGCGTTACGGGCAGGGTTTTCCGCGGACCAGGGAGAACGTCCCGGCCAGAGGGCGGGAGCACTCCAGCCTCCCCCAACATCCGCTTATGGGACGTCATTTAGCCGTAGGGGGTGGTGATGAACTCGGCCAGGACCGTGCCGCCGGGGTCGAGTGTGTAGAGGCCACGACCACCGAACAGGTGGTTGATCTCGCCTTCTCGGGACTTGCCTGGGTTCGGCCAGAAGGGGACGGAGTCCTTCTTCAGGCGCTCCAGGATCGTGTCGAACTCGTCGTCGGTCACGAGGAAGGCGATGTGGCTTTCGTTGATGCGGTCAGGGGGGACCAGGTCGTCGGCGAAGTCGATGCCGACGTTGTTCGATGTGTTCACTTGGGTGAACCGGCCCCAGTCGACTGGGGTGGGGGCGGTCATCAGGTCGGCCAGGAACGCAGCGGACTCGCGCCGGTTACGGCAGTGGACGATGATGTGGTTCAACTCGTTTGCCATCTCGGCTCCTTCAGGCTGTGAGAGGTCCAGCGCCCTGGCCGGGCCTCATGGTGTGCGTCGGGACATGTTCGGTTCCCGGCGAGTCAGCTCTTGAGCGTGCCGCCGAACTCCTCCGGGACCAGGTCGGCTTGCTCGGCGCCGCTCCTGATCAGTTCGATGATCGTGTCGGCGGCGCCCTCGGGCGACTGGGGCACCAGCCCGCTGGCGGCTTCCATCTGGCGTGCGTCTTCGACGTTGCCGCGAACCGTTCCAACGAACTCGGTCTCGGTGATCGAGGGGAACATCATCGACACGGCGATGCCTTCGTCGGCGAGCTCGGCGCGGGCGATGGCCGAGAGCTTCTGGAGAGCGGCCTTGGAGGCGGAGTACGCACCGGACCCGGGCAGCGTCGACCAGATGATGCCGGAGCCCACGTTCACGATGGCCCCGGCCGCCTGCTTACGCAGGTGCGGGAGGACTGCCTGTGTCGTGACCAGAGGGGCGACGAGGTTGAGTTCGAGGACGGCTCGGAAGTCGTCGGGGTCGATGGCGTCGATGGTGGCCTGGAGTCCTTGCCCTGCGTTGTTCACGAGGACGTCGATCTGCCCGAACTCCTCGATCGCGGCTCGTACGGCGGTCTCGACCTGGGTCCGGTCCGTCACGTCGCACGGCACGGCCAGGGCCACGGACTCGCCGAGTTCTTTGGCGAGCTGCTGGATACGCTCCTCGCGGCGGGCGATGAGCACTACTCGAGCGCCGGCCCGGGAGGCGGCTCGTGCAGTGGCCGCGCCGATGCCCGACGACGCTCCGGTCACGAGCACGACGGCTCCGTTGATGTCCATGAAGGGTTTCCTCATTCGCGAGTAGGGGGTGATTGCCCGCAGGCAGGGCCCTGGTCTTCGGGCCGGGGTGGCGTGCCCTCCCTTCGATGCTATCAAGTGATAGTTATCGTGCGATAGGGAGGTATCCTCGCGGGATGAGCGATGTCAAAGCCGCCAGCCTCCACGAGCTGGCCGACCTGATCTTCGCCGTGGGGCGGCAGCTGCGACCCCCGGCTGACCCCGCCTTCGAGCCGTGCACGCCGATCGAGATCAGCGTCATGCGGTTCATCAACCACAACCCCGGCACCTCTGCGCGGGCAGCGTCGGAGGCGACGCTGCTGCCGTCGAGCAACTTCAGCCGGGTACTGCGCGGCCTGGAGAAACGAGGTCTCGTGGACCGTGTCGTGGACGACCGCAACGCCCGAGGCGTGCGTCTGTACCCCACCGAGAAGGCCCACCAGAATCTCCAGTACCTCCGCGATAACTGGGACCGGACCCTCCAGGGCATCATCGACGACCCCGCCACGATCGAGATCGTCAACGCCACCCTCCGGCGCATCGAGGACGAACTCATTGCCCGGCGCAGCGGCATGGACAACCAAGGCACCCGATCCGGCTAGGTGCCGTGACCGCACAGATACCTCAGGCGGTTACCGGTAGTTCGTTAAACTGGGCGGTAGCGTGGGTTGACGGCTGGGTGGTTCGGTCGTGGGGCGGTGGTGGGAGTGAACTGCCGTGCTGGGGGCCGAAGATGACTGCCCGCCGTTGGTGTCCACTCGCGCCAGGCCCGTTGGGGGAGTACGCGGACCGGTTCGACGACCTCTTCGCTGGCCTCGCCCAGCGGCGGGGGTTTCGCGAGTACCTGACCGGGCTGCTGGCGCCGCGGGAGCGGAACAAAACGATCACCTGTCTGGCCGGAGCGGAGCCGGTCGTCGGTGCGCGAACGGCGACAGCGCAGCGGCTGCAGTTCTTCCTGACCGAGTCGGCCCGGGACGCCGAGCAGGTCAACGACCGACGGCTTGAACTGCTGTGCGGGCAGACGGTGACCGCTCCGCACGCCGGTGCATGTGGGCCGGCAGTGGCTGCGCCGGCTGGGCAAGACCGACAACGGCATTGTCACGGTGACCACGGTGAGGACCGACGGCCGCAGGTACTGCCCGCTGCACGCACAGCCCTACACCCCCGCTCACCACTTCGCCCGCGGCCGGTCCGACCCAGCCTTCCGCACGAAACCACGGCTGGCCGCCACCCTCGCGGCACGGGCGAAGGAGGCGGGCTTCGGCTGCCGGGCGGTGGTCGCCGACTGCGCCTACTTCGTCAGCGACGACTGGTACTTCACGCTGTGCGACGCCGGGCCGGCCTACGTGGTGACCCTCAAGCGGCGCAACGGTACCTGGGCCCCGGCCGACCAGCCGCACACCCCCATCGACGCCGCCCCCGCGCTGGCCTGGCGGGATGCCGGCCGACCCGGCGAGTGGACGCCCGTCGAGCGCCACTTTCGAGACGGGCACACCGAGACCTGGTGGGCCGCCGACGCCCACCTGGGCTGCTACGGCCCCGACAGCCCCTGCCGCCTGGTCGTGGCCACCACCGCCCAGGGGACCATGCCGGAGAAAGCGACCTGGTACCTGGCCACCAACCTGCCTCACCCCGACGCCCGCACGCCGGCACCAGCCCGCACCCGCCGGCCGACCTCGCCGAGATCGTGCGGCTCTACGGGCTGCGGCCGTGGATCGAGCAGAGCTACAAGCAGGTCAAGGACGAACTCGGTTGGGCCGACTTCCAGGTCCGCTCCGATCACGCCATCCGCCGCCACCAGACCCTGGTCAACTGCGCCTTCTCATTCTGCTGGGACCAGTGGTTCGCCCCGCACGGACCATTGGATGCCGCCGCACGGACCCTTGCCCCGGCGGCCGGCCAGAGAGGGGGCACCGCCACGCCCCACCAGCCCAACTGCCCTGCTGGCCCAAGGCATTACGCGCTGTCCGATCCTGACTCACCCGGGCCATCACCCTGCGCCGCTGGTGGCGAGCATGGACCGGCCAGGACCCGGCCGCACGAACTCCAAGCCCTCCTCGACGCCGTCACCGCCGACAGACCCCTTGATCTCTACCGCCGGGTTTAACGAACTACCGTTACTGACTTTGTTGGCGTGATGTCGTCAACGTGAGACTGGTTCCGGCGAGGCAGCCATCTGTTCGGCCAGGGCGTCCAGTTCGCTCCGGCGAGTGGTGATCCACTGCCGCTCCTGCGCAAGCCGCTATGCGCTCGCGGTGTCGTCGGGAAGAATCAGGATGTTTCCTCCAATTCCCCAGCCGCCGTCTGCGACCTCCTCGACCAGGACCATGGTGTTGGGGCGCGCCTGATCACCGAAGAGTTCGGCGTACAGGTCGGTCGTGCGGGTGACGATCTCTTCCTTCTGCTTGGGAGTCAGTGAGCCTGCGGGAACCTTGAAGTTGGCGAAAGGCATGTCGTCTCCTAGAGGTTGCACAAGAGGGTTGTCGAAATGCGCCTGTCATGGCGTGAGCGGTACAGCGATCAGAGAGTGCTGCCGCTGGTCAGGGGGTCTTCCAACGTGAGGGCCGGTAGGCGTCGTTGGTGTCCACGAGGCTGGCACCACCGGCCGCGGTGCCGCCGCCGGGAATGTAGATCGTGCCGTCCACGGCGACGGCGGCCGTACCGTGGCGTGGCACTGGCATCGGGGCGAGTTGCTGCCAGCGGTCTCGGACGGTGTCGTACGTCTCGTTCTCGCTGAAGACGGTGTTCGGGTTGGTGCCGTCGTGCTTGCCCTCGCCTCCGAAGGTGTAGATCTTCGTGCCGACGGCGGCAGCGGCTATGCCGCCGCGGGCGGTCGGCATCGGTGCCCGCTCGGACCACCGGTGGGTGCGCAGGTCGAGTGCGTAGACGGTGTTCCGCACGTTCACCTGTCCCCGGTCCCGGCCGCCGAGCACGTAGAACCTTGTGCCGATGACGGCTCCACCGACGTGGTCGCGCGCTTGGGGCAGACTCGGCAAGGTTTCCCACCGTCCGGTTGCGACGTCGTAGGACGACACTGTGTCGACGGTGTCCTGGAGGCCGCCTGCTCCTGGCGTCAGTGTGCGCATGCCGCCCGCGAGGTAGATCTTGGTGCCGTGTACGCCCACCGCGGCGCTGCCCCGCTCGGTCCCCGTGGGCATCGGCGGCAGTGGCGTCCACCGGTCCGTGCGCGGGTCGTAGACGAAGCTGTCGCGCAGGGCCTGCCAGGATGCTCCGCCGGACAGCCCGCCGATGACGTAGATCTTTCCGCGGACCGCCGCCATGTTGGGGTGGTTCATCGCCACAGGCAGCGGTGCCGCGTCCGACCAGGTGTCGTGTCGGGTGTCGTAGACCTCCATCCGGTCGGTGGTGGTGACGCCACCGGCCGGGTTGGCGACGATGCCACCGAGGACGTACACCTTGGGGCCGATCGCGGCGGTGCTGTGCTCCTGGCGAGGTCCGCTCGCAATCGGCGCCAGTGGCCGCCACCCGTCGCTGTAGGTGGGTTCGATGACCGCCGGCACCTCACCGGGTGGCGTCGGGTGACCCGGGTGTGCCTGCGCCACCTGCACAGATGGGGCCACCGCCAGGGTGACACCGAGGAATAAGACTGTCCGCCGGTTCATGAAGACCCTCACCATCTTTAACGTCACTAACGAACGTGTATAGCGATGTTAGGTCACTTCTATAACGGTGACAACAGCAGATATAGTGGCGTTACATGGAGCAGGTGCAGCAACCCCAGGCTCGTGAGCGCATCCTGGCCGCGGCGGCGACGCTGATCGCCGAATCCGGTGCCGATGCGGCCTCGATCCGGGACGTGTGCACCGCCGCCGGCGTCACCGCGCCCACCGTGTACCACCACTTCGGCGACAAGCGCGGCCTGCTCGATGCCGTGGCCGCCGACGGGTTCGAGCGCTACCTCGCTGAAAAGCGCGAGCTCCGCCCGTCCGCGGACCCGGTTGAGGACCTGCGACGCGGCTGGAACCGCCATGTCGAGTTCGGCATCCGCAACCCCGCGCTCTATGGGCTGATGTACGGCGGTGCGCGCGTCGGGCCGCATCCCGCGGCGAAGGAGGGTGAGCAGCTCCTGCGTCGCATCGTTGAGCGGATCGACGATGCGAAGCTGCTGTCGCTGCCGGTCGACGAGGCCGTGCAGACCATTCACGCCGCGACGGTCGGCACCACACTCCTGCTGATCAGCGACCCGGACGCACCAGGTGTGCGAGGTCTGTCCGAGCGGAACCGAGAGGCAGCGCTCAACGCCACGCTGATCACCCGGTCGTCGGGAGCGACCCGCGGCCTCCCCGCCCACGCCGAGATGCTGCTGGCGGCGCTGGCACAGGCCGGCGACACACCCTTCACCTTCGGTGAGCGGGCGATCTTTCTGGAGCTGCTGGCCAGATTGACGACCCACCCGCACTCTGAAGGGGAGTCATGACCGCCGGTGCCGACGTCGCTTCCTCGATGCGCCGTCTCCCCGGGGATGCCTATTTCGCATGCTCCTCCTTAGCCTCAAACTTGTCCGGCGGGTTCTGGCATCGTTACTCGGGATGGTTCAAAGGCTCACCCAGCCCACGCGGGCACCCTTTCGGGTCAGGCCATTCAGACCTGTTTCCGGCGAGTTACAGCCTGGGTTGAAGGACTCCAGGGTTTTCCTCTGACCTTTCCGTCGACCGGCGTTCGCTTCTTGGGCCATCCTGTTCCCGCTGGAGAGTTGGGCCTTCCTGAAAGGACAGCGGCCACGTGCGCACCTTCGTCTCCGATCACTGGACCCTGGAGTACGACCTGGCCGCAGCCTCCTGGACCAGGGCCCAGGAAGAGGTCAAGAAGTGGCGCATCTTTGCCGACGCACTGGATGCCGCCCAGCCAGCGTCGTTCCCGCTGCCCCACGCCGCCCAACTCCCCGTCGACCGCCGGTTCGGCAGCAAGGTCGCAGCACTCGCGAGCGACCTCACCGTCCACCGCCGCCAACGTATCGACGGCGCCGGCCACGACGGGACCGTCGCCCTGCTGCTCTTCGGCGATGACACCGTCACCGAGGTCGTGCCAGTTTTCGAACGGATGGCGGCAGCCACATCCCCCGCCAGCTGCTGCTGGGCAACCCGCCCCGCATACTGGGCGCCGCCTCGCGCCCAGAGGCGCCAAGGCCTTTCCGCAGTCCGTCTCTTGCTACGTAGCCGGCTTCACCACCGCGCCTGTCGAGGTAACCGGCAATCTCATCACTACGACTCGCACCGCCCAGGCGCTTCGGGGATCCGGCGACGACCACGCAGCCGTCACACTCCTGTGGAACGCAATCCGTGACGTAGCCCGACTCGCCACTGCCGGCAGCCTGCCCCCGCTGAGGCGGCTGGACCGAGAGCCTGCCACCATCGGCGGCCGGGTACGCCTCCTTCTGCACGACCTGCTGACCAGCCCGCTCGATAGCCACGCCGAGTGGGCAGTTCTCACCGCCCGGCTTGTGCGGCTGCTGCCAGACCTGGCTCAAAGCCCCTTGAAGGGTGTCGCCCGCCTCACAGATCCCCTGACGCACATCTGCTGAGGCGTTCCGGACTGCCGCAGTTTCCGCTGTGGGCGATGGTGTCGCGGATGCGCTTTCCGGGCCGAGGCGGCTGCCAGCCGCGCCACCTTGACCTGCACACGAGCCTCTCTGTCAAGCCCTGGCCGACGGCATCCCATGTTCACCGGTCTGCAACCCCGCGATGAGTCCGTCGAGTATCCGCAACTGGCGGGCGGGCGTGGTCAGGCGAGCTGCGAAGATCGCGTTGATCTGGAGTCCCATCAGCGTGGCCATCACAAGGTCCAAGAACGCATCGAGATCGCAGGACGGGTTGATCTCTCCTGCTTCAGCCGCGGTGCGCAGATACGAGAGCATCTGATCGCGCCAGCGCGATATTGCCTGGTCGTAGACGTCGATCAGTTCCTCATCGGCTACCGCGTAGTTCCAGAAACCGATGACAACGCGGGCCTCATTGAGACGCTCGTCGTCCAGGGGCATGATCTCGATGCAGAATTTGCGGAACGCGTCCACGCCGTTGGCGCCGGCGATGGTGCGGGCGGCCCGCTGCTCGGTGGCTGCGTTGGCGCGCTCCAGCGCGGCCCGCAGAATGGCTGCTTTGGTCGGAAAGTATCGTGCGAGCGCACCGTTGGTGAACCCCGCTTCGGCGGCGAGATCCCGCATGTTCAGCGCCGCGAATCCTCGCCGCGCGACAAGGCGCCAGACAGCCTCGATGATCTCTTCGCGCCGCGCGTCGTGGTCCACGATCTTGGGCATGGTGACACCTTACCAACGGGTAAACGCCCGAATGCTGAGGGCTATGACCAGCACCATCGCGGCCGTCTGAGGGGTCGTGTGACCGCAGGCCCAGTCCTGTGACCTGGTACCTCGTACGCCACCTTCTCGCGGGAGGGGCCGCACGGAGCGGGGGCGAACAGCTGCCCTTCCCGGTCGCGTGAGAGCGGTCCACATGGCGCCCCCTTCCCAGCGACCCCATAAGGGACTACGTTGGAGCTATTAATCTACAACTGTAGACGGACGGCTCGTCCAGCCCACGTCATGACCCTCACCACCTCATAGGACAGAGCATGCCTGATCTTGAGCCAGATGAATTCCGCCGCCAGGGCCACCAGTTGGTCGACTGGGTCGCCCAATACCGTGCCTCGCTCCCTTCCCTGCACGTGCAGCCGAATGTCTCACCAGGCTCCGTGAAGGCTCAGCTTCCTCGTGAACTGCCTGAGCAGCCGTCCCAGGCGCTGGGCGATGATCTCGTCGCCCTGCTCAACGACGTGGTCGTTCCCTCGTCGCTCCACTGGCAGCACCCGGGCTTCTTCGGCTACTTCCCAGCGAACGCGTCACTGCTGTCGCTCCTCGGTGACATCGCATCGGGCGGTATCGGAGCGCAGGGAATGCTCTGGTCAACATCGCCGGCCGGGACGGAGATCGAGCAGGTCCTGCTCGACGGCCTGGCGGACGCGCTGGGCCTTGGTCGCGAGTTCACTTTCGCCGGGGGCGGAGGCGGTTCGCTGCAGGATTCGGCCTCGTCGGCATCCTTGGTGGCGCTGCTGGCAGCGCTGCAGCGCAGCAACCCGGACTGGCGCGAGCACGGCGTGGACGGCACCGAGACGGTGTACGTCACTGCCGAGACCCACTCGTCACTGGCCAAGGCCGTGCGTGTGGCCGGCCTCGGCGCGCGAGCATTGCGGATCGTCCCCTTTGCACAGGGCACGCTGTCCATGTCGGCGGATGCCCTGGCAGACATGCTGGCCAAGGACACAGCCGCCGGAAAGAGGCCGGTCATGGTCTGTCCGACCGTGGGAACGACCGGCACGGGTGCCATCGACCCCGTCAGAGACGTCGTAGCGGCAGCGCGTGAGCACGAAGCGTGGGTGCACGTCGACGCCGCGTGGGCGGGAGTTGCGGCGTTGTGTCCCGAGTTCCGCTGGCTCGTAGACGGCGTGGACCTTGCCGACTCCTTCTGCACCGACGCGCACAAGTGGTTCTACACCGCCTTCGACGCCTCGTTCATGTGGGTGAGGGATGCCGGCGCGCTGCCGACAGCGCTGTCCATCACGCCGGAGTACCTGCGTAACGCTGCGACGGATTCGGGCGAAGTCGTTGACTACCGCGACTGGCAGGTTCCGCTGGGCCGTCGTATGCGTGCGTTGAAGATCTGGTCGGTGGTGCACGGCGCGGGACTGGAAGGCCTGCGCGAAAGCATCCGCGGCCACGTCGCCATGGCCGACTCCTTGGCCGGCAGGATCGAGAGCGAGCCGGGCTTCGCGCTGGCCACCCCGCCGTCACTGGCACTCGTATGTCTGTACCTCGTCGACCGGGACGGTCGCCCCGACGACGCCGCCACCAAGGCGGCAATGGAGGCGGTCAACGCCGAAGGGCATTCCTTCCTCACGCACACATCGGTCAACGGTCACTTCGCGATTCGCGTCGCAATCGGCGCGACGACGACGCTGCCCGACCACATCGACACCCTGTGGGACTCGCTTCGCAAGGCCGCTCGCCAGAGCGGTGGGTGACGTAACCATCGGCATCGTGGAGTTGACCGGCAAACGGTGGCAGCTGGGTCAGCTGGTTCGGCATGCCGACGAAGGCGCCGCCGTAGACCCGGCCGCCGTCTCCGACACGACCTGGGGCCGCCTGCTCCGCGACAGCGCACGCCGATCCGACTACGGCGGCCGCATGCTCCTGGGCACCGACCTGATGCATGTCCCGGTACGGCGCGGCACCCTCCGGGAGTAGCCGGGGGGGCAAACACCGAATTCCTGACTGCGGAGGTCGAAGGGTTCCACGGTGCTCGTCATCCCCGCGAGGTTCTTCTTCGGCCGGCTTGTTTTCGAGTTCCCTCAGTTTCCGCTTACTGAGCGGTGACGCGATCGGGCCGGTTTTACGAAGGATCTCCGTTTCCGGAACTCGCAAGACGGTCCGTGATGTTCGGCGATGAATCCGCCCACGCATATTTACTGGTCAGAAACGCATTGAGTTCATTCGTAGAGGAAGAGCTCTTCGATCTTCAGGTCGAAGAGCTTGGCGAGACGGAAGGCGAGGGGAAGGCTTGGGTCGAACTTCCCTGTCTCGATGGAGTTGATCGTCTGCCTGGACACGCCCGTGAGCTGAGCCAGCTCGGCCTGCGTCCAGCCCCGTTCGGCACGCAGGTCCGTGATGCGGTTCTTCATCGGTATCGGATCTTGCCGACGACGAAGGCGACCACAAAGACGACTCCCATGAGCGCGGGGAGGACGGCGATATTGACGTCGCGGGCGACGAGGCTGGCCTGGTCCGTGACGACATAGGCGAATCCGAGGATCCACCCCACGCCGAGGGTGACCGCCAGCGCATCCTGCATGATCTTCCGTTGCAGTTCATCGATCGTGCGGAGGAAGCGAGTGAAGGCGACGATCCAGCCGATGCCGACGGCGAGATTGACGGCGACGGCGGCCCAGCCCGCCACCCGCTGTGGCGGATCCCAGAGGAGTTGCGGGCCGAACTTGGCCAGGGCGACGGTCGCCACCCAGGCGAATGTCCAGAGCGCGAACCGAGCGCTCGCCTTGAACTCGTTATGCGCTTGCACGGGTGTCACCCTCCGATGCAATGTCAAGGACACTTGACACGCTACGAGGCGTCGCGCCTTGATGTCAAGTGTGCTTGACATCAAGGGTCATCTGGTCAGCCATACGCCGCAAGGTCCGCACGGGGCCGGCTGATGACCTCGATCACCCGCTTCCGCGACGTCCCCGACGACGTCGCCGACGCGGTCGCCGCGCGGCTCGAACGATCCCGGATCATCCACGAGCCCGGGCATCGGTTCGTGATGGTCATCGAAGAAGCGTCGCTCTACTACCAGTTGGGTGATCCGGATGCGATGGCCGCGCAGCTCGGCTACCTGCTGACCGCTGCCGCGCTGCCGCAGGTGTGGCTGGGGCATCATCCCCTGAGCGACGCGGGAGCGCCCTTGTGGCCGCAGGAGTTGTTGCACGTGTACGACGAGTCCCTCGTCTCGGTCGAACTCCTCGCGGCTCGCGTGCCGGTGACTCAGCCGTCGGAGATCACCCTGTATGTGAAGGCGTTCGAGCAGCTGCGCGGTATGGCCGCGTACGGGGCAGGCGCTCGCGCCCTGATCGTGAGGGCCATCGAGGCCCTGCACTGACCAAGCGGGCATGCGGAAGCCCCAGACGGCCCGTCACAGCTGCGCCGAGGACGTTCGGTCATGCCTTGGGGATCGTCCACTCCACCTCTCGCTGGACTCGACAACCGCGAGCTACCAAGAGGTCCTTCCTTCATGCCCCGACGTCGCCCAACTCACCCGATCCAGCACGCTGTTCGAAGCAGACCGACGCCACGAACGGATAGAGACCGGCCAGTCAGCAAGCCTCTCCGCCGACAGCCCGTGATGCTCTGATCGTCGTCTCACTGTCAACGATGCTCGACCTCTTACCCGGCATGGCCGTAATCGGGGAGGACCAGGCCGGTGTTGGCGGCGCGGCCTTCGGCTCCGGTCAGGGCGGCCGGGTTGCGCAGGGCGTCGTTGCGCGCGTCGAGCATTTCCTGGGTGCGTGGGGCGACGATGGTGCCGCCGGTGGTGGCCAGTGCCTGGTTCTTCTCCACGAACTCCCGGGTCCTGTGCTCGTATGCCGCGAACGCGGCGGTGTGGTCTGCATGGCCGGCCAGTTCGCCGGCCAAGATGTAGGCGCCGACGAGAGAGACGCTGGAGCCCTGGCCGGATATGAACGATGTCGCGTGGGCGGCATCGCCCACCAGAGCGACGCGTCCCTTGGACCACGTGGGCATGTGGATCTGGCTGACGACGTCGAAGAACAGGTCGTCGGCGGTGCGCATGGCGGCGACCAGGCGGGGGATCTGCCAGGTCTGCTCGGGGAACTTGGCGGCGACGAGGTCCCGCTGCGCCTCGGGGTTGCGGAAGGCGTCGAAAGGCGGCTCGTCCTGGGCGAAGATAAGGAAGCCGTGCAGACGATCGCTGGGCTCGTGAGCGAAGAGGATCGCAGCTCGCCCCGGAGTGTTCCAGTTCATCGCCTCGTGTTCGAGGCCGAGGTCGTTCGACAGGGTGAAGCCTGCGAAGGTGTAGCCGAGGTAGCGGTGGAACTTCGCCTCGGGGCCGAAGACCAGGCTGCGGGTGTTGGAGTGCAGTCCGTCGGCGCCGATCACCAGGTCGAAGGTGCGGTGGGAGCCGCCGTTGAAGGCGACGTCAACGCGATCCCCGCGATCCTCAAGGGTGGCGATGGAATCGTTGAACAGGAACTCGACCGTGTCGCGGACCGGCGCGTAGAGCGCGTCCGCCAGGTCACCGCGGCGCACTTCGAGATCCAGGCCCTCCTGCCCGCCGGTGACGGCCTCGGGGCGGATGGCGGCGATCAGGGCGCCCGCGGGGTCCACGAAGGAGATCTTCCGGGTGTCGACGTGGGCCTTGCGCAGTTGCGGGAGCAGCCCCATACGGTCCACGACGTCGCGAGCCGTGCCCCGGATGTCGATGGCGTAACCGCCGCCGCGGATTTCAGCTGCTTTCTCGACCACCGTGACCTCGAAGCCGTAGCGGGTGAGCCAGTAGGCCAGGGCCGGGCCGGCGATGCTGGCACCGGAGATGAGGACCTTGCGGTTCGCGGAGTAGTTCATGGGTGGGTTCCTCCCAGGTTGGCCACGCCAAGAAGCGCGTGCCTCAGGTGTCATTGATGCGAGTGCGGTCCGTCGCGATGACCCCGTCGACGGTCCGGGGTGGGGTCACTCCGTGATGTCGATGGCGGCCGCCGGGTACAGGGCTGCCGCCTGTTGCATGGCAGTGAGCCGATCAGCCGCGATGGCAGTGCCGAGGAGGAACACGGCGCTGCTCTCCTCGCGCTGGTCGAAGACGTCAGGTGCAGCGTGCACGCACTGCCCGGTGCCGCAGCATTTGCCTTCGTCGACGATGGTGTGCACCGTGAAAGACCCTTCTTCGTTGGCAAGCGCCGCCTCGTTCACCACGGCGCGTGCCCGTGACAGCCGGTGCCGGCCGGTCAGTCGGGCCGTTCGGCTGTCCGCACGCCGCCCAGGACGACATCGACGATCCACTCGGCGTCCCTGCGGGTGAAGGGCTCCTTGCGGCCGGAGGCCAGGCGGTAGTGCACCGCTCCGGACAGCAGTTCATTGAGGGAACGTGCGTCCACTGCCGGCAGCTGCCCTAGCTGGGCGGCCTTGTCCAAACGGTGGCGGAGGATCACCAAACGCCGGGTGACCACCTCGTCCGTGAAGGTCTGCACCCGGGGAAAGTCGGGTCCTGGCCGGTGCATCGCCCGCATGATGACCTGCCCCATCGGACTGTTCAGGGTCGCCGCCAGCGAAAGCAGCACCTCAACGAGATCGGCCCGGATGTCGCCGGTGTCTGCGATCGGGTTCATCTGCTCGGCATATCCGGCCACGGCGTCGTAGACGAGTTCATCGACGGAGGGCCAGTTGCGGTACACGCTGGCCCGGTGCACCCCGGCACGCTCGGCAATCTGGTCATAGCGGACGCCGTTCAAACCGTGTTCAGCGACCAGTTCCAGGACCGCCTCCAGCACCCGGGCACGCACAGCGTTACGTCCGCCTGGCCTGGTCTTGACGGCCTGCTGCTGCCTCGCCTGTTCGGGTGCCACGTCACTCCTCGCGGATTTCTTCGGTCTCACCGGCCGGGATGAATGTGCCCGCCCGTTGCGCACGCAGGGCTCTGCCTCGACGTGGGGCGAGGGCTCCAGAAGGTCGACGATCACGTGCGTCGTGGTTTCGGTGATGCCGACGTTGCTGATCCGGTGCGGCTGCGTCCTCGGAGCCGGGCACCTGCCCCTGGACTGCCCCTGGCCGGGCCGGATGATGACGTGGTCGTGGTGATGCCGGTGAAAGCCGTACATGCCGCCGGGCTCCAGCGTCATCGGACCACGCCCGCACCCGTTCGTTCTCAAGGAGCAGGGTGTTTCCCGGCGCATGCGTGACATCGCTGTCGCCGGAAGGCAGTGGAGAAGCTGCCATCGTTCCTCCTGGGGTTGCTCCAGCAAGGGGATACGCCCGGCGCGAGGCCACGCAGCCCCTCCTGTGACCGGGCGCCTGTCCCTGCCCGCGAAAGCACCGTAGCACTACTGCGACGATTCGTCGCATTAAAGGTGCCCTCTTCACTTTGAGGCTGCGAGCAACGACTCGCTCGCCCGCTCGATCGATCCGTCCGCCGCCACTCCAGCCTCGGACAACGCAGCCCCATCGCCTACGAGACAGCACTCGAAACAACATCAACTACGCTGGCCCAGCCGCATAGCCCGTGTCCAAGATTCCGGGTCAAGGCCCCACGGCATCGATGATGATCGTGGCGTAGCGGTGAAGGCGGCGCAGGGCTAAGTCATCGAGCCCGATCACCCTCGGGATCCGCGCCGCTGGCGGGGGATTCCCCCGCAGCACCTGCAGGGCGGTGGCGAACGATACGGGCACGGCCAATGACCGGGTGAGCCGGACGGCCGCCCGGCCGCACAACTCCTCGTCGTACCTGGACGTTGACCACGACCCGGCGGCCATCGACCGGCACATCCGCAACTGTCTGGACGTGGTATCCGTGCACCTTCCCCGTCGGGACCCCGAACATCGGGCAGGGAAAGGGAACATCCCGGGTTCCGGGCCAAGACTCGGATGACCTCACCGTCGTCCGCCACATCGTCGATGACCAGCGCCGAGAGTCCCGAAAACACCGTTCCCACAAGGGAGTTGACGTCTCGAATGCAACGTCAACGACGCCCGTCACCTACCGTCACCACCGACTGCGGAACAGAGCCCAAATCCTGATGGACCCCACTAGGGAAGCTCGACCCGGACGGTCAGCCCCCCGTCCGGATTGGCCCGCGCGGAGACCGTGCCGTGGTGGGCGTGGACGATGGAGCGGACGATGGCAAGGCCCAAGCCGTGGCCCGAGCGGTCGCTGGTGACGCGGGGCTCGAGGCGGTAGAAGGGCTCGAAGAGGCGTTGGCCGAAGGCCTCGTCGACGTGCGGTCCGGTGTTCTCGACCTTGAGGACGACATGGCGTTCGCGCCGGACCGTGAGGTACACGGAGCCGCCCGGGGTGTTGTAGGTGAGGGCGTTGTTGAGGAGGTTGACTAGGAGCTGGCGCAGGAGGGTGGCGTTGCCGTCGACGGTGCTGTCCGGCTTGGTGTCGACTTCCAGGCGGATGCCGGCCAGGACCGCCTGCGTGGTGCGTTCGGCGGCCGCGGCTGTGGTGAGTGCCGCCAGGTCGACCGGCTCGGGGTCGAAAGGGGCGTGGCCGGCGGCGGCCAGGTCGAGGAGGGCCTTGACGATGGTGATGTTGCGTTCGTTCGTCTCGACCAGCATCGGGGCGAGCTCCGCGAACTCCTCGCCGGATGGGTCGGCCACGGCGATCTGCAGGACGGCTCGTGTGGTGGCCAGCGGGGTGAGCAGTTCGTGCGAGGCGTTGGCCGCGAAGCGCTGATGGGCGGCGAAGGACTCTTCCAGGCGGGCCAGCATAGTGTCGAAGGTGTCGGCCAGCTGCTTCAACTCGTCGGCGGGGCCTTGAGCATTGATGCGGTACTGCAGCTGGCCGTCGGCGGCCTTGGCGGCGGCCTGGCTGATGGTGCCGAGCGGCGCGAGCAGCCGTTTGGACAGCAGCCAGCCGACCACCAGGCCGATCGCCATCACCAGGAGCAGCCCGCCGGCGGACACCTGGAGCGCGGTGTTCCAGACGTCTTCCTTGCTGCTGATCGCCCCTTTCACCCTGGTGCCCGGCGTGACCCCGGGCGGCACGCTGGCTTCGGGGAACGGCTTCCCCGTGTGGGGCAGCTCGTGCAGGGCCCCGGGATCCGTGACGACGGTGTCCGTGAAGTCGTACGTCGGCAGGAAACGCATGCCGGAGTAGATGACGGCCACCATCAGGGCCGCCGAGACGGCGAGCGCGCCGGCGAAACCGAGGAAGAGCCGGGTGTGGATGCTCAGGGCGCGGGTTGACCATACTCGGCGCAGCCAGGAAGGCCGTCTCACTTCGCCCCCAGGTAGTAGCCGGCGCTGATCGCCGTGTGCACGAGCTGGGGTTCGCCCAGTTTCTTGCGCAGGGTGTGCACCACGAGACGTACCGCGTTGGTGAGCGGATCGGCGTGCGCGTCCCACGCCTTGTCCAGGAGGTATTCGGCGCTCAGCACGCCGCCGTCGGCGCGCATCAGGAGTTCCAGGACGGCCAGTTCCTTCGGGGTCAGGCGCACCTCCCGTCCGGCGCGCAGGACGCGGCGTCGGTGGGTGTCGAAGGACAGATCGGCGAAGGTGAGGACGGGCGCGTGCGCCACGGGGCTTCGCCGGTACAACGCGCGCAGCCGGGCGATGAGTTCGGGGAAGTCGAAGGGTTTCGCAAGGTAGTCGTCGGCGCCGAGGCCGAGGCCCTCAACCTTGTCGCCGAGGCGTCCGGCGGCGGTCAGCATGAGGATGCGGCACTCCAGGCGCATGGCGACGATGCGGCGGCACACCTCGTCGCCGTGGACGCCGGGCAGGTCACGGTCGAGTATCACCGCGTCGTAGTCGTACACGGTGACCCTATCCAGGGCAGCCGCCCCGTCGTGCACGACGTCGACGGCGATGGCCTCGCGGCGCAGTCCGATCTCCAGGATCCGGGCCATGTACTGCTCGTCCTCCGCCACCAGCACCCGCACGATCCGCAACCCTTTCTATGAATTCTGAGCGTTCGACATCCCGGATGCCCACATTTATCAGATGCGGGATTTGAGGCGTGTATGAGCCGGCGCCCGGCCCCCACCCTTTGCAAACACGGCTCAAAACGGCGACTGGCTATCGTCACATCCAGATTTCGCAAAGTCGCCGGGCAAGGAGTTGTCGTACGCAATGAATCTGTTCAAACGGGCGTGGTGGCGGCTGACCGGCCATCTGGGTAAGACCTTGATGCTGGGCGGGCTGTTCTTCGTCATCTGCACCCTGGTCCTGTCCGGGTTCCTGATCCAGTCGGCCGCGGCGCGCGCCGCCGAGTCGGCGAGGAACAGCGTGGGTGCGGTGGCCACGATGCAGCTGGATCTGAATGCCCTGCTCAACTCAGGGAAGATGCAGCAGGGCAAGGATCCAGGCCAGCCCGGCTTCATCGGTGCCGAGGGTGATCTGCAACGCAGCCTGGTGGACAAGATCTGCAAGTCGTCGGTGGTGGCCAATTGCAACTACAGGAAGGACAGCGTCGCGGCCCCCACAGACCAGGTCAAGCTGCACCAGCCGGTTCCCGCGCCGGTCGGGCAGGACAACCGTGGCGCGGACTTCTTCAAGGCCGACGGGGTCCGTGATCTGGAGGCGGTCTCGGCGTTCCGCAACGGCGACTCCAGGCTCGTAGCCGGTTCCGGGATCAAGCCGGACAGCAAGAGCGACATGGTCGTCATCGAGGAGCGGATGGCCAAGGACAACCACCTCAAGGTCGCCGACAAGATCAAGCTGAAGGCCATCGTCCGGCACCCCGACGGCAGGATCGGTTTCAAGGAAATAGGCTTCGTCGTCGGCGGCATCTACCGGAACAACTCCGCCGACACCGGCACGTACGTTCCGCCGATGATGGCCCCCTCGAACCAGATCTACGTGACCCCGGGCGGCGCGACCCGGCTCGACAGCAAGGAGGTCGGTGCCGACGGGGGAGTGCTCAACCAGGCCACCTTCACGCTGCGCGACCCCGCCGACCTGGGCCAGCTGAAGCTGGACGCGCAGGCGGCCGGCGTCGACCTCAAGATCTTCCCGCTGACCGTCAACGACAAGCAGTACAAGACCCTGGTCGGCCCGATCAACAAGACGGCCGGCTTCGCCTCCATCACGGTCTGGCTGGTCGCCCTCGCCGGCACCGTCATCCTCGCCCTTATCGTCGCCTCGTCACTGCGCGAGCGCCGTAAGGAGCTGGGCATTCTGCTCTCCCTCGGCGAGAAGAAGCCCAAGCTGCTCGGCCAGCACCTGGTCGAAGTGGCCGCCTGCGCGGTCATGGCGATCGGCTTCGCCGCCGTGAGCAGCCAGTTCCTCTCCCAGGCCATCGGCAACCAGCTTCTCTCCGGGGAGGTCTCCTCCGCCAATGAGGCAGCCGCGAACGAGGCCGACAAGCCAGACCCCTCCGACACCTTGGGCATGGGCGGCGACAACGAGAGCAACGAGCCGGAAGTCAAGCCCATCGACCACATGGACATCAACCTCGGCCCCGCCGACATCGGCAAGGTCGGCGCCACCGGCCTCGGCATCGCCGCCCTGGCCACCCTGATCCCCGGCGCCCGAGTGCTGCGCCTCCACCCGCGCGACATCCTCACGAAGGGCGACTGACGCGATGACCACCCCGACCGCGGCAGGAGGCTCGTCCCCGGTGCTCGAACTCATCGACATCACCCGCACCTACCAAAGCGGCAGCCGCAAGCGCGCCGTCCTCAAGAACGTCAGCTACGCCTTCGAACCCGGCCGTATGTACGCCGTCATCGGCCCTTCCGGCAGCGGCAAGACCACGCTGCTCTCTCTGGCCAGCGGCCTGGACTCGCCCACCTCGGGCAGCGTCCGCTTCCAGGGCCAGGACGTCGGCGATCTGGGCCTTGGCCGGTACCGCAACCGCCATGTGGCCACGGTCTTCCAGTCGTTGAACCTGCTCACCTACATGACGGCGACGCAGAACATCACCTCCGCCATGGAGATCACCGGGGTAAAGGGCGTTCCAAAGAAGCGGCGCGCCGTCGAACTCCTCGACCTGCTCGGCGTGGACCGCGTCGACCAGAACCGCAAGACCCTGCAGCTGTCCGGCGGCCAGCAGCAGCGCGTCGCCATCGCCCGCGCACTGGCCTGCGAGGTCGACATCCTTTTCGCCGACGAGCCCACCGGAAGCCTCGACTACGAGACGGCGGCCGGGATCATCTCCGTGTTCCAGAAGCTGGCGCATGACGAGGGCAAGTGCGTGATCGTCGTGACGCACTCACGCGAGGTGGCGGACGCCTCGGACGAGGTGCTGCAGCTCAAGCGGGGGAAGCTCAGCGCGCGGTAGCCGACGTCTCCCCGCACCTGGTTTCCAGCGTGGCTTCGGGTTGCAGGACTTCCCAATGAAGCTTCTATATCCCGTCAACCCCAATCGCCGCAGCGGCGCTGTTGAGGTGGCGATAGAAGCGTCGGGCGAGGTATCGCTTGAGGCAGCGGCGGATCTCGCGGTCTGTCTTGCCCTCGGTGGTCTTGAACGTGCAGGTCACGGGGGTGGCATGGGTGGGTGAGGTCATGCTCGTGCTCGTCCGCGCGCTGATGGTCCTCAACTGGCGCCCAGCGGGCACTGGAAGGAACCAATGACGACCTGAAGAGCAAAGCTCACCGCCGCCTGCTGCTCCAGAACCACTGAACTGTCGCGGCGCCGATCCGCATGCGCAAGGACGCCATCGGCGACAGTGCCCACCCCGGTGCGCCTGAGCGCTGCTCTCTCCACCCCGGTGAGGCCGTTGCCCAACGTCACCGGGTGGCTCCCTCACACCGCGTGGCGCCGACACATGCCGACGCCGCCCGCAGGATCCTCCGCAGGCTCTGACTTCGGCGCCTCCCAGAACCCGACGCCCGAGGCAGGTCCCTCGCACACGGGCCGCGCCGACCCGGGCCGAGGAAACGCGGCCTGCTGCTCATGTGTCCTCCGCGCCGACGAAGATGTCGCCGGAATCCCATCCGGTGTCGCAAAAGTACACGCTTGCTACGCATGGCCGTTCCTACTCTTGGCTGCATGCGTCTGGCCCGCGGAGGTTGAGATGGATCGGGTACTGCTGGCCGACTTTCTTCGGGCGCGTCGGGAGGTGTTGCAGCCGGAGGATGTCGGGCTTCCCCGCGGTTCTCGGCGTCGTACCGGTGGGCTGAGGCGTGAGGAGGTGGCCGCGCTGGCTGGTATGTCGGTCGATTACTACAGTCGGATCGAGCAGCAGCGTGGCCCGATGCCGTCCGAGCAGGTGCTCGCCGCGCTCGCCCGAGGGCTGCATCTCAGCCTGAGTGAGCGGGATTACCTCTTCGTCCTCGCCGGGCACTCCGCGCCGCGGCGGGTGCTGCGCGAGGATCACGTGAGCCCGACCATGAGGCGCATCGTGGAGCGGCTTTCGGACACGCCCGCGTTGGTGATGTCCCGGTTCGGTGAGACGCTGCTGCAGACCCGCCCGGCGGTTGCGCTGCTGGGTGATTACACCCGGTTCAGCGGACTGTCCCGTTACTTGGTCTATCGCTGGTTCACCGACCCGGCGCAACGCGATCTGTATCCCGTCGAGGATCACGCCCTGCGGGGCAGGGTTTTTACCGTGGAGATCCGGGCGGCGTACACGGCGGACCCTGAGGGGAGGGCAGGCGAGATCGTCGCGGCACTGCTGGAGGTCAGCCCCGAGTTCGCCGAGCTGTGGCGGTTGCACGAGGTCGACGTCACCCACCATCAGGACCTCAAGCGTTACCGGCATGGGGAGTTGGGCGAGATGGAGCTGTACTGCCAGCGGCTGGTGGACCCCGACCAGGCCCAGGAACTGCTGGTCTTCTCCGCCGTGCCCGGCTCACCGAACTACGAAAAACTCCAACTCCTGGCAGCCGTGACGGCCTAGCTAAGCCAAGGGCTTGCAGATCATTAACACGTCGTCTTGATCTTGTTGTGGGACTCGCCGGTTTGGCGAGGACCCGAGCCTGGAGGGCCGTGAGGAAGACGGGTGGCGTCGTCGCGGGTGGGATGGACGACGCCGTGTGCCTTGGGCAGTTTCCGGTTCTTCAGAAGGGTGCGGTGCATCGCGCTTTGGCTGCTGCCGAACAGTACGGCGAGAGGTTCGGCGGCAGCCAAGGTTCTTGTGAGGTCGTCCAGTTGTTGCCGGGGCATGCCGGTCAGGGCGGGATCGGACAGCAGGGCATGGTCCCAAGCGGGGCTGGCGCCTGTCGAGGTTGTCGCCGGCTCGTCCGGAATGTCCTCCATGGACAGCGCGAAGTCGGCTGGCAAGCCCTCCAACACCTGGCCGGGTCCGGTGAAGCCCATGACGCGGATACGGTTCACGATCTTCCGGGCGTATGCGAAGGTGCTGCCGGGTCACGTCGAGGTGGTCAGCGGCCTCCTGTTCGAGCCGCTTTCGCGCGACGACGCCGAAACTCTCGCCGGCCTGCTGGCGCCGGTACGCGACCACATGCGCTCCACACCGCCCCGCTCGGCCACGCCTCGCCGCCGCAAAGGCGGAGCATAAGGACTCGACAGGCGTCGGAGCCCGCAGACCGCAGCGGATCAGGACGCGGCGAGATGCCGGGCTGGCCGCGGCGGTCGCCGGTGAACCGGAACGGGGGAAGCCTCGTCGTCAGGTTGGTCGGCGGACGTGCTGGGCGGGTGTTTTTTGAATGCGCGGATGAAGTGGCTGCTGTCGGTGAAGTGCCAGCGCGCGGCGGCTTCGGAGACAGTCAGGGCGAAGAGCCCCAGAGCTCGATGACAACGGTGCGCCGCGGGGTCACCCAGCGCATCGCTCCCTGGAAGCCGTCGATTGTGGAAGCGCTCAATTCCGGCCGAGGGTACAGGTCCCCCCATGCGGTCGCTCCATGTGTCGATGAACGGCTCCCACGTCCCCGGCCGGTGCCGGTGCCGGTGGAGTCGGAGTCGGAGGTCGACGGTGAACGTGCCCATCCTGTCGCCCGGGCCGAGGAAACGCGGCCTGCTGCTCATGTGTCCTCCGCGCCGACGAAGATGTCGTCGGAATCCCATCCGGTGTCGCAAAAGTACACGCTTATTACGCATGGCCGTTCCTACTCTTGGCTGCACTTCAACCGTCAACAATCAACCGCCCGCGGGTGCACCCGGCTGAGTCGTCGGCCCGCACGCCGACGCCGCGGGCGCTCTGCCCAGCGGCAAGGTCGTCGTCGCGCCAGGCGACCGACTCCCACTTGACCGACATCTGAGGAGACGACCACGATGATCCCCGACGACGATCCGTCCCGGTCGCTGACCGTCGCGAACCCCGACGATCCCGGCACGACGTACATCTCGCTGGTGGGCAACACGTACGGCATGCTGATCACCGGCGAGCAGACCAACGGCCAATACTGCCTGATCGACATGCGCATCCCCGACGGCGGCGGCCCACCGCCGCACCGGCACGACTTCGAGGAGATGTTCACGATCCTCGAAGGCGAGATCGAGTTCACCTTCCGCGGCGAGAAGCACACCGTAAGGGCCGGGTCCACGATCAACATCCCGGCCAACGCGCCGCACAACTTCCGCAACGCCTCGGGTGCGCCGGCCCGCATGCTGTGCATGTGCACCCCCGCCGGCCAGGACGAGTACTTCATGCGCATCGGCGATGTCGTCGCGGGCAAGGACGCACCGCCGCCGCAACTGTCGGAGGACGAACTCGCGGAACGCCGCCGCCGCGCGGCCGAGCTGGCCTTGACCTACCGAAGCGAGTTCCTGTAGCCCGCAGGGGCCGACAAGCCCGGCCGTCGGCCGAAGCTCACCGAGCCTGGGCGGCCTTCGACAGCCCGACGTCATCCAGGACTCGGCCAGGCCCCGTCCCGCTCCGGTCACGGAGGTAGCCGGGCTGAGCGATGTAACCATGATGAGCAGCCCGGCGACGCAAGTGCGGACACGCCGACAGCCTTGGCGAGCTGTGATCGCGCTGATTCCCGAGGGCCTGGCGACGCCCGACAACACGTTCCTGGTGCTCGAAGCGGCCAGCGAGCAGATAGGCACTGGCTGGTTGAAGCACCGGTACCTCCCGGGGGTTACCTACGGCTACTCGCTGTACACCCAGGAGCAGCACCGCGGCAAAGGCTACGGTCGGGCCGCGATGGCGGCCTGCGAGCAGGCAACGCTCGCAGGCGGCGGCCCGGCGCTGATGTTCACCGTGTGGGGCGGCAACGAGGCGGCAATGATCCACCTCATCACCGAGCGGACCGGTCTGCCCCGGCCGCCTTCGCCCGGTTCAACGGTAAAGCCCCGATCCCCGTCTGGTCAGGCAACAAAGTGCGTCAAGCAAAGGGACGTTATGGACGACCGTATTGATCTCGCCGAGCTGCTGAGCCGATATGCCGATATCGCAGACATGAAGGAGTTCACCCACCTGCCCAGTCGCATTTGCACCGATCCACTGACGGTGGATTTCGAAGCAGTTACCGGCATGCCGGCGGTGACTGCTTCGCTGCGTGACTGCGTCGAACTCCTCCGCACAACCTTGGCGCCCTTCGCTGCGACCCACCACGCGATCACCGGTCACGTCGTCACCATCGACGGCGACAGTGCGACGATTCATGCGCACGTGCGTGCCGAGCACTGGCTTCCGGTGGAACTCGTCGGTGACGGACCCGACCGCTGGCTGGTGGTGGGTTTCTACGATACCGAGGCGGTCCGTACGCCGAAGGGATGGCGCATCAGCCGATTCAAACTCACCGTGACCCACCAGGAAAATCCACAGCTGGCGAGCCTCGCTCAAGCCGCTGAGCAGGCGCGTCGGCCCCAGGCCTGAGGGGGAGCGCAATCCCCGGCGCGGAAGGCCTCAGCAACTACTGGGGTTTACAACAGCTACTGACCTTCCGTTGAGTTGTCGTGTTGAGCGAGAGACGGGTTTCGGCGAGGCAGCCCTGGGTGTGTCAATTTAGCGGCTGATCTTGATTGTTGAGTGTCAGCTGTTGCTCGGGGTCAGGCGGCGGCGAAGGGATCTGGCACGCGTTCAGGGGTGCCTTCCAGCGCATGGTCCACCTCTTGCGACCCAGGGCGGCCCCATAGCCTTGGGGCCATGGTGGAACGATCTGATCACGTGTCCCGGGAAGTGACTTCCTCGCAGGAGCCGGCCTCTTGGCGGGCGGACTGGACGTGCGGTTCCGCGTCCGACCCTCGGCTGCTCCGCTCCTTCAACGGTCACGATGCCCCCGTGGTCGCAGTGGCGACGGCGGTCGTCGACGGGCGTCCGGTTGTCGTCTCGGCGAGCCGCGATGCGACGGTGTGTGTCTGGGACCTGGCGACGGGGGAGCGGCTGCATACGCTGACGGCAGCTCCTCCCGACCCCGTGTCGTCGTTGTCGCCCGAGTTGGTGGCCCTGGCCACGGTGGTGGTCGACGGGCAACCCCTGGTCATCACGTGCCACGTTGACGGGACCGCGAGGCTGTGGGATCCGGAGACGGGGCGTTCTGCGGGCGAACTGGCCCTGGGGCTGGCGCGGTTGGTCCTGGACGGCCGGCACGTGGTGCTGGCCGTCCAGGCGGACCGGACCCTGGGTGTGTGGGACCAGGCCACTGGCAGTCGGCTCGGCGTGTTCCCTTGGATGGTGGGCATAGGGAGGCTGGACGGACGCGAGGTCGTTGTCACACGCCCACCGGACCACCCCGCGCGGGTGTGGGACCTGGCCACCGGCCGCGAGGTCGGCGAGTGCCTGCCGGCCGAGGGACCGTTGGCACTCGAAGAGCGGGACATCGCCGTAACCAAGGAGGCGGGCCAGGCGGGCCGTGTGTGGGATCTGGACCGCCACGTGCTTCTGGCAACCGACCTGCGGGAGTTGGTGTCGGATGCCGAGTACGACGACGCGGTGTCAGACCTGGCGGCCGCCGACACAGTGTCAACCCTGACGGTCGTCGGCGGCCGGGTCGTGGTCCTCGACACCCACTACGAGGGTCCACCGGAACTCGTCGGTGACCTCGCCCCCGTTTTCTTTCCCGACGGCCCGTCCCCGACACTGACCATGGAAGAGCGCAGTGTCGCTCTCGCCGTGGGCGTAAACCACACACTGCGCCTTTGGGACCTGCCGACGAGCCCCATGGACTCCACGGGCCCTGCCGGTACGCGGAGCATTCGCAGCATTCCTTTGGAAGCAGCCGCAGGCAAGGAGCTGGTCAAGGGCGGTCCGGGAGACCTCGTCGACCTGGCGAGCCTGCTCTCCGCCCGGACGAACGGCCTGGTCGTCGCCCAGTCCGCCTGGGAAATCCGGGTGAGGGACGCTTCCCGGAGCCTGGTGCTGGGGGACACGCCCGTCTCCCTCGTCCCCGGTCCGAACGGCACCGTCACGCCTTGGCACGCGCTCGACCCGTCGCCCGTGGGCAGCGTGCTGACCGGTCACACCGATCGGGTGTGGGCCATCGACAGCGTCTCGGTCGGGACGCGCACCCTGGCGGTCACGACATCCCGCGACCGCACCGTACGGGTCTGGGATCTCGCCACCGGCGAACAGGAGGGTGAGCCCCTCACCGGGCACACCGGCCAGGTGTGGGGCGTCGCCACCGCCGTGGTGGACGGACGTTGCGTCGCCGTCACCGCGGGGGAGGACCACACGGTGCGCACCTGGGACCTCACAGCTGCCCGAGGGGACAGCGGCCGACTGCGTGCCGGACACACCGAATCCGTCCTGGCGGTCGCCACAGCGGTTTTTGACGGTGTCCCCGTGGTCGTCACCGCAGGCGCCGACCACACCGTGCGCACCTGGGACCTGACCACCGGCTCGCAGGCCTCCGCCCCTCTGAGCGCAGAGGTGTCCGCCATGACGACGGCGGTGGTGGGTGGACGCTCGGTCGTCGTCACGGCCGCTCCCGACGCCACCCTGGACATGGTGGAGCTCGCCACCGGGCGAATCGTCCACCGTCCGTTCCCCAGCGGCCACGGCAGAGTCCTGGCCATCGCCTCGGCGACCCTGGACGGCCTGCCCGTCGCCCTCACCGCAGGCAGCGATCGCGTCGTGGGCGTCTGGGACCTCACCACCGGACGGCCCCTGGTCGCACCTCTCACCGGCCACTCCAGCCGTATTACCGCCGTCGCCACCGCGGTTCTCGACGGACGGCCCGTGGCAGTGACGGGCAGCTGGGACAAGACGGTGCGGCTATGGGACCTCGCCACCGGGCGACAGCTCGGCGAACCCCTGACCGGCCACACCGACTGGGTGACCGCCGTGGCCACCGCCACCCTGGGCGGAGCTCCCATCGCGATCAGCAAGGGCCGGGACCGGACCCTACGCCTGTGGAACCTGTCCACGGGGCAGCAGATCCGCGACGCCCAGGCCGCCGAGTCAGGCTCCGGCAACACGCTGGCGGTCTCAGCGCTGGCCGACGGACGGCTCGTCGCGGCCCTCGGCGATGACCGCACCGTGCGGTTCCGCGATCTCACCGCAGGGTGCCCAGCCGGTACCGACCACCTGCTCCCTTTCCCCGTGCACGCACTCGTGGCAGCACCGGGCGGGCGCTTCGCGGTCGGGTTCGGTCGCGAGGTTGGGGTGCTGTCGAGGGCATCCTGACAAGCCAGGGGCCTCGCCAGGGTAGCGACGGTATTCGCCGAGCAGCAGGTGTCGCTCCGCACTGCGGGGAGCGGAGCTGGCCGTCGTCATCGCCCTGCGCCGGACAGCGCGCTCGCGGCCACCGTCACCGCGGCCGAGTGGATTTTCATCGTCCCGCACGCGCGTCAGAACCGCCGCGAACAAGAGGCGGGCGTCACAACGGTCCAGGGGACCCAGCATGGTGACCCACCCGAGCAGGGCGTGGGGCAGGTCGAGTGAGGCAGAATAGGGAACCAACGCGGCTCCTGTGCCCGTGGGTTGAGACTCGAACACCTCCCCCAACGACGCAGGAGTCTCGTGCGTTGCGCGTCCCGGTGGCGTCACCAGATCGGTCGCCTTCTGGAAGGCTCATTGACACCACGTCGCTCCGAAAGTCGGCAGCGTCACCTCGGCGCGGGCAGGACGATCATGACGCGAGTGGTGAAGACTGGACAGATGCGTCACGATCCCGGCGGACTCCTGTTCATAGCGCTCGGTCTCGCGCTTGTCGCCGCCGGCTTCGTCTGGCGGGGACGTGTCCTGCGCCCCCTCTCGGTAAAACGGGCCCAAGCGGCTGTAATCCGGGAGCGATCCAGAAACCTGCTGCGTTCTGCGGACATGGCGATCGCCGAAGCGCGCCGCCGGGCCGCACGCGGCGAACCTGCCATCGTCACGGTCAACGACGTGACCAGGGTGGCGTGTCAGCACTACGGGCTCTACGTGGAGCGCGAAGAAGCAGCTGCCGCCCTCCGCCAGCGCTACGAGGCCGCCGACTGCCGGGTGGACTGTATGACAGACGCTTTCAACTGACTGCCTTCTCGGCGAGTGCTTGATGCCAGGGGCACCAAAGCCGTCACCTGATCGGTGGTCACACCGGTCCTGGAGTGACCCAACCACCTCGAAGATCATTTCGTTAGGAGTTCTTAACCATATCAATGGCCAGAGCAGCTTTTCATCCGACCTTTTATTGCCCATGCCCCCTCCATGCTCTGCTGTATTTGTTGAAATAGAGAATAATTCATGCGCAATCCTTGCGGCTTGTTGTCTTTAGAGCAGATGTATCGATGTGGTGCGGCAGCGTCGGCGCGCGGAGCAGGATGCCCGTACAGGCTTGCGGTCGCCGACTTCGTACGGGAGGACGGAGTTGGCGTCGAGGCTTCGTGTATCGGTACGAGTTCGCGCGGCGTGCGCACGCCTACGTTCACCGCATGATGAAACTCGACGCGATTCGAGCATGGTGGGAAGAGCGGCTGCCCGCGCTTCTCGAGCAGTACGAGGTGCCGGGTGCGGCAGTGGCCGTGGACCTGCGGGGAGACGTCGCCGACCACGGTGCGGGCGTTGTGAACCTCTCGACCGGGGTCGAGGTGAACACCGACACGCTGTTCCAGATCGGCTCCATCACGAAGTTGTGGACCGCGACGCTGGTGATGCAGCTCGTCGACGAGGGCCTGGTCGAGCTGGAGGCCCCGGTGCGCAGCCGACTGCCGGAGTTCCGGATCGCCGACGAGTCCGCGGCGGCGACGATCACCGTCCGGCAACTCCTCAACCACACCGCCGGGTTCGAGGGGGACATCTTCACGGACACCGGCAGGGACGACAACTGCGTGGAGAAGTACGTCGCCACCCTGGGCGACGTGCCGCAGCTCTTCTCGCCGGGGGAGCTGTTCTCCTACAACAACGCCGGATACTGCGTGCTCGGCCGACTGGTCGAGGTGGTGCGCGGCAAGCCCTTCGGCGCCTGTCTGCGCGACCACCTGTTCACCCCGCTCGGGCTCACCCATGCGGCACACGGAGCGGACGAGGCGATCCTGTACCGCACCGCGGTGGGACACCTCCGCCCCTCGCCCGAAGCGCCCTTGCAGCCCGCCCCCATGTGGTCCCTCGCCCCCTCGAACGCGCCGGCGGGCTCGATGCTCGCCATGCGTCCCCAGGACCTTCTGGCCTTTGCCCGGATGCACCTCGACTTGGGCATGGCCCGTGACGGCACGGTCGTGCTGGGCGCTGCCAGCGCGGAGGCGATGCGGCGGCGCGAGGTCGGGCTGCCCCGCCTCGGGGTCATGGGCGACGCCTGGGGTCTGGGCTGGGAGATGTTCGACGGCGCCGGCACCGGGTTGATCGGACACGACGGGACCACCATCGGCCAGTCCGCATTTCTGCGGCTGGTCCCTGAACACGACCTCGCCGTCACCCTGTTGACCAACGGTGGCCACTCCCTCGGTCTCTACCGCGAGGTCGTGGGGCACGCCCTGCGGGAGCTGGCAGGCGTCGATCTGCCCACGATGCCGGAGCCGCCCGCCGCCCCCCGTCCCGTCGACGCGAGCCGCTACGTCGGCACCTACACCTCCAGCATGTTCGACAACACCGTCACCCAGGACGACGAACACCGGATCTGGGTCGAGTGCGTCCCCAAGGGGCTCGCCGCGGAAATGGGCATGGAAACCACCAAGGTCGAGCTGATCGCCTTCGAAGGCGACACGCTGATCGCAAAGGAACAGGAGCACGGCTTCCACCAGCCGTACGCCTTCGTCGGCAGCACTCCCGACGGCCCCGCGCAGTTCCTGCACACCGGCCGGGCAGACCGCCGTACGGCCCAGTGACCGCCCGGGCCGGTGTTCCCCCTCGGCCCGTTGGACCCCTCTGCGGGAGACACCCATGAAGAATGCAGGGACGACTACGCTCGCGATGGCCGGCGCACTGGCACTCGCCCTGACCGCGTGCAGCGGCGGTGGAGGCACCGCCGGCACGTCCGGGAAGCCGGTCGACGGCGGTACCTTCACCCTCGCCATGGCTGCCGACCCCGGAACTCTCGACCCGCACGCGACCACGCTGTCCGTCGCGCACCAGGTCGGTCTGTTCATGTACGACTCACTGCTGGCTGTCGACCCCGCCGGCAAGGAGGTTTCCGCGCTGGCCGACAGCTGGAAGTCCACGTCCACGAACGCGACTTACACGCTGCGCAAAGGCATCACCTGTTCCGACGGAACCCCGCTCACCGCGCAGGACGTCGCCGACAACATCAACTACGCTGCGGATCCCAAGGCTGGGTCGAGCATGACCGGACTGTACGTTCCCGCCGCCGCGAAGGCGAAGGCCGATGACGCGGCCGGCACCGTCACGGTGACCTCTCCCGGGGCTGACGCCTTCCTCGGACGCAACGTGGGCACCCTGCCCATCGTGTGCCGCAAGGGCCTGACGGACCGTTCGATCCTCAAGCAGGGCGGTTCGGGCACCGGGCTGTTCACCCTCACCGAGGCCGTCGCCGACGACCACTACACCTTCACCCGGCGCAAGGACTACGCCTGGGGGCCCGCGGGCTTGAAGGCCGACACCAAGGGGCTTCCGGACACGGTGGTGCTGAAGGTCGTACGCAACGAGGCCACGGCCGCGAACCTGCTGCTCGCCAAGCAGATCAACGCCGCCCTGATCGCCGGCCAGGACAAGACCCGGGTGGAGTCCAGGCTCGACTTCAAGCGGGCCATGCACGCCCCCCTGGGCGAACTGTGGTTCAACCAGCGGCGCGGCGCGGCCACAGCGGACCCGGAGGTCAGACGCGCCCTCACCCAGGCCCTCGACCTGGCACAGCTGCGCACGGTGGTCACCAACGGCGGGGGCGCGCTGCCCGCAGGCCTGGTCGCCACGGGGCAGGGCCCGTGCACCGAGGACACCCTCGACGGCACGCTCCCGGCCCACGACCGGGCCGCGGCCGAAGCGGCCCTTGACGACGCAGGCTGGGTCAAGGGCTCCGACGGCGTCCGCCAGCAGGACGGCAAGAAGCTGTCGCTGACCTTCTACTACCCGACCAGCCGCGGCGCCCCGATGCAGAACGCGGCGGAACTGCTGCGGTCCTTCTGGCAGAAGGCCGGTGTCAAGGTGACCCTGCGGGGCGCGGCAGACAGCCAGTTCGACCAGGTCCTCTCCGGACAGGGCTCCTGGGACGCCATGTTCATGCCGCTGTTGGTGACCCTGCCCACCCAGGCAGTGCCGTTCGTGTCGGGCGCCACCCCGCCGAACGGCAACAACTTCGGATCCATCGACAACCCTCAGTACGAGGCCCACGTCAAGAAGGCCTCGGCGCTCGTCGGCGCGAAGGTCTGCGAGGCGTGGGCCACCGCGGAGAAGGCGTTGTTCCAGCGGGCCGACGTCGTCCCGTTCGCGGACCTGGCCACGCCCGTGTTCGGCAACGGCGCGACGTTCGACCTCGCCGACGGCGCCATCGCCCCGACCTCGATCCGCGTCGTCGGATGACCAGCCGGCCGTGACCCGGAGGCACGCACACAGATGAACGCGACTACGGCCGACCCGCTCCTGACCGGGACCGGCGACAAACACCCGCACGCCCTGCCGGGCCTGGCCCGCAGCCTGGTGGAACACCCGTGGGTTCGCTTCGCGGTACGTCGCCTGACCCGGCTGGTGCTGTCGGTGTGGGTGCTGGTCACTGCGGCGTTCGCGATGCTCCACCTCATCCCCGGCGACCCCGTGCGGGGCGCTCTCGGGATGAACGCCTCGCCACAGGTGGTGAACCTGCGGCGGGAACAGCTGGGGCTGAACGACTCGCTGTCGACGCAGTACCTGCGCTTCCTGCGGGATCTGGCAGGCGGCGACCTCGGTACCTCCGTGACCAGCGGCCTTCCGGTGAACCAGATGATCGGGGACCGGCTGCCGTCCACGGTCTCCCTCGCCGTGGCGTCCTTCCTGCTGGCGGTGCTGCTGTCGGTGCCGCTCGGCCTGGCGATGGCGGTCCTCACCCGCGGCGGACGTCGGCACCGTACCGAGCTGGCCTTCACCTCGACCAGTGTCCTGGTGGCCAGTGTCCCGGAGTTCCTGCTTGCCGTCGGCCTCGTCTGGGTGTTCGGCGTGGAGCTGGCCTGGTTCCCGGTCGCCGGCCAGGGCGGATTCGCCTCCTATGTACTGCCAGTACTGTCGCTGGCCGCCGGACCGGCGGCAGTACTGGCCCGTATCGTCCGGATCGAGACGCTGACGGTGCTGCACACGGACTACATCCGTACCGCCCGCGCCAAACGGCTGCCCCTGCGAAGGATCTACCTCCGCCACGCCCTGCCCAACGCGGTGACCGCCGGCCTCACCATCGGCGGGCTCCTGCTCAGCGGCCTGGTGGCCGGCACCGTTCTGGTGGAGAACGTCTTCGCGTGGCCGGGTCTTGGCAGCACCATCGTCGAGTCGATCCTGTCCAAGGACTACCCCGTCGTACAGGGCGTCGTCCTCGTCTACGGCACGGGAGTGCTGCTGGTGAACCTCGTGGTCGACGTGGTCCTGGCCCTGCTCGATCCCCGTTCCGCGATCCGGGAGAGCTGACCGATGGCGGTGGAGTACGAGGCCCGCAGGGCGCGCGAGGGCCAAGCGATGTCGGACGGGGCCCGCGACCCGGCAGAGGACGTGAAGGCTGCGAGCCGCCCGGACGGCAACCGGTGGCTCGGACTGCTGCGCACCCCGCTCGGTGGCTGCGCGGCTGCGCTCCTGCTGCTCGTGCTGCTGCTCGCGGTGTTCGCACCGCTGCTGTGGTCCGGCCGCGCCGACGCCATCGACACCGACCGGATCCTCCAGGGGCCGTCGGGACGTCACTGGATGGGCACCGACAACCTCGGCCGGGACGTGTTGTTCCGGGTGCTGGTCGCCACCCGGCTCTCGGTCGCCCTGGCACTGCTCGCCACGGCTCTCGGTGTGGTGACCGGACTGGTGCTCGGCGTGGCGCCGACACTGCTGGGCCGCCGTGTCGGACGGCTGGTGACGGCGATGGTGAACGTCGCCGTGGCATTCCCCGGACTGCTGCTGGCCCTGTTCTTCGCCGTGGTGTTCGGCCTCGGCGCCAAGGGCGCGGTGCTAGCGATCGGCTTCGCGATGGCACCCGGCTTCGCGCGGCTCGCCCAGACGCTGGTGGCGTCGGTCAGCGAGCGGGACTACGTGCACGCGGCCCGCGTTGCCGGGGTCGGCAAGGCGCGGGTGCTCGCTCGCCATGTGCTGCCGAACATCTCCGAACCGCTGATCGTCAACGCCACCATCAGCGCGGGCGGTGCGCTGCTGGCCTTCTCCGGGCTGTCGTTCCTCGGCCTCGGCGTACAGCCGCCGTCGTACGACTGGGGACGACTGCTCGGCGAGGGCCTGGGCGGCATCTACACCCACCCTGCCGCGGCCCTGGCACCCGGCGTCGCTGTAGTGATCGCCGGACTGGCCTTCAACCTCACGGGCGAGGCCGTGGCCAAGGCCGTCGGCGTCCCCACCGCACACCGTTCGCGCCCCCTCCGCCCCGACGGGCCGCCCGCGGCCCACCGGGCACCGGTCGCGACGCCGGACACCCA
Organism: Streptomyces sp. 4N124; assembly: GCF_052245395.1. Classification (NCBI taxonomy): domain Bacteria; kingdom Bacillati; phylum Actinomycetota; class Actinomycetes; order Kitasatosporales; family Streptomycetaceae; genus Streptomyces; species Streptomyces sp. 4N124. The sequence goes on from NZ_JBQQBS010000020.1 coordinate 39,178, forward strand.
CGCGCCCGGCAAGGAGCCGGTGTTGTCCGTCGAAGACCTGCGGGTGACCTTCCCCGGACCGCGCGGCCCCGTGACCGCGGTGCGCGGTATCGGCTTCCACGTCGGCCAGGGGGAAGCGGTGGGCGTTGTGGGGGAGTCAGGGTCCGGCAAGAGCCTCACCGCCCTCGCCGTGAGCCGGCTCGTCGAGCATCCCGGCGCGGTCGACGCCGGCCGTCTGGAGTTCCTCGGGACCTCGTTGCTCGCCGGCGCAGAACACGGGGCGGCCACTCGACGCCTGCTGGGCACCTCCCTTGCCATGGTCTTCCAAGACCCCACAGCCTCGTTCAACCCGACCATGCGCATCGGTCGGCAACTCGCCGAAGTGGCGGAGCAGCACCTGAGGACCGGCCGCCGCGAAGCGCTCTCCCGAGCTGTGGAACGGCTGCGTGAGGTCCGCATGCCCGCGGCGGAGCGACGGGCGGCCCAGTACCCGCACGAGTTCTCCGGCGGCATGCGCCAGCGCGCGATGATCGCCCTGGGCCTGATGTGCCGCCCCAAGCTGATCATCGCCGACGAGCCCACGACCGCACTGGACGTGACGGTGCAGCGGCAGGTGCTGGGCCTGCTGGACCGGGTCCGCGCCGCCGACGACGTGGCCCTCCTGCTGATCAGCCACGACATCGACGTGGTGGCGCAGACCTGCGACCGGGTCCTGGTGATGTACGCGGGCCGCATCGTGGAGGAACTGCCCTCGGACCGGCTGCTCACCGCGGCCCGGCACCCCTACACGCGTGCCCTCATCGCCAGCGTGCCGCACATGGAGACCGAACTCGACCGGCCGCTCGCCGTGGTCCCGGGCCGTCCCGTCATCCCGGACCAGGTGCCGGCCGGCTGCGCCTTCGCGGCCCGGTGCGCCTTCGCGCAGGACCGGTGCCGTACGGACGAACCACACCTCGAGGTGAGCGCGCCGGGACACCGGGTGTCCTGTTGGAACCCGCAGACCGACGGGGTGGCCCTCGACGACGAGCGGCCGGCCGCCTCCACCGGCGAGGAAGGTGAACGGCCTTGAGCGAGCTGCGATTCGAAGATGTCACCGTGCGCTACGGCACGGGGCGCAGGGCCCTGAAAGCCGTCGACGGGGTCAGTCTGACCGTGCCCCCGGGGCAAGTGGTCGGCCTGGTCGGGGAGTCCGGCTCGGGCAAGTCCACGCTGGCCCGCGCGGCGGTCGGCCTCGCGCCGGTCGCTGCCGGACGGGTACTGCTCGACGGCGACGACGTGAACCGCCGCCCGGCCCGCGGAACGAGCCGGGCCGTGCAGATGGTCTTCCAGGACCCGTACGCCTCACTGGACCCCCGGATGCGGGTCGGCGACTCGGTCGCCGAGGCCATCCCGCGCGGCGCCCTGACCGGCAGCCAGGGACGCGGTGCTGAGGTCGCGCGGCTGTTCGGGCTGGTGGGCCTCGACGCGGGGCACGTCCACTCGCGGCCGGCCGAACTCTCCGGTGGGCAGCGTCAAAGGGTTGCACTGGCACGGGCGTTGGCGGGCCGTCCCGAGGTGGTCGTCGCGGACGAGATCACCTCGGCACTGGACGTGTCGGTCCAGGGAACCGTGCTCAACCTTGTGCGTGACCTCCAGCGGCAGATGCGCCTGGGGACGCTGTTCATCTCGCACAACCTCGCGGTGGTGCGGTACGTCAGCGACATCATCGCGGTGATGTACCTCGGCCGCATTGTCGAGTGCGGCCCCGCGCACGAGGTCCTGGCCGCCCCCCAGCATCCCTATACCCGCGAGCTCCTGGCGGCCGCACCCCACCGGGACGGATACGTGCGGGACGACGTCCCCGGGCAGACCGGCGCCGCCGTCACCGACGTAGAACCACCCGACCCGCACCACGTACCGGCCGGCTGCCGCTTCCATCCACGCTGTCCTGTGGGGCCGTTGGTCCTGCCCGGACGCGCCGAGTGCCTGACCCTCGACCCCTCCGCGGGCGCGGCGGAACGCGTGCACTCCACCGCCTGCCACTTCGCCGTCGGAGCGTCGGTGCCGACGAGCACTCCGACGTGAGCGGGCCCGCCCCTCAGCACCTCGACCCTTTGCACACCCACCTGTCATCACTGAGGAGGGCCCCATGACACGGCCCCTGCGCCTGGAGGACCTGGCCGCCATCGCGACCCCGGAGCAGCCGGCGCTGTCTCCGGACGGCGAGCGGATCGTGTACGTGCTGCGCACGAGCGACCTGGACACCGACCGGATCGCGCACAACCTTTGGCTGGTGCCGGGCGCCACAGGCGAAGCCCGGCAGCTGACCCGCGGCAACAGCGACCAAGCCCCGGCCTGGTCCCCGGACGGGACCCGGATCGCGTTCCTGCGCGCGGACGGCACGACGGCGCAACTGTGGCAGCTGCCGGCCGACGGCGGTGAGGCCGAGCGGCTCACCACGCTGCCTCTGGGTGCGGGAGCTCCCGTATGGAGCCCGGACGGGACCCGGATCGCCTTCAGCGCACCGGTCGACATCACGGCCGACCCTGACACCGCTCGCCCGACGCCACCGGGCAGGCCGGTGGTCATCGACCGGCTGGACTACCAGACCGACGGGGACGGCCTGGTGGGCGACGTCCGCCAGCACCTGCACGTCCTCGATCTCACCACCGGAGCCTGCCGCCGGATCACCGACGGGGACTGGTACGCCTCGCGGCCCGCCTGGTCCCCGGACGGCAGGAAGCTGGCCTTCACCGCCGCGACCGCGCCGAATGCGGACCTGACCGCGCACGCCGCGACCCATGTCGTCGCCGTCGACGATGTCGCCGCGGTGCCACAGAGGGTCGGCTTCGCCGACGGGAGGGCCGCCACCGCCGAATGGACCCCGGACGGTGACGCGCTGCTGGTCGTCGGCCACCTCAAGGACCCGGTGGGCCACGCCCGCCTGCTGCACATGCCGCTCGGCGACGAGCCCGGCACCGACGTGGCGGACCTCGCCGCCTCGCTCGACCGTAACGTGATGCCGGGCGGCCCCGGTTACCCCGGCGCCCTGCCCCAGCTCACCGGTGACGGCCGCACCGTGCTGTTCTGCGTCCGCGACCGCGGATGCACCCATGTCTACGCGGTCGATCTCGACGCCTCCCCCGAGGAGTGCACACCCCGCCTCGTGCTCGGCGGCGCCGGACACACCGTGTCGGGCATGTCCGTGCGCGGAGGCAAGGTCGCGCTCGTCCTCGCCACGCCTACCTCGTTCGGCGAGATCGTCGTGCTCGACCTCGCGTCGGGTTCTCGCACCGTACGCACCTCACACGGCGCGGCCCTGTCCGACGTCGAGCTGTACCCGCGCGTGGAGCGGGAGTTCACGATCTCCGACGGCACCACGGTCCAGGGCTGGCTGATCGGCGACGGAGCGACCGGAGACGGCTCGCCGCGCCCGCTGCTGCTCGACATCCACGGCGGTCCGCACAACGCGTGGAACGCCGCCGCGGACCACGTGCACCTCTACCACCAGATCCTCGCCGCCCGTGGCTGGAGCGTGCTCCTGGTCAACCCGCGCGGCAGCGACGGCTACGGCGAGCGGTTCTTCGACGCAGTCAACGGCGCCTGGGGACTGGCCGACGCGCAGGACTTCCTGGAACCCGTGGACACCCTGGTCGACGAAGGCATCGCCGACCCCGACCGCCTCGCGGTCACCGGGTACAGCTACGGCGGCTACATGACCTGCTATCTGACCGGTCACGACGACCGGTTCGCCGCAGCCGTCGCAGGCGGCATCGTCTGCGACCTCACCAGCATGGCCGGCGCCGCCGAGGACGGGCACTTCCTCGCCACGCACGAGTTCGGCGGACCGCCCTGGGCCCAGCGGCAGCGGTACGCGGCCATGTCACCCCTGACCCGGGTCGACCGGGTCCAGACCCCCACCCTGATCCTGCACGGCACGGCCGACCTGGTATGTCCCGTGGGCCAGGCATCGCAGTGGCACACCGCCCTGCGTGAGCGGGACGTGCCGACCCAACTGGTCCTCTACCCGGGGGGCTCGCACCTGTTCGTACTCGAAGGACCCCCGTCACACCTGCTGGACTTCAACGGCCGCGTCGCCGAGTGGGTGGAGCGCCACTCCGGCCGGTCCACGGGAAGCGGGCGGCCACCCGTCGACACCGCACACTGGCAGCGTCGGCTCGCCGCCCTGGCCGCCCGGCACCGGGTGCCCGGGGCGACCCTGGGCATCCTCCGGGTCGGTCCGGACGGTGCCACGGCACAGGACGAACTCGCCGAGGTCGCCCACGGCGTGCTCAACACCGAGACAGGTGTGCCCGCCACCACCGACTCGCTCTTCCAGATCGGCTCGGTGTCGAAGGTCTGGACGGCCACCCTGGTCATGCGACTCGCCGACGAGGGACTGCTCGACCTGGACGCACCGCTCGTCACCGTCCTGCCCGAACTGGTGCTGTCCGACCCGGAAACCACCAAGTCCGTCACCATGCGGCACCTGCTGACCCACACCAGCGGCATCGACGGTGACGTGTTCACCGACACCGGACGCGGCGACGACTGCCTCGAAACCTATGTCGCCGGGCTCGCGGACGTGCCGCAGAACCACCCCCTGGGCGCCACCTGGTCGTACTGCAACTCCGGCTTCTCCCTGATGGGCCGGGTCGTGGAGAAGATCACCGGACTCACCTGGGACCAGGCGATCCGCGAGCGGATCTTCACGCCCCTGGGGCTGCAGCGTACGGTGACCCTGCCTGAGGAGGCGCTGCTGTACCGTGCGGCCGTCGGTCACGAAACATACGACGGCGGCTCGCCGCAGCGGGCGCGGGTCTGGAGCCTGCCCCGCTCACTCGGACCGGCCGGGCTGATCACCTCCACCGCCGCCGACGTCCTGGCCTTCGCCCGCGCCCACCTGTGCGGCGGACGCACCGCGGACGGCGGACGCATCCTCAGCGAAGCCGGCACCCGAGCCATGGCCGACCTGCACGCCGAACTGCCCGATCCGTACACCCTGGGCGATTCCTGGGGGCTCGGCTGGGGCCGCTTCACCTGGGACGGCCATCTCGTCCTCGGCCATGACGGGAACACCATCGGCCAGGCCGCGTTCCTGCGCCTGCTGCCCGCCGAGGGACTCGCCGTCACACTCCTCACCAACGGAGGCAACGCCCGGGACCTGTACGAGGACCTCTTCCAGGAGATCTTCGCGGAGCTGGCCGGCCTCGACATGCCGCGCACACCGGCACCGCCCGCCAGCCCGCCGGCCGTCGACTTCCGATCGCACGTCGGTGTCTATGAACGGGCCGGCGCTCGCATGGAGGTGCTGGAGCGGGACGGCCGGGGCGTGCTGCGGATCACCGTCACGGGTCCGCTGGCCGAGCTGGTTCCCGACCCAGTGGAGGAGTATCCGATGGTGCCCCTCGACGCCTCCGGGGAGCGCTTCGCGGTCCGGGACCCGGACGGACAGATCTGGCAGCCGGTGGTCTTCTACACTCTGCCCGGCGGCGAGCGATACGTGCACCACGGCGTGCGCGCCACCCCCAAGGTGGCCACGTCATGACGGCATCGCCGGTCGGACACATGACGGCGGTCCTCCCACAGATGATCGCCGACCTCGAGACGCTCGTGTGCTGCGAATCGCCGTCGGCCGACCTCGACGCGGTCGCCACGAGCGCCGCAGTGGTGACCGAGCTGGGCACGGCCCGGCTGGGCGTTCCGCCGGAGCGGATCGTCGTCGAGGGGCGCACCCATCTGCGGTGGCGGTTGGGCGACGCGCCGTCGAGGGTGCTGCTGCTCGGGCACCACGACACGGTGTGGCCGATCGGCTCGCTGGCTCGTCACCCCTTCTCCGTCGTCGATGGCGTGGTGAGCGGCCCCGGCTGCTTCGACATGAAGGCCGGCCTGGTGATGGCCTTCCACGCCGTCGCGGCCCTGCCCGACCCGTCGGGCGTCACCATCCTGATCACCGGCGACGAGGAACTGGGTTCGCCCTCGTCACGGTCGCTGGTGGAGGAAGAGGCGTCCGCCTGCGTCGCGGCGCTGGTGCTGGAGGCATCCGCCGACGGGGGCGCGCTCAAGACCGCCCGCAAGGGTGTGTCGCTGTACCACGTGACGGCGCACGGACGCGCCGCCCATGCCGGCCTCGAACCCGAACGCGGTGTCAGCACCACCCTCGAACTCGCCCACCAGGTCCTCACGGTGAGCGCCCTGCCCGACGCGGAGCGCGGCACGAGTGTCACCCCGACCGTGCTGACCTCGGGCCACACCACCAACACGGTGCCCGACGCCGGACGGTTCGCCGTCGACGTACGGGTGCGGGACACGGCGGAGCAGTCCCGGGTGGACCGGGCCATGCGCGCGCTGCGACCGGTCCTGTCCGGTGCCCGGCTGGAGATCACCGGCGGCCCCAACCGCCCGCCGCTGGAACACGGTTCGTCAGCGGGGCTCCTCGCACGCGCCATCACCCTCGCGGGCCGGCTCGGCCTGCCCGAGCCCGTCGGCGCGGCGGTCGGCGGGGCGTCCGACGGGAACCTCACCGCGGGAGTCGGCACCCCGACCCTGGACGGCCTCGGCGCGGTGGGCGGCGGCGCACACGCCGACGACGAACACGTGGTCGTCGCCGAACTCCCCGGACGCACCGCGCTACTGGCCGCCCTGACGGACGATCTGCTCACCGATCCACCGCCCCGCACGGGCGCACGTCGGGCCGGCCCCGTCTTTCAGGGAGACCGCCCATGACCGAGTCACCACTGGCAGGAGGTTCCAGGACCGTGATCGACCCGAACCACCTCACCGCAGACGCGATCCGAGGTGCCGCCGACGACGCCGTCGACCAGGCCATCGCCGCCGCCGCGGCAGCCGGGGTACAGGTCCGCGAGGTGAGCGGAGGGCGGGAACTCGATGCCGTCCACCACCTGTTCAACCTCATCTGGCAGCCCGGACCCGCCGGCGCGCCGATGACCGGCGAACTGCTGCGCGCCCTCGCGAAGTCGGGCAACTACATCGGCGGCGCCTTCGACGGCGACGAACTGGTCGGCGCGTGCGTCGGATTCTTCGGCGCCCCGGCGGACGAGGCCATGCACAGCCACATCGCCGGGGTGTCCAACGCAGCCCGGGGCCGCAGCGTCGGCTTCGCCCTCAAGCTGCACCAGCGCGCCTGGTCACTGCGGCGCGGGGTGTCGGCCATCAGCTGGACCTTCGATCCGTTGATCCGCCGCAACGCCTACTTCAACCTCGTCAAACTCGCGGCGCGGCCCGCGGAGTACCTCGCCAACTTCTACGGCGGCGTGCACGACGGCATCAACGACGGCGACGACACCGACCGTCTGCTCGTGAGGTGGCAGCTCGTCGGCGAACCGGTCCGCGCGGCCTGCGCGGGCGAGTTCGCGTCGGCCGACGCCGCGGCCTGCCGGGCGGCGGGCGCCGCCGTCGTCCTCGACAAGAGCCCCAAGGGCACACCGGTCGCCGGCACCGCCGACTCCTCGACGCTGCTCGTCGCAGTCCCACCGGACATCGAGCGGCTCAGACTGACCGGGCCGGGCGAGGCCAAGGACTGGCGCGCGGCGCTGCGCGAGGCCCTCGGCACGCTGATGGAGCAGGGCGCCCGTGTCACCGGCTTCGACCGGTCCGGCTGGTACGTCCTACGACGCGACGAGAGCTCCGCCGCAGAGCGCCCCCGCGCACCCCACCATCCCGTGACAGACGAGGAGAAGCGATGAAGCTGACGGGCGTTGAACTGCGCCGAATCGAGATGCCTCTGGTGGCGCCGTTCCGCACGTCCTTCGGCACCGCCACCAGCCGCGAGGCACTCCTGCTGCGGGTGGTCACCGACGAGGGAGAGGGCTGGGGCGAGTGCGTGGCGATGGCGAGCCCGCTGTACTCCTCCGAGTACGTCGACGCCGCCGCCGACGTCCTGCGTCGCTTCCTGATACCGGCGCTTGCCCGCACCGACCGCCTTGACGCGGTCGCCGTCGCCCTGGCGCTGGCTCCCTTCCAGGGCCACCGGATGGCCAAGGCCGCCCTGGAGATGGGCGTCCTGGACGCCGAACTGCGCGCCGCCGGGCGTCCGCTGGCCCGTGAACTCGGCGCCGTACGGGACAAGGTGGCGTGCGGTGTCTCCGTCGGCATCATGGACTCCGTGCCCGCGCTGCTGGACAGCGTCGCGGGTTACCTCGATGAGGGATACGTCCGGATCAAGCTGAAGATCGAGCCCGGCTGGGACGTCGAGCCGGTCAGGGCCGTGCGCGAACGCTTCGGTGATGAGGTGGCGCTCCAGGTCGACGCGAACACCGCGTACACCCCCGCAGACGCCCGCCACTTGGCCCGTCTGGACGACTTCGACCTGCTGCTGATCGAGCAGCCGCTGCCCGAGGAGGACGTCCTCGGGCACGCCCAGCTGGCCCGGCAGATCCGCACACCGGTCTGCCTGGACGAGTCGATCACGTCGGCGCGCGCGGCGGCCGACGCGATCCGGCTGGGCGCCTGCGCGATCGTCAACATCAAACCCGGCCGGGTCGGCGGCTATCTGGAGGCGCGGCGCATCCACGACGTGTGTGTGGCGCACGGCGTGCCGGTCTGGTGCGGCGGCATGCTGGAGACCGGACTGGGCAGGGCGGCGAACGTAGCTCTGGCCGCACTGCCGGGCTTCACCCTTCCCGGAGACACCTCGGGCTCGGGCCGCTACTACCGCACCGACATCACCGAGCCGTTCGTCGTGCGCGACGGCCACCTGGAGGTGCCCACCGGGCCCGGCATCGGCGTGGACCCCCTGAAGGGCGAACTCGGTGACGTCACGCGCAGCGTCGAGTGGATTTCCGGCCAGCCCCTGCTGTGACGTCCGGCTCCGTGCGTCGGCACCGAAACCGTGCACGGTCTTGTGGCCGCACACCAAGTGTGGTGCTGTCTTGCTGTAACTCCGGAAGGCACCGGTCCCATGAACGCACAGGGCAGCCTCGTCAAGGTTCTGCACAACCTGGGTGGCACTCTGCTCGACGTCGTCCACGGCGGGGCGCGGCACAGCGCCGGCATAGGCGGCATCGTCATCCACGACCCCGTGGAGGACTCCGTGCTGCCGGCCCACGCGCTTGTGCTCGGGGTCGGATTGCGTGAACCGGACGAGATCGCCGGCCTGCTCGGTGAGTTGGGGGGTCGGCACGCTGTAGCCCTGGTCGTCCGGGCTCCGGTGCCGCTGGACACCGCGGTGAAGATCGCGGCCGAGGAGTCGGGCGTCGGCGTCCTCGGGCTGACCCGCGGGGCGTCGTGGATCCAGGTCGCCGCCATGCTGCGGGCCCTCGTCGCCGAGGGCGACGTGGGCGGCGACGGTCTGGAGACCCTGGGCGGCACTCTCTCCGGCGACCTGTTCGCCGTCGCCAACGCGATCGCCGCGCTGATCGACGCACCCGTGACGATCGAGGACCCGCACTCGCGGGTGCTGGCCTTCTCTGGTCAGCAGCACAAGGCCGACGCCTCACGGACCGAGACGATCCTCGGCCGTCAGGTCCCCGAACGCTTCTCCCGCATGCTCGCCAGCCGGGGTGTCTTCCGCGATCTGTACCGCAGCGACGGGCTGGTCCACGTCGCACCCCTGCAGAACGGCTCGGACGGTCCCACCGTGCCGCGAGTCGCCATCGCCGTCCGCGCGGGCGACGAGGCGATCGGCTCGATCTGGGCCGCCGTGCGTGAGCCGCTCACGCCGGAGCGGTCCCAGGCGTTGCGGGACTCGGCCAAGGTCGTCGCTCTGCACATGTTGCGCTTGCGGGCCGGTGCCGACGTCGAGCGCAGACTGCGCGCCGACCTGGTGAGCACCGCGCTTGAGGGAGGTGCCGGTGCGCGTGAGGCGCTGAGCCGGCTCGGTCTGGCCGATCGTCCGGTCGTGGTGCTCGCCCTGGGGCTGCGGGACGGCACCAATGGCGCCGCCGGCGAGGCGGACGCGGATCTGACGACGGTGCGGGAACGCCTGGCGGACGCCTTCGCATTGCACCTGGGCGCGGTGCACCCGCACTCCGCCGCCGCTCTACTGGGCGACACCGCCTATGGGCTCGTCCCCGCGCAGCAGGACCGTGACGCCGGTGAGGAGCGAGCGGTGCGGACCGCCAGCGACTTCCTCGACCGGATCGGCGCGCGGACCGGTGGGGTGATCGGCATCGGCCCGAGGGGTGAGGACGCGGGCGGCCTCGCCCAAGCCCGTTCCGGCGCCGACCGGGCCCTGCGGGTCCTGCGCGCCCAGGGGAGCGAGCGGCGGGTGACCCGGCTCGCCGACGTCCACGTCGAGGCCCTTCTGTACGAACTTCGGGACGTCGTGACGGCCCGCGGTGACGAACCCATGGGGCCCATAGCGAGGCTGGCCGCCTACGACCGGCGGCGCCGATCGAACCTCATCGAGACACTGCGCGCCTGGCTCGACGCGTTCGGCGACATCAGTGCCGCCGCGGCCGCCGTACACGTCCATCCGAACACCTTCCGCTACCGGATGCACCGTCTCGCCGAGGTCGGCGGCATCGACCTGAACGACTCCGAAGCGCGGTTCGCCGCCATGCTTCAGCTGCGTGTGATGCCGCCGGACCGGATGCGGTGAGTCGGCAGGCACACGTCGCCCTCTGCCGCCCGGAGCACTCGGCACTCCGACAGCCGATTGCGTCCGGATGTTCGCTCCGTATCGGTCAGCGGAACGTCACCGGAGCGTTGATGCCGTGAGCATCGGGGGCGAGACGATGCGTCAAGGCGGCGCGGCGCGGCAATCCCGGCATAACTGGGCTTTTCCCAGGCCAGCGGCCCCTTCAGGGGACTCTCCTCGTTCCCAAGTCTCAGCAGGTTCGATCACCTTTGATCGGACTCATGCTGACTTTCTTCGTAGTTTCTTGTGTACGGAGCTGACAGTTGCGAGAGAGCTGGTGGGTGTGTCTCTGGGAGCTCCTGGCGAAGAGGCGCGATGAGATCTTCTTGAAGTCATCTACCTGGTGGCGCTGGCCTGCGGATACGCAGTCCTGCGCGGTCCTGACCTGTGCTGATGCCTCTTTCATTGCCTTTCAAGTTGGTGCGGCGTCATGCAGTCGATTCTCCCCACGCGCTCCCCAGCGCGGCCGAAACTCCCCAGATTCTCCGCAGGGGAGCCCTGTTCGGAGGCGGAGTCGTGCGAGGTTTGCTTGGGTAAATTGATCACGTTGGCCCAAGCCTCCGGAGTGCTGGCGCCGCATCCCGCAGGCGCGTCGGCGCCGGACCTGTGTACGCCGAAGGGTCCTGCGGCGTCGGAAAGGGCTGGACGGTTGGCGGTGGGCAGGACGGCCGTCGGGAGGGTGGCGTCGGGCTTCGGTGATGCGTCTCCTGCCGGGATCCGTACGGCTGCCGCCCAGTGTGGGGCAGCCCGGGACGTGGCGCCCCTCGTGTCACCCGTTCTCCCGCGCGGAAGTGCTGAGGGGACCGGAGGCCCTTTCACTGGCGGTAGTCCAGTACGTCATTCCTCGGGAGCCCCGCGCGAGGGTCCCCACGGACCGTCGCCGCGGCAGCGCCGGTGGTCGTCGGGAGTAAGCATGTCGTTGTCTCAGCCCGCAGCCGAGCGCGCCACCGTTCCCGGCAAAGGCGTGCTGCGTCGCGTCGGCGAGTGGTGTGCCCGCCACTTCGTGACCGTCGTCGTCCTGTGGCTGACCGCTCTCGCCGGGCTCCAGGTGCTGGACCGGGCGCACGGCGGCGGGTACTCGGATGACTTCACCTTGCCCAGTTCCCAGTCACAGGACGCCGTCGACGTCCTCAAGGCACACGACCCCGACGCCGGGGGATACAGCGCCCAGATCGTGCTGCACGACGCCTCCAAACCGCTCGCCGACGTGAGCTCCCAGATCGCGACGGTGGTGGCGAACCTGCAGAAACTGCCCCATGTGATCAGCGCGCAGAACCCGCTGCCCGCACCCGGCACCACCCCGCCGCCCGCCGGGACCCCGAACGTCGGCCCGCTCTCCACCGATGGGAAGACGGCCTACATCACCGTCAGATTCGACGTCCAGCCCTCCACGCTCGGCTCCTCCTACCTGGACGGGGTGGACACGGCTGTCCAACCGCTGCGCGCAGCCGGCGTGACGGTGGAGTACGGTGGCCCGCTCGGCGAACTGGCCCGGCCGGAACCCGACGACCGCATCAGCGAGGCGATCGGCTTCGGCGTGGCGATCCTCGTGCTGCTGCTGGGCTTCGGGAGCGTCATGGCGGCAGCACTGCCCTTGCTGACGGCGCTCATCGCAGTGATCTGCGGACTGGCGCTCCTGGGACTGCTGGCCGTGGCGTTCACCTTCGCCACGGTCTCGCCGACGCTCGCCACGATGATCGGTCTCGGTGTCGGCATCGACTACGCGCTCTTCCTGATCACCCGGCACCGCCAGAACCTCATGAACGGGCAGGACCCGGTGATCGCGGCCGGCCTCGCGACGGCCACCAGCGGCCGCGCCGTGCTGGTCTCCGGCTGCACGGTCGTCATCGCCCTGTCGGGCCTGTGGGTCTCCGGCATCAGCTTCATCGGCAAACTCGGCCTGGCCGCCGCTGTCGCCGTGGTCACGGCCGTGCTCGGCGCGCTCACCCTGGTCCCGGCGATGCTCGGACTGATCGGCCGGCGGATCGACACGCTCCGGGTACGCAAGCCCGTCGCCGAGACCGACGCCGAACCCGGCGAGGAGGCCCACGGCACCTGGCACCGCTACGCCCAACGCGTGGAGCGCCACCCCTGGAGGTTCCTGGCATCCGGCATCGCGGTCCTGGCCGTCCTCGCGATCCCGCTCTTCTCCATCCAGCTCGGACACATCGGCGACGGAGCCGACCCGAAGTCCTTCACCGACCGACGCGCCTTCGACCTGATGTCCTCGGCGTTCGGGCCCGGCTCGAACGGCCCGATGACCCTCGTCATCGACCAGACCGACGTCCCACAAGCCGACCGCGCGTCACTGGCCACCGCCGCGCAGAGCGCCCTGGCCCAGGTGCCGGACGCGGCGACGATCACTCCCCTGAAGCCCACGTCCGACGGTGATGTGTTGATCGGCACCGCGTACTCGGTGGCCGCTCCGCAGGACGAGAAGACCACCCATCTGGTCAACCGGCTGGTGGACGACGTCCTGCCCCAGGCGGTGTCCGGCACCGCTGCCCGTACGTACGTGACAGGTACGACGGCCGCTCAGGTCGACTTCCTGGACATCGTCTCCAGCCGACTGCCCCTGATCATCGCGGTGGTCGTCGGCCTCGCCTTCATCGTCATCCTCGTCGTCTTCCGCGGCGTGCTCGTCGCCCTCAAGGCGGCCGTACTCAACGTGCTGTCGATCGCCGCCTCGTACGGCGTCGTGGTGGCCGTCTTCCAGTGGGGCTGGGGCGGCCCGGCACTTGGCGTCTCCGGTGACGTTCCGATCGAGAGCTACGTGCCGATGATGATGTTCGCCATCGTCTTCGGGCTCAGCATGGACTACGAAATCTTCCTGCTTTCCCGCGTCCACGAGGCATGGCTGCGCACCGGGGAACCGAAGGCGAGCGTCGCGCACGCCCTGGAGATCACGGCGCGCGTCATCACGTGTGCGGCGCTCATCATGGTCAGCGTCTTCGCGGCATTCATCGTCAGCGACAACATCGTGGTCAAGATGCTCGGCCTGGGACTGGCCGCCAGCGTGCTCATCGACGCCACCATCGTCCGGCTGCTGCTCGTGCCCGCGGCCATGACCCTGCTCGGCCGATCTGCGTGGTGGACACCCCGCTGGCTGGACAGGCTCCTGCCCCACGTGGACACCGAAGGAGAGCGCGAGACCGCCGCCATCGTGAACACTCCGGCACGCCTGGGCCAGGCCGAAGCGAGGCGGAGTGAATAGCGCCGATACGTTGCGGAATTGGCTCTGCAGCGGCAAGGCGCACAGCCAGGTCCCACTCGGCGGTTTTCAGTGACGTCGGCGTCGTTGATCAGGTGCCAGATGATGACGAGGATCAAGCGGGCGACGGCGAACAAGGTTCGCCCGTGCTCACTGGCTCGCGGTAATCGGTGGCGACCATCGACGATGCCGACGCCGGCTATCCGCCCAGGTCACCGGCCGGCGGGCCGGAAGTAGCGCCCCAGTGCCCAGCGGGAGACTGAGCGGCCCAGCTGGTTGCCGTCGGTCGTCGCCGTGCGGAAGTGGATGCCCAGCCAGATCCGGGCATTCTTCGTCTCCTGATTCAGCGCGTCCGCGGCGGTGTAGTGCCGAGTCGTGCCGGTGATGGCGGAGTCCACCGTCAGGGCGATGTGCCGCGCCCCGAACAGGTGGCTGAGGCCGGCCGTGGTCGCGCCGGTGAGGCAGGCGTGTCCGCTCGGATACTCCGGATAGGGCGGGTTCACGACCAGCGGACTCCACGCCGGGTCGGGTGCGGTCGCCGGGTTGGAGTCGGTGCCGGCGAGCTGGATCGCGGTGCTCGGACGCCAGTAGGCCTGGTCGTATTTGCCGCGCCAGCAGGCGATGGCCGCGTCCGCGGCGGTCGCGTTGAGGAGGGCGAACATCCGCGCGCTGTCCGCGATGTCCAGATGCCGGCGGGCGGCCTGGTCACGGAACGCGGTCTGGAACTGGCGGGGCAGGTTGTCGTTCCAGAACCGGGCGGTCTCCGTCTGCGCCGGCGTACGACTGCCGCTGGACGCCACGCCGACTGCCTTCACCTCGTCGAAGTCCCGGGTGTAGGCGGCACTGTTCAGGGCGTCAGGGCCGGCCAGGGGTATCTGGGTCGGGGACTTGAGCAGCAGCGGTCGGACGAACCCGAGCCAGGGAGCCAGCATCGGCGCGAACGCGGGCGGCGTCGGCCGCCACACCCCCGGCGCGGGGGTCACGTCCAGCGTCACGTCGGCGCCGCGTCCATCACCCGTACGCAGCCGCACCAGGGTGGCGGCGGCCGCCTGTCCCGCCCGGATGCCGTGCGTCTTACCGGCACCCTCGCGGATCTTCGCGAGCGACGCGGCGTAATCGGAGCTCAACGCCTGCGCGGACGCCGGGAAGTAGTGACTGAGCACCTTGTACGCGGCCGTCGCTGCGGCGGCCTGCGAGGAGGCGTGCGGGCGGGGGCGCGGCTGCTTGGCGTATGGCGCGTACCTGCCGTCGATCGCCGCCACTGCGTCGTACACGGCGGTCGAGACGAACCCCAGATACAACTGCGCCACCGGCGGGGGCTGCTGCCCTTCGGTGAAGATCGTCCGCACGGCAATGACGTTCCAGTCCGTGATCACCGCCGGGTCCGCGGTGGTGCGCGGGGATGCCTGCGCGGTGCCCACCAGCCCGGTTGAGGCCGCCACCGCCATCGCCGTGGTGAACCCGGCGGCCAACCGCAAGAACCTCCTGGCAGACATGATTCCCCCAACCGGAGCCGGTCGGCGGGACCAGGAGGCGAGATCCACCCGCGCCGCCGTCGGCCCGGTCCCGCCAATCTCCTCGCACCGCCGACCCTCGTCAAGGTCCCTGACGTCCCGGTGGCGGAGGAAAGAGCGACCTGGCGAAGCGTTCGCGTGCCACGCTCCCCGCTGCCCCAACTGTCAGCAAGCATCTTTGAGTTGACTGTCAGAAGGTGCCCACCTGTCCTTCGTCGAGCAGGATCAGCGCGGCGCAGTCAGGAAAAGAGCAACGATGCTCAGCCGATGGCGATGCGAGGGTGGGCCGACGGGGTGATCCAGCTCATGATGCGGTCCATGGTGGCCCTGGGCACGGAGACGCAGCCGGCGGTGGCGGCGTTGCCGTTGATGTGGAGGAAGATGCCGGCGCCGCGGCCCGGGGTGGCGGGCCAGCGGTTGAAGTTGATGACGAGGGCCTTGGCGTACTGGACGGGGTAGTTGATGAGGTGTTCGCTGCTGCGGTCGCCCGACTCGGTGAGCGGGAAGTCCGCGCCTGTTTCGCCGTGCATGGAGTTGTAGAACTTCGACTCGGGGTCCTCCACCCACCAGTCGTCGTCGGTGACCCGGTGGTACGGCATGGTGGTGCCGCCTGCCTCGACGCAGAAGCCTTCGGTGATGGTGTAGGTGCCGGTGGGGGTGGTGTACGTGCCCTGTCGGCGGGTGGCCCCGTCGGTCACGCCGTTGGAGCCGACCCTACCGACCTCCGGTCCAGGCCGGCTCGCGGCACCGACGCCTCGCTCCGCAGGATCGCACCCTCCAACCCCGCGTCAAGGGCTACTCCCGAAGGCGGCCCGCCCTCCGCCGCCATGCAGGAACTTGGTATACAACTCCCGCTGTAACGCCCGCTCCCGAACCGGTGACCCAAGTCCTTACCGGCTTCATCGCAGTCGTCGGCCCTTCTCGGCGGCTGCCTGGGCTACCTCCTGCAACGCCACGCCAGTAACCGCGCCGAGCAGCCGTGCTGGCCTACACCGCGATCGCCGCCCTGGGCACGGCCGGGTCCGATGCCGTCGTCGCTGACGTCGACTCGGCGGTCTTCGCCCGCTCGTTCACAGCCGTCCGCCCCAGCCCCTCCCGGGTGGTCGTCCTGCCCCAGACCATCGCCGTCACCGCGGGGTCGCGGCTGCCGCTTGGACGTGATGGGCGCTGGAGGGCTGGCACGTCCTGGACATCGGAGAAATCCATCAGAGGCTGCTCCAACTCACCCGGTCCGCGACACGGACGGACGGGTGACGGCGAAAAGGGCCGGTATCGGGAACAGCCCAAGCGTTTTCCTTGATCATGCTGGGGGCACCGGGAGCCTCAAGATCCCGAGAGAGTTGAGCTCAGGTCACGGACCGGGGTCAAGTCAGGAAGAGGGCCGCCCCGTCGCGGCGGCTGCGGCGGGCTCGCCATGTCAGTGCCGTGAGGGCTGCCGCGAGCCAGCAGGCCCCAATGAGTGTTTCCCAGCCCGCCAGCACAGCGGTGTGGGTACCCGCTCTTCCGGCCAGTACTTCGCGGACCGCGAGGAGGCCGTGGGTGAGCGGCAGGACGTCTCCGATCCGGCCGAGCACCGGGCCGACGGCGCTCGCCGGGACCTCAGGGCCGCAGACGATCAGCATCACCGTGAACGTGGCGTTCGACACCACGTTGCGCAGGTCCGCAGCGGTCAGCACCAGGGAGCCCAGGAACAGGCCGAGGCAGTAGGTCGTCATCGCGACGAGGACGAGGAGAGCGGCGAGCAGGGCCACCCTGGCCACGGTCAGCCGCAGGTCCGCTACGGGGGCGAGGATGAGTATCGCGCCCAGGCCGCATGCCACGCCGTCCGGCAGCCAGAACAGGCTCCGTCCCAGCAGGACCAGCGAGGGGCTGCTGGGGGAGGCGACCAGCAGCGGCAGGGTGCCGTTCTGGAGTTCCCATGTGGTCGACGCTGTCGCGAAGATGCCGTGCAGCGCCACCAGCGCCACCGCGTTGCCGATCAGCAGGTAGCGGGCCTGGCCGGGGCCGAGCAGGTCGCCGATGGTGGTGAAGAAGAGCACTTGGGCGAGCATCCGCACGAACCAGCCGAGCAGCCAGGTCTTCCAGGTGAAGACCGTGCCGTAGTCGGCGGCTCCGGCGCGCGCCGCCCAGCTCAGTACCTGGAGACGGCGGCCGAAGCCGCTGGACGTGTCGGGCGTGCCGTCGCCCGTCGGGGTGGCCGTGAGGTCCGTGACGCCGCTCATGACAGTCCCACCGTTCCGGTCTCCCGTACCAGCCGTACGACCCTGCCGAGCAGCAGTCGGCCGCCCAGCCCGCTGAGGAGCCCGAGGCCGAGGACGACGCTGGTCCGCCAGACCGCCGAGGTAACGGGGGCCGGGTTGAGCGCGTCACGCAGGAGGTCGGAACTCCAGGAAAGGTAGAGGAGGCGACCGATGGGGTGTGTCCACTCCGGCAGCCGGTCGAGGGGGGTGAACACCCCGCCGAGCAGCAGCACCGGATAGCTCAGCGAGTTCTGAAAGGTACGGGCGGTGCGCGTAGCCACGAACAGGGCGGCCATCAGGGTGGCGGACCCGGCGGTGGCGACCGCGGTGGCGAGCAGGCTCACCAAAAAGACGAACGGGTGGGGGACCTCGGGGACGATGCCGAAGCCGAGGATCGCGACGGCGGCGACCTCCACTACCGTCAGCAGACTGATCGCCGTGGTCACCCAGACCCTGCTGAGCACCACCCGGGCGAAGTCGGCCGGTGCCGCGATCTGAAGTTCCAGGGTGCCGAGCCAGCGGTCGTTGTCGACGACCTCCCCGGAGATCAGCATCGCCATGCTCCACACACCCATCAGCACCGGTGCGAGCAGTCCGTACGCCAGGAGGTCAGGCCTGTCGTTGTGCCGGATCAGCAGCAGGAACACGGCGGCGAGCAGCGGGGTGCGCACCAGGTCGATGAGGTAGTCGCGGTGGGTCAGCACCAGACGGCCCTGGAAGCGCCCGGTCGCGGCGAGCAGACTCACCGGTTCACCACGCTGCGCTGCTCGTTGCGGTGGACGAGCCGGAGGTAGACCTCTTCGAGGCCGGGCAGCTCCGTGCGTACGTCGGTGACACCCTCGGCGACCACGAAGGCCAGCACGGCGCCGACGGCCTCCTGGCTGTCGACGGAGATGACCGCCGTGCCGTCGTCGTCCGGGTCCACGCCGAGGACACCGGCGAGGGCGCGCACCCGGTCGAGCAGCCCGGCATCGGCACGGACGCGGACGCGTTCCTGCCGCGACATCAGCCGCGACAGGGTCTTCGGCGCCTCCGTCGCGATCACCCGGCCGTGATTGATCATCGTGACGCGGTCGCAGAGCACTTCCGCCTCGCCTAGATCGTGCGTGGCAAGGAGGATGGTGCGGCCCTCCCCGGCGAGCCGCTGGATCAGCTCGCGCAACTGGCGGGCGGCCAGCGGGTCCAGGCCGTTGGTGGGCTCGTCGAGCAGCAGAACGCGCGGGTCTCCGATGATCCCGCGGGCCAGGTGCAGACGCTGGCGCATGCCGACCGAGAAGGTCTCCACGCGGTCGTCGGCCCGCTCGGCCAGGCCGAGTTCGTCGAGCAGTGCGTTGGTCCTGGCCAGGCCCTTCTTCGTGGACAGGCCATACAGCGCTGCCCAGTAGCGCAGGTTCTGACGGGCGGTCAGGCGTGGATAGAGGCCGCGTTCGCCCCCGAAGACGATGCCGAGCAGCGGCCGGATCCGCCGGTGCTCGGTCACCAGGTCGTGGCCGAGCACATACGCGCTTCCGGAGGTCGGCAGCAGCACCGTCGAGAGGATCTTCATCAGGGTGCTCTTGCCGGCCCCGTTCGGGCCGAGCAGTCCGTGCACCTCGCCCTGCTCCACCTGGATCGATACATCGTCCAGGGCGGTGACCGCCGGGCCGCGCTGCACGCGGTACTCGCGCTTCAGCCGGCGGGTGTCGACGGCCAGCTGCGTACCGTCCGGCCGATTGCCGCTGTCGCGCATCACGCTCCCGTTCGCACGGACGAAGAAGGCCTGGTGTCGGATGGTCCGGATGCGGTGGAGGGGACGGATGCCGGACCGCCCGCCTCGTCGAGCCATTCCTGCCGGGCGGCCCCGGACACCAGCAGGAAGGAACCCAGCGGGGTCCGCGCGACCAGATGGCGGCCGACGTCGTCGAGCCGCAGCCGCTCGACCGGCTCGGCGTCCGGCGATCCGCCCATGAGGACATCCGGACGCTCACTGGCGGGCGCGTTTGAAGCCGCGTCGACGCGTGCGTCCAGCGGCACCCCGAACAGCGGCACCCCCCAGGTGAGCAGCCGCCGTGCACCGGGCCGGCGGTGTACGAGGTCAGAGGCGAGGGCGGCGAGGCGTCCCCCGCCGCCCTCGATGCCGGACTGGGCGGCGAAGGCCGCCGCGCGCACTGGGTTGCTCCAGCGCAACGCCATGCGCGCCGACCGCAGCAGCCGTACGCGTACAGTCGCCGCCCGGGTGTGCGGCAGCACCACCGCGGGCCGCCAGCCGAGGCGGCCGATCCCGCGCATCGCCTCCCGCCACTCCGGCCACAGGCCGGCCTTGTCGAGGTCGGCGCGCAGCTGTCGTACGCCCTGCTCGTCCATGGCCCGAAGCAGTAGGACCAGGTCGAGCAGGTCACGGGAGCGGAAGTGGCGTTCCCACCGTTCCGCCACCAGGGCGACCGCGCTCGCGGCCAGCGGGGAACCCGGCGGGCGCGCGAGCTGCTGGGCAGGTCCGTGGACGTCCGTCACGATCTCGGCGGTGAACAGGCCGACGGCGTAGGGGTCCTGGGACGGGTCGGGTGCCGGCTTGCGGAACTCCGCGCCCAGGTGCGGCCAGACGGTGTCGCCGGGGTGGGCGGGCCCCACGGTGAAGGCCTCCAACTCCCAGCCCGTGGCGGCCAGATGGCGGGCACAGGCCCACAGGTCGGCGTGGCGGGGGCAGATGACGTCGAGGTCGCCGGCCGAGCGGAGTACCCCCGGCGGGTAGAGGGCGGCGATCGTCATCCCCTTCAGGAGGAAGGCGCCGGGAGCGTGTACCTGGAGCCGTTCCCAGACCTGGCGGTAACGCTCAACGCGCTCCTGGGCCAGCCGTAGCTCGGCGGCCTGGTCGTCCGTGAGCTCCTCGTCGCCAGCGGCCCACAGGCTCAGCAGGGTACCGGCGAGCTTGTGCCGACCGTCGCGGGCCGTACGCAGCACGGTGTCGCGAGCGGACCGGGGCCCGGCCTCCAGCAGGGCGAGAACCGTGTCAGTCGTGACCGCGATCCCGGTCGTTACTTCAGTCAACGCAGACTCCGCCCCGGTGAGCGAGTTTTTGTTGTGGTCGAAAGGGCGACGCGAATCGAACAGGGGCACACGAAGGCGAGCGACGGAAGACGCGATCAGGATCTCCGGAAAGCCGGACGACCGGATCCTGATCGCATCGACACCGGTCGCTTACTTGCCCGGCTTCGGGCGGACCGTAACCTTCTTGAAGGCGACGCTCATGGGACCCTCCTTGATGTGTTCAGTCCTGGAAGTTAGCCTCAGCGTATGGCCCTGAATGCTGCCTGACAACGGTGCAACTCGCTTTGCATACAGCCCAGTTGGCGTGAATCGCCGGGTAGGCACACAAGCCGCGACCGAGCGGAGAGTCGGAGGATCATGGCCGTCCAGCAGTGGTTGCGGGCCCCCTTCACACACGACCCCGTACGGCGCCGAACCTATCCGGACGACGTCTACTTCCGCGAGATGGCCGCTTTGCTGGACGGGCGGGACGCGGGCGAGACCGAGCGGAGACTTGGCCGTACCACCTTCGTCATGTTCAAGCCCGACGCCGTCGTCGGACGCCGTATCGAGCCCGCCCTCGACCTGCTGGCCGGCCATGGTTTCGAACCGCTCGGCGCGCTGGAGGTCCGGGTCGACGCACGGGTCTGCCGTGAGCTGTGGCGCTACCAGATCAACGCCGCGCCGCTGGCCGTCATCCGGGCCGTGGACATGATCCTGGAGTCGGGGCCGCCCTGTCTCTTCGTCGCGCTGCGCGACACCCACGGTCCGGAGCGGACGGGGATGACGGCGGCCGCACGGCTCGGTGAGTTGAAGGGATCGTCCAAGAACCGGGACACGGGCGGCCGTTCACTGCGCGGCGCACTCGGCTGCGAGCTGATGTGCCTCAATTTTCTGCACGCGCCGGACGATGCAGCCGATCTGATCCGGGAGGTGGGCGTCCTGCTGTCCGGGAGGCGCCGGGACGAGGCATTGGCGATGCTGGCGGGCGAGCCCTCGTCCGGGCGGACCTCCGAGGTGGTCGCTGCCGCACGTCGGCTCTGCGCCGCCCATCCGGCCCACTCCCTGGCCCCGGCACCCGGCTCGACGCCGCCGGCGGTGGCCGACTCCTCCGGGCTCCTCGCCCGGGTGGGCGAGCTGGCCGAGGACCACGGCGGGCTTCCGCTGTGGGACCGCATAGTGATCGCCGCGCATCTGGTCGACGGCCTGCCGTCCGAGGGCACGGCGTTGATCGGACCGCCTCCCGGTACGCGCCTGAACCATCCCCAACCCTCCAAGTCCACGAAGGCCGCGACAGCTGCGGCGGTCACGAAGGTCCCCACGGCCACCACGCTGCCCGCTCGCGTGCCCGCGCCGTCCGTCATCGCCCCGGACCAGTGACCGCCCCTTCACGCCGATCGCGCGCCCGGGACTCCATCCGAAAGGCCCCAACTCTGATGGACGACTCCACGACGGACGACGTCACGCTGCACGGTCCGGCGAGCTGGGAAGGGCCGGTGCACCGGTACGGGCCGGTGGCTCGGGTCGCCGTGCTCTCCGACATCCACGCGAACATCCCTGCCTTCGAAGCCGTGCTCGCCGAGCCGGACGTCGCCGCGGCCGACCTCGTCGTCCTCTGCGGCGACCTGACGTGGGGCCCGCAGCCGCAGGAGACGTACGAGCGGATCCTCGCGCTGGGCGAGCGCGCCCTGTGCGTGCGGGGCAACGCCGACCGGTACGCCGCCGAGATCGGCACCGCCGCGCGCGTCGCCGACACGCCCCGTCAGTCGTGGATCGCGGCCCAGCACTCGCCCGAGGCCATCGACTTCCTCACCCGGGTGCCCTTCGGAGTCGTAGTCGAGATCGATGGTCTCGGGCCGGTGCACTTCTGCCATGGCTCTCCCCGCAGCGACCATGAACTGGTCACGCCGGGCACGCCGTCGGAGCGGTTCGCACGGCTGTCCGCGGCCCTCGACGCGCGCGTCCTGGTCACCGGGCACTCGCACCTCCAGTTCGACCGCGTGGTGGCGGGCCTGCGCAGCGTCAACCCGGGAAGCGTCGGGCTGCCGTACCACTCGGGTGAGCCGGGGACCGCGTACTGGGCGCTGCTGGGCCCCGACGTCCGCCTGAGGGCCGCGCGTTACGACGTCCGGGACGCCGTCGCCCGTGCCCACCGGGCAGCGGACCCGGACGCCGAGCGCTACGCGGGCACCCTGATGAGTCCGCCCGTCCCGGAGAAGATCGTCGAGGAAGCGGAATCCCTGATCTTCGTCAATTGACAGCCACTGCCGCTTCCGCCGCGCCGCGGCCTTTGTTTCCGTTTCGTCAACTGCCTTGAAAGCCGGGGGAGTTGGGGAGACGGTCGTGGACCGCCCAGTGTTGACAGGCCAACTAGCCATATGTTGACCTGTTCACGCAAAAGTTGAAGGTTGTTCGGCACTTTTCTCTCGCGCTATCCAGCAAGCAGGAGGAATCCATGCAGACAGCTCCACACCCCACCCCGAAGACCACCACCACCTCGACGCCCGCGCCGGTGATGCTGCTGCCGCACCTCGTCGAGCGCATGATCACGGACCGTCAGGCCGCGCACATCGCCAAGTTCCGCACCACCTGCACCGACTGCGTGCCGAACTTCTGAGCACGGCGTCACGTGTCGGCGGACGTACGACAGCGTCCGCCGACCTGCGAGTGGTGCCCGAAGTCGTCGAACGGTGTCTGAGCACCGCGCCCCGCGGACTGTGCGTCCTGGCGATCGACGGCCTGTCGTACGGCGTCGCGGAAGCAGCACTCGCCCACGCCCGGACACGCTCCCTGCGCTCCACATTCCCCAGCACCTCGACCACTGCCTGGCTTACCGCCGTCACCGGCGCCGACCCCTCCTGGCACGGCGCCCTCGGCATGGTGTACCGGGCACCGGGCGCCGACTGCGTCACCCACCTCATCACGGGGGAGACGTACGCCTTCGGCCCCTGCCCGCCGCCCAAGAACCCGTTGCTGCACGGTGGTCCGACCCTCTTCGACCGCGCCGTCGCGGCGGGCGGTGCCGCCTTCGTGGTCGGCGCCGAACTCGAGAGGCTGACCGGGGAGTGGGCCGCGGCGCTGCTGCACGGCGCCCAGGTCGTCCCGTCACCGGCCATGGAACTCCACGCCGATCCCGTCACGGTCGTCGAGCGCACGGTGCGCGAAGTCGAGGCCGTCCTCGCGGATCCGCACGACGTACCGCCTCTGGTCTGGGCCTACGTGAACCTCGACGACCACATCCACCTGCACGGTTACGACGACCGCCTGCACGCGTCCCTGCGGCTGCTGGACACGGCGGCGAGCCGCTGGGCCGACGCCGGATGGAGCGTCCTCGCCCACGCCGATCACGGCCAGGTCCCGGTTGCACCGAAGTCCCAACTCCTCGACGCCTGGGGCCGATTGGACTCCCCAGCGCACTGCCGGATGCCCGGCGGCGGCGCGGGCCGCGTCCGGTGGATGTATCCGCTGCCCGGGCACGAACGGGACCTCGCGGCCGCCCTGAGCGACGCACTCGGTGACCACGCGCTCGTCCTGACCCCCGATGACCTGGCCGAACGCGGACTGCTCGCCGCGACCCCCGTCGTCCGCGAGCGCATCGGCGCGGTGGTCGCCGT
Source organism: Streptomyces sp. 4N124 (assembly GCF_052245395.1). Classification (NCBI taxonomy): domain Bacteria; kingdom Bacillati; phylum Actinomycetota; class Actinomycetes; order Kitasatosporales; family Streptomycetaceae; genus Streptomyces; species Streptomyces sp. 4N124. The sequence continues at coordinate 63,318 of NZ_JBQQBS010000020.1, forward strand.
CGCCACCTCCGCGGCCTTCCCCGTGCCCGATCCCACCGTCGCCTGGGAGCACGGGTCCCTCAGCGACGACGAGATGCTCGTACCCCTCGCAGCCTGGAACGCACCGCTCTCCCAGGACTCGTAGTCCCCAGCACGCCCCAGACGAACAGGAGAGACCGTGAGCATGGTCGTGTTCCGCAACAAGACCGGTGGTTCGGAGACCTTGTATGCAGTACCGGGCCAGAACCTCCTCGATGTCCTGCGCCTGCACGGCATCCCGGCCAACGCGGTGCTCGCGTACCGGAACGGGGCGGTGATCCCCGAATCGTCGGCCGTCTTCGAGGCCGACGAGGTCATCGAGGTCCGTCAGGTACGCCATTACGACCTCGACGTGCTGCGCAAGCCCAAGGAGCACGTCTACGCCGCGCCGGACCCCGTGTACTCCAAGTCCGTGCTGTTCGATCACGGCGGGACCCTGGAACGCCGCACCGAGCAGTTCACCGCTGACACCTTCGTGCAGTACGTCGAGGAGACCTTCGTCCAGAGCATCAAATCCGGCGCTACGATGCGCGCCGGGGACCGCGCCGTCATCGGACTGTCGGGCGGCCGGGACAGCGTCGCCTATCTCAAGCTGCTCGAACGCACCCGGGGCCGCTGGCCCGAGATGGACATGACCGCCGTCACCATCACCGGGCTGCCCGACTGGGACGAGCCGGCGACATTCCAGATCGCGCTGGACGCCTGCGAGGGTCTCGGCCTGGACCACACGATCGTGACCGCCGACGACGTGGCCGAACTGTTCAAGCTGCGCGAGCCGTTCGTCGACGTGATGAACAAGGTCGTCGCCGGCGAGCACCGCAACATGAACATGGTGATCGGCCACCAGGTGCTGCGCCGCATGCTGGAGCGGGAGGCCGGGCGCGCCGGCGCCTCGGTCGTGGCGTTCGGCTTCAACGCCGACGACCTGGTGGCCAGCATGGTCACCTGGTTCACCACCGGATACCGGATGGGCGGCATCCCCGTCCGGCAACTGGGCGATCTGCGGTACGTCTTCCCGCTCTATCGCATCACCAAGAAGGAACTGACTCTCTACCTCGAAATCGTCGCGCCGGACCTCAACCGGCAGGGCGCCCCGGGCCGTTTCACCACCGGCTCCGACGAACGCTCCCTGGCCTACGCGATGGCCGACCACCTGTACGACCTGTGGCCGGGCATCGACTACTACCTGTTCAACGCCTTCGAGAACGTGCAGCGCAGTCTGCTGCCGGTGGTCGACGACGTGTGCCGGGTGTGCGACGGCCGGTATCTCCTGATGGAGGGCGTGCCCAACCCCGCCGGACTGTGCGACGTGTGCGGCTTCCTCCACCGGCAGGAGGCGCTGCGGGCGGACGCCGTATGACCGATGACGCGGCCGACAGCGGTGCGGACCGCCCCTGGTACCAGGACTTCTTCGGCGAGGAGTTCTGGGCGGTGGCGGCCTACGAGTACACCGCCGAGCGCACCGCGGCGGAGGCCGACTACCTGGCCTCGGTCCTCGATGCCTCGGCCCCGGGCCGGCGCGTCCTCGACCTGGGCTGCGGTACGGGGCGGCACGCGGTGGCGTTGGCCGGGCGTGGTTTCCGTGTCACCGGTGTCGACGTCGGTGCGTGGGCTCTGCGGCAGGCCGCGGTGTCGGCGGCCGCGGCCGGGGTGGAGGTGGAGTGGCTGCACCTCGATCTGCTGCGTGAACTCGCGTGGCCGGTCGGCGAGTTCGACGCGATCGTCTGTGTGCAGTCCTTCGGCTGGGGCAGTGATGCCCAGCAACTGCGGCTGCTGCGGGAGGCCCGCCGGGCGCTCGTCCCCGGTGGGCTCCTCGTGCTCGACCATTCCAACGTCCTGACGATCGCGGGCCGCTATGTGCCCGAGGCGACCTTCGAGACCGACGGGCTGCGGGCCGTCTTTCGCCGTAACTACCGCGTGGTGTGCGGCCGCAGTACCGGTTCGATCGAGGTCCGGCGGGGTGAGGCGGAGCCGGTGGTCGTCCATGACGACATACGGCTCTACCAGCCCGCCGAGGTACGGGATCTGCTGATCCGCGCCGGCTTCGAGGTCGAGCGTGCCGACGCCGAATTCACCGTCGGCCGGGAAGCCGCGCTGGCGACGCGATACGTGCAGTTCGTGGCCCGCAACCCGAGGGCCGGGGACAGCACCGCGATCACGGTGTGGGAACGGCCCACCGCCGAAGGGCTCGCGGGATCTGCGGCCCCGGGACCCAGGGACCCGGTCGCTCCGGGGGATGTCGTGGACCTGCGGTGGTCGCCCGACGAGATCGACTTCGTACGGTTCTCGGTCGACCGCGCCTTCCAGGGGATCACCGCCGACGTGGCACGCGGCTATCACGTGACCGACCCCTATGCCGCCGCACAGGCCGCGCCGGTGCTGTCCGAGCACTTCGGCCTCGAGCTGCCCCCGGACACGGTGACGGCCGGGACCGGTGCCACTGGTCTGCTGCACGCGTGCGCGGTACTGGCGCAGCCGGGCCCTGTGCTGTACCTGCGCGGTGGTCACCCCGACCTGCCACGGTGGGCCGCGCGCTTGGGCAGTGAGGCGATCGCGACCAGGGTCGAGAACTTGGCGGCTGACCTTGATCGGCACGCTCCCTCGGTCCTCGTGCTCGACCGCCCGACGATCACCGGTGACCTGTACGGCAGAGGGGCGCTGGACGAGATCGCCCGGGCCGCCCGCGCACACGGCACGACGCTGGTCCTCGACGAGGCGTACGCCGTCTACGCCGGGCCGGACGCCAGTTGCGTACCCGCGGTCGCCGAGCACGACAACCTGATCGTCGTGCGCAGCATGTCCAAGGGCTACTGCTGCGGCGGACTCAGGGTCGGTTTCGCGGTCGCCGCGCCCGTGCTGACCCGGCGGCTGCGGGAAGCCGTGCCACCGCTGGGTGCGAACGGCTTCGGTCTGGCCGTCTCGCTCGGCCTGCTGGCGCAGGGCGACGTCTTCGCCGCGCTGCGGGCCAGAATCGCCGAGGTGAAGCCGGAGATGGCAGCGCTGCTGCGGGAGGCGGGGCTCGCGGTGACGGAGGGGGCCGTCTGTCTGCCATGGGTGACCGCACCGGTGGACGACACGGCCGGGGCCTTGATCGAGAAGCTCGGGTTGCGGGTCAAAGAGGTGGAGGGGCAGGGGATTTGGGGCACGGGGACGAGGGTTGGGGGTCGCGGGCTGTCGGATACAGGGGCTGTGGAGCGGGGGCTGTCAGGCGCGGAGAGTGGTGGCAGGCTTTTCAAGATCGCCGTCCCGCTGTCGGACGCCCGGTTAACGGCCTTCCGTGCGGCCTTCACCCGGGGTGGGTAGCTTGAGCGGCTTCAGTGGTGCGAGCGGCCCGGGCCTTTGGGACGGCCTCAGTGGTCCAAGTGGCCTCAACGGCCTGGTCGGTGGCATCCACCAGAGAATCGACGCCGACGAAGCGATGGGCTGGGTCGCCCGGCTGGCCGAATGGGACCGCTACCAGGGATCGGCGGGGATCGCCGATGCAGCCGACTTCGTCGCGGGCGAGGCCGAACGCGTGGGGCTGGCCGACGTCGAGGTGCTGAGTCTCCCCGCGGACGGCAGGACCGCGTGGTGGACGTACACGGCGCCCTGCTCCTGGACACCGCGCGCCGCGCATTTGTCGCTCAACGGCCTTCCCTCGATGGTCAGTTACCCTGCGCAGCCCTATGCCCTCGCGGCGAACTCGGCGGCCACGGACGGCGAGATGCCGCTCGCGGTGCCGCGGGATTCCCGCTGGCCGCCGGGCGCGCTGGTCCTCGTCGGGTCGGCGGCCGGCCTCGGCCCCGGTCTGTTCACCCGGATGGAGGCCGAGAAGGCGAGCGGGTTCTGTGTGACGGCCCGTCCCGACCGGACCGAGCAGGCGGGACGCGTTGAACTGCCCGGCGGCAGCTCCTTGTTCGGCTTCAGCGTGTTCCCGGCCCAGCTGGACGAGCTGCTGCGTGCACACCGGCGGGGGGAGCGGGCCCGGGTGGTCGTCGACGTCGACACCGGCCCCCGGCGGATGCCTGTCGTGGTCGCCCGTACCCCGTCGTGCCCGGCGGAGGAGGGCGACGCGTGTCTGCTCGGCGCCCACCTGTGCCATCCGGCGCCCGGGGCGAACGACAACGCCTCGGGTGTCGCAGCGGCACTGGCGGCCGGACGTGTGCTGGCGGGACGGTCGCTGCGCCGTCCCGTCCGGTTCGTGTGGGCACCCGAGTTCGTGGGCCTGGCCGCCTACGTCCACCAGGTGGTCGAGGAGGGCATCCGACCACTCCCCTCGATGGCGGTCAACCTTGACATGGTGGGCGAGGACCAGCGCCGCTGCGGCGGCCCGCTGATCGTCGAGTACGGCCCGGAGTATCTCCCGCACTACGCCAATGCCCTGGTCGAAGCCTGCGTACGAGCCCTTCCGCCCGCCGCGCGCTCCTACAGCGGTGCCGTCGGCTGCGACACCTGGGCCTGGCGTACGACACCGTTCGTCGGCGCCTCCGACCACGCGATCCTCGCCGACCGAGCGATCGGCTGCCCCGCCGTGCAGCTGGGGCACTGGCCCGACCGGTTCAACCACTCCAGTGCCGACACGCTCGACAAGGTCGATCCGCAGGAGCTGCGCAGGTCCGCCGCCATCGCGGCGTCCGCTGCCGCCGTCGCAGCGACGGCCGACGGACGGGACGCCGACCGCATCACCCAGCTCCTGACCCGCTGGACGGCCCGGCGGATGACCGCCTGCCTGCCGTCCGCCGACGGGCCGCCCTCTGAAGGGTTGGCCGTCGCCCGGCTCACGCGGCGCTGGCACTACGGCCGGGTCGCCCTGCACACCCTGCGCCCGCTCGGTGCGAGCCCGCGCCTGCTCGACCGGCAGGCGGAATTCCTCGCCGGGCTGCACAGCACACTGTCGTCCGCCTGGGACGACGGCCTTGCGGAGCAGCGGCCGCCGTCACCGCGTGGCCCGGGCCTGCGCAGGGACTGGCCCGGTCCCTTCAACCTCCGGGCGCTGATGGGAGCCATGGCAGAGAAGGACCGCCAGTGGTTCCTGGAAGAGCTGACCGTGGACCGGGGCGGCTGCTATGCCGCCGCGATGGCCCTCGCGCAGAGCATCGACGGCAGCGCCGACGCGGCGGCCGTCATCCGCATCGCTGAGTTGGACTCCGGGATCCGACCGGCGACAGCGGACTTCGGGGAGCGTTTCCTGGCGGCGATGGCCGGGGCGGGGTGGATCGAGGAAGTCGCGGCGGACGACGTACCCGAGCTCGGGGCGGACGACGTGGCGGCGGCCGGGGCGAGACGGATACACGAAGGGGGCACGGCATGAGCATCCAGCAAGTTCAGGTCAGGGTCGCCGAGTCCATCGACGGCCTCGACACCGCTCAGTGGCAGCGGGTGGCCGCCTCGGCCGGCGCCCCCGTCCACTACTCCCCGGCGTATCTGCGGGCCTACCAGGACAGCCCGCTCAGCCCGTACGCCGCCGTCCGCTATCTCACGGCCGTCGACGCCGGGCGAATCGTCGCCGTGCTGCCGTGCTACCTCGACAAACAGGGCGACCCGTACGGCTTCCTGCGAGCCGTCGGCATCCCGGAGGCGGACGGCACGGCGCTCCTCGGGCACAACTGGTACTGCTACGACACCTGTGTCCCCGTGCTGGCGACAAACGCGGAGCACCGCGACCGGGTGCTCGCGGCGATGCTGGACGCCCTGGTGGAGCTGGGCGCCCGCGACGACGCGCGGGCCACGGGTCTCGTCAACGTCGCGGAGGGTGACCCGTTGCTTGGCGCGGCTCGTCGCAAGGGGTGGCGCGTGGCCCCGATCGTCACCCGCTTCCAGCTCCCGCTCCAGGGCGTGACGACCTACGACGACTATCTGGCGACGCTGGGCCCGAAGACGCGCCGCACGATCCGCCAGTATCTGCGCCGCGCGGCGGACGTCGGTGTCACGACGTCCCTCGAAGCCCCCCGGCCGGACTTCCTGCGCGTCGTGTGCGACCTCACCCGCCGCACGGCCGCCAAGTACGGCAGCGCGGACATGTATCCCGAGAGTGCCTTCATCGACTTCGTCATGGCCCTCGGCGACCGCGCCCGTGTCGTGCGCGTCGACGTGCGCGAGCGGACGCTGGCGGCCGCGGTGGTCCTGCTGGACGACCTGCGCCTGCACATGTGGGTGGGCGGAACCAGCGACGCCACCGTCCACAGCTTCAGCCCCAACTACCTTCTGTGGGCCACCGAGATACGCGCCGCCATCGAGGCAGGCAAGCAGTGGGTTGAGGGTGGCCGGAGCAACCGGCCGATGAAGGAACGTCACGGCATGAGGCCACTGCCGCTGTACGCCTGCGTCGCCCCCGGCTAGCGAGCCCTTGGAACACGGTGGGCCGGGCCCCGGACCCCGCGCACAGCCTGCTTCAGGGGCTCCGAAGTGGCCAGCTCGTCAATAGAGCGTCGACGACGCGAACAGCTCTTCCTCAGTCAAAGGACAGCATTCGCCCAGGGCAGACGAGAAAGAGCCCTAGAGGACTGGAACCTGCTCCGGGACCACGTCAACGTACATCATCCCTGGAAACGCCAGGTCAGTGAGGGGATTCGAGCTCTCGGGTCGACCTGCGGACAGTTCGACCATGACGGCAGCAGGTACCTGATGCTGCTCGGCCTCCTCGTGAGGCCCCGCCCCAAGGAGGCACTACCTGTCGAACGCCGCTCTCCGATCCGCTCGTTTCACCGCTCCCATCCGCTTGGCGCCCTTGAACGCGTGGACCGCACAAGGAGTGAGAGGGCTTCGGCGCCGTCTCATCGGCGCTGTGTCCCTGCTTCTGCGGAGCCAGGCTGTTCGGCGAGGACGTGTGCAACGCGGCTACCGCCGGGACCGAGTGGTCCTCGCTCACATCGCGACACGCCCTGGAGTCGACCCCGACACATCGCCCGAGCCGTCGGTGTGCTCGAGCGCATCGTCGCACGCAGCCTCGACCGGCTCACTGCCGATGGGCTCCTGGCGCTCGTGACAGACGGCGCGGCCCCGGGCTCCGGTCGCACCAGCTGGTCCGTTGGGAACTGTCCGAGAACGCCCCTGTGCGGGATCGCAACCGAGGGCGTCCCGCAAAGACGGCTTCCATGTACTGAGGCACATGTACGCCTCGGTCATCCTCGAAGCGGGAGAATCGGTCGTCACCCTTGCGCGGTGGCTCGGGCATTCCAGCCCGACCATCACCTTGGACTTCTACGCCCACTTCATGCCCGAGGCCGGCGGAAGGGGCGCGGTGCCATCGACACCGTCCTCGGCGTTTCGTTGCCCAGCCGGTTGCTCACTCTCCGTGTAGGCCGACGCTCCCGGTGGGCAATGGGGCGGACGGGATGATCAAGGCGTCGTGCTCGCGATGGGGAAGGTCGGCCGATGCGGGGCGCGTTTCATTCTCCCCAGATTCTCCCCAGCGGTCTGAACGGTGCCTGTGGCAGCCATGCTCGCGCCGCTGAGCCCGGTAGGCCAGCGCTCGCGAAGGGATATCCGAACACCCAGTGCAACTCCGGCATGTGCGCGACTCCCCAGGGCCGCCCGTACTCCCCGGATCCTCCCCAGGGCAGTCGACGGGAAAGGCCCAGTGTGCCCTGGTGCTCGCGCTTGTGAAGCAGGTGCGGCATGTGGGGTACCTGGTCGCCTACTCCGGACCAAGCACTGGTTCCCGGTCCTGGTGGTCCGGTACCGGCTCGTCGGCCAGCAGCCGTGCGAGCCCTGCCGGACTGAACACGTCCCGCGTACCGAGGGCGATACCGCCATGCAGTCCGGAACCGCCCTTGAGCTGGGTCGCGGTGATGGTCAGTTTGCGGGTGGCCAGGGGCAGGGCGCGCTGGTACACGGCGGCGCGTACCGCGGACACCAGGTCGTCGCGGAGCTGGCTGAGCGGGCCCGCCAGCACCACGGTACGTGGGTTGAACATGTGGACCAGCATGGCCACCACCTCGCCGATCTCGGTGGCCGCCTGGCGTACGGCGTGGAGTGCGGTCGGATCGCCTGCGGCGATGCGCCGGGCGAGTTCGTGGGTGCCGTACAGCGGATCGTCCTCGGTCGACTCGGGAATGCCGAGGCCGCGCAGAACCGCACGGTGTGAGGCCAGCGCGCCGACGCAGCCGACGTTGCCGCAGGCGCACAGGACGTTGCCGCCGCCGACGGCCCTGATGTGCCCGATGTCGCCGGCCGCTCCGTCAGCGCCGCGGTACACGTCGCGGCTCGCGGTGATGAGGCCCGAGCCGATGCCGGTCGCGATCTTGATGCACAGAAGCGGGGTCTCCATCCGGGCCTGGACGGCCTCGCCCAGGGCCATCAGGTTGACGTCGTTGTCCACCACGACAGGAGCGTGGAAGCGTTCCTGAAGGTGTTCGGCCACCGGGTAGCCGTCCCAGCCGGGCATGCCGGTCGGCTGGACCGCGCACCCCTGCTGGAAGTCCACCGGTCCGGGCAGACCGACGACGATCTCACGCACACGGCCGGGGTCACAGCGGTTCATCTCCAGCAGGCTCTGAAGCCGTTCGGTCACCGCGTCCAGTACCGTCCGGGGGCCGGCGTCGATCCGGACGCCCACGGTCTCCCGCGCGATGACCCGCCGGGTCAGGTCGGCGATGACGACCTGTGACTCCGCCGTGTCGACGTCAACGGCGGCGACGGTCCCGGCCTGCGCGCTGATCGTCAGCACGCGTGGCGGTCGGCCCCGGACGGACCGTCTGGACTCGACCTCCTCCAGGATGCCTGTCTCAACGAGATGGTCGACCTGCTGTCCCACGGTCGAGCGGGCCAGGCCGCTGCGCCGGGCGATCTCCGCCCGGTTGGTCGCCGCTCCGGACACCACGAGTCCCAGCACCCGGCGCAGGGCCAGGGGCACCGACGCGGGCCCCACCGCCTCTTCGGTGTAGCCGTCATCTTTATGCATTCTGGTGAACATAATGGCATCCCCTCATAGCCGTCAACGACGGGTGGGTTTCCCTGGATAGATGGGTCCAAGCCGACATGTCCGGCAGTTATCTGCGTTTTTTAGGCCTGAAAGAAAATTAAATAGCCCCTCTTGTGCTCTTCACTCGAATTAAACGAAGGTGATGCGCAGCGCGGCTCTCCGGCCGCGGTCGGTCGCTGGACGACGGAGGTGCGCCGATGAACAGTTCGATGCAGGCCGTGGTGATCGGGGCCGGCATGATCGGCGCCGTGCACGCCGCCGCGATCCGCGCCGCCGGCGGCGAACTGGCAGGTGTGGTCGCCTCGACCCCCGAGCGCAGCGCCCGGGTCGCAAAGGCCTGGCAGGCGCCTGCCCGCCACCAGGACTTCGAGTCCGTGCTCGCCGACGACAGCGTCCGCGTCGTGCACGTCTGCACGCCGAACGCCCTGCACGTGGAGCAGGCGGAGGCAGCCCTCGCCGCAGGCAAGCACGTGATCTGCGAGAAGCCGCTCGCCACGTCGGCCGCCGAGGCGGAACGCCTGACACGGCTGGCCGAGGAGGCGGACCTGCTGCTCGCAGTTCCCTTCGTCTATCGCTATCACCCGCTCGTACGGGAGATACGCGACCGCCGGTTGCGCGGAGAGTTCGGGGCCTGGCAGCTGATCCACGGCAGCTATCTGCAGGACTGGATGCTGTCCGAGGACGCCATGTCCTGGCGGGTCGACCCGGCCGACGGAGGTCCCTCGCGGGCGTTCGCGGACATCGGCTCGCACTGGTGCGACCTCGTCGAGTGGGTCGCCGGAGTCCGCTTCACTGAGCTGTCCGCGCGGCTCGGTACAACGGTCCCCACCCGGCCCGCCGGTACCGGCACGAGTTTCACGACCGCCACCAGGGGGCCGCGAGTCGAGGTCCGTACCGAGGACGTCGCGGCCGTGCTCCTGCGTACCGGCGACGGTGTCCTGGGCACGCTGACGGTCTCCCAGGTGTCGGCGGGCCGGAAGAACCGGCTGTGGTTCGAGCTCGACGGCGTGGACGGCAGTGCGGTCTTCGACCAGGAGAACCCCGAGACGGCCTGGCTGGGCGCCGAGGACGGAGCACGCGTGATCGTCCGCGACCCGAACCACGGCTCGCCCGAACAGCGACGGCTGTCCCGGCTGCCCGCCGGGCACCCGCAGGGCTACGCGGACTGCTTCACCTCCTTCGTCGCCGACGCCTACGCCGCGATCAGGGGCGAGAAACCCGAGGGACTGCCGACCGGCGTGGACGGCGTCCGCTCGGCCCGGATCGTCGAGGCCGTACTGAAGTCGTCGGCGTCGCTCACCTGGACTGACGTCGACGACACCCCCGTAACCCTGGAGGCCCCCGCATGAAACTCGGCATGCTCACCGCCTGCCTGCCCCGTCTGTCCCTGGCCGAGATCGCCGCGTGGGCGAGCGAGGCGGGATACGAGGCCCTGGAGGTCGCGGCCTGGCCGCGCACCGGAGGCCGGGACTTCGAGGCGGCCCACCTCCCAGTGACCGGCTTCGGCGCACGCGAGGCCGACGAGACACGGGCGCTGCTGGAGCGCCACGGCCTTGGCATCTCCGCGCTCGCCTACTACGAGAACAACCTGCATCCCGATCCCGAGCGGCGCGCCGCGATCCACCAGCATCTCAAGGCGGTCGTGGACGCCGCGGCGGCCCTGGAGGTCCCGTACGTGGGCACGTTCATCGGCCGGGACTGGACCCGGCCGGTGGCGGCCAACCTCGACGAGGCCGAGAAGGTCTTCCCCGAACTCGTCGAGTACGCGGGGCAGAACGGCGTACGGATCATCATCGAGAACTGTGTGATGGAGGGCTGGCACCCGGACGGCTACCCGGGCAACCTCGCCTACTCGCCCGAGCTGTGGGAGTGGATGTTCGGCCTCGACCTCCACCTCAACTGGGACCCGTCCCATCTGACGTGGATCGGCGTCGACCCGGTGAAGACCATCGCGCCGTACGCCGACCGCATCGTGCACGCCCAGGCCAAGGACCTCGAGATCCTGCCCGGCGCCGTCGACCGCTACGGCGTGTTCGGCAAGGCCGTCCAGCGCGACGACCCCTGGGACACCGGCTGGTGGCGCTACCGCGTCCCGGGCCGCGGCCAGGTCGACTGGAACGCCGTCGTGGACGCCCTGTACGAGAACGGCTTCACCGGCACCCTCTCCGTCGAGCACGAGGACCCGCTCTGGTCCGGCACCGAGGAAAAGATCAAGACCGGCCTGGAGATCGCCCACCGGACGCTGCGCCCGCTCATCGTCGCCTGACCCTTCGTCAACCCACCACAACCACAGGAGATACATGGACCGGCAACGAACACGGCACCGCATCGGGATCCTGGGCGCCGGCAACATCTTCGGCCGCTACGTCGAGGGCCTGCGCACCTTCCCGGAGCTCGAAGTGGTCCGTGTGGCCGACGTCGACACGGCCCGCGCCCGACAGGCCGCGGCCGAGTACGGCATACCGGCATGGAGCGACGCCGACGAACTCCTCGACGACGACACGGTCGAGATCGTCGTCAACATCACCCCGCCGCGGTTCCACGCGAAGACCGTCATCGCGGCGCTGGAGGCAGGCAGGAACGTCTACGTCGAGAAGCCGCTCGCGGCCACGGTGGAGGAGGCCCGCGAGGTCCTCGACGCCGCCGCGAGCAGCACGGCGCTGCTGGGGTCCGCCCCAGACACCTTCCTGGGCAGCGCCGTGCAGACCGCCCGGCACGCGCTCGACTCCGGCCGGATCGGCGAGGTCGTCGGCGCCACCGCCTTCGTGCGCTCCAGCCGTGCCGAGACCTGGCACCCCGACCCGCGCGCCTTCTACGGCCCCGGCGGCGGCCCGGTCCTGGACATGGGCCCCTACTACGTCGCCGCGCTCGTCAACTGCCTCGGCCCGGTCGTCCAGGTGTCCGCCGCCACCCGCATCGGCGCGACGACCCGCACGGTCACCAGCCCCGAGCGCGTGGTCGACGAGGTCACCGTCGAGGTCCCCACCCACGCCTCCGCCACTCTGACCTTCGCCTCCGGCGCCATCGCCACCACCGTGATGAGCTTCGACGTCTGGGACACCGAGCTCCCGCGCATCGAGATCTACGGCACCGAGGGCACCCTCGCCCTGCCGAACCCCAACTTCTTCGACGGCGACGTACGCCTCAAACGGCACGGCGACGACCAGTGGCGGGTGCTCACCCCGGTCACCGAGCTCTTCGGCGCCGTGGGCACCCCCGAGCAGCACCGCCGCGGACTGGGCGTACGGGACCTCGCCGGCGCACTCGACGGCGGGCCGCACCGCGCGAATCCCGAGTTCGCCTTCCACGCGCTCGAGGTGCTGGCGAGCTTCGAGATCTCCCAGCGAGAGAAACGTTTCGTCGACCTGGAGAGCGCCTGCGAGCGCCCCGCGCCCCGCCCCGTCGTCTCCGCCGCACACTGAGAGGACCACAGACCATGAAGATCAGGCAGGACCGCCTCGCCATCAACCCCCTGCAGTGGGTCGCGAGTGCCGACGGCTGGATCGACCCCACGCTCGCCCCGCCGCTCGGCCGGCAGCTCTCGGTCATCCGCGACGCCGGCATCACCGCCCTCCACAGCGCCGTCCCCGGGGACATGACCCCCAAGGAATACGCCGCCCGGCTCGCCGAGTACGGCATCAGCCCGGCACCCGGCTACATCCCCGTCCGCCTCACCGACGACGCGACCGAGCGACAGACCTTCCGCGACACCGCGGCCCGCGTCGCCGCACAGCACGCGGCACTCGGCGTACCCACCGTCTTCCTCGCCATGGGGATGGCCAAGGACGCCGAGCGCGTGGCCCGGCCCGCCGTCGGCCACCTGGCCGAGCAGGGACGGCTGGAACGCGTGCGGGACCTGCTGGCCGAGATCGCCGGGATCATCCGCGCCGAAGGCATCACCCCGGCCTTCCACCCGCACGTGGGCACCTGGGCCGAGACCGAACTGGAGACCCGCTTCGTCCTCGACACCGTCGACGCCTCCGTCCTCGGGTTCGGACCCGACATGGGCCACCTGGCCTGGGCGGGCGCTGATCCGGCACAGCTCGTACGGGACTACGCGGACCGGGTGGCGAGCGTGCACATCAAGGACCTGGACCTGGGCCTCGCCGCGCAGGCCCGGGACGCCGGCTGGGACTACCGCAAGACGGTCCTGGCGGGTCTGTGGTCGGAGCCGGGGCACGGAAACGCCGACATCGAGGGCTTCGTCGGCGCGCTGCCCGACGACTTCGACGGGTGGCTGATCGTCGAGGTCGACCGGGGCGCCCAGCCGACGCCGGACGAGAGCGTGCGGCTCTGCGGGGAGTGGGCGGCGCGGCAGGCGTAGCCATGACCGGCTTACGCGACACGCAGGCAGTACCGGCAGTGCACGGCCGGCAGCGGGGCGACCCGGGGGACACACAGGAGCCGAAGGACTGAGACAAGTGGAGAGAACATGCGCAAGACAGTGGCATTCGTCGGCGCCGGAATCCTGACAGCGACGGTCGCGGCCTGTGGCGGCGGCACCCAGGCCGCCGGCGGCGACAAGACCCTGACCCTCGCCGAGTCGGTCACGGCCACGCCGTGGGATCTGGCCAAGGCGAGCATGGGGCCCGAGGCCCAGTACTACCAGCCGGTGTACGACACCCTGATCCGGCTGAACACCAAGGGGGAACCCACCCCCAACCTGGCCACGTCCTGGTCGTACGACAAGCCGCAGACCACACTGACGCTGAAGCTGCGTCAGGGAGTCAAGTTCACCGACGGCACCCCCCTCGACGCCGACGCGGTCAAGCAGAGTCTGCTGCACACCAAGAGCGGCACGGCCAGCGCCGCCGGTGAGATCCAGGACATCTCCGGAGTCGATGTTGTCGACGCGCAGACCGTCGCCATCAGGCTGAGCCACCCCACCGCGGCCCTGCTGCCCGCGCTCGGTCAGGTCTCCGGCATGATCGTCAGCCCGAAGGCGCTGGAGAACCCCAGGACCCCCGTCGGCTCGGGCCCGTACAAACTGGACACGGCCGCCACCACCGCCGGGCAGACGTACACCTACGTCCGCAACGCCGACTACTGGAACGCCAAGGCCTTCCCCTACGACAAGGTCGTCATCAAGTTCCTCGCCGACCCGACGGCACGCACCAACGCCCTGCTGTCCGGCCAGCTCGACGGAGCCACCCTCAACCTCAACCGTGTCAAGACCGTCAAGGGCCGGGGCCTGAACGTCGTCACCTACCAGCCCGGCGACATCGAGGGCCTCTACATCTGGGACCGGGCCGGCAAGAAGGTGCCCGCCCTCGGCGAGCTGAAGGTCCGGCAGGCGCTGAACCACGCCTTCGACAAGGACGCCATCATCAAGTCGGCCAAGACAGGCCTCGGTACGCCCACCACCCAGCTGTTCGCCAAGACCGAGGACGGCTACAAGGCCGAGCTGGACGACACGTACCCGTACGACCCGGCGAAGGCGAAGAAGCTGTTGGCGGAGGCCGGATACCCGAACGGCTTCTCCGTGACCCTCCCGGATCTCTCCGCGAACTTCCCGCAGGAGCAGGCCGCGCTCAATCAGTCCCTCAAGGACATCGGCATCAAGGTCAAGCTGGACACCCTGCCCACCGACCAGATCTTCAGTGCCATGCTCTCGGGCAAGTACGCGATGTCGTACTTCAAGCTGGGCGCGCCCACCGCCTGGGACAAGGTCCAGCTGGAGCTGACGAAGAAGTCGACCTGGAACCCCTTCAAGTACGACGACCCGAAGGCCGACGACCTCATCACCCGCATCGGGAACGCCACCGGGGCCAAGCGTGAAGCGCTCTTCGAGGAGCTGAACACCTACGTCGTCGACCAGGTCTGGAACGCCCCCTGGAGCGTCATCGCCAACGCGTACGCGACCGCGAAGGACGTCAAGGTGACGCCGCAGCCCGGCACCCAGTACCCGCCGATCTACAACTACGCGCCGGCGAACCAGCCGTAGGTCCGTTCCCGCACGTGGAAGGAGGAACCGACCGTGCTCGTCTTCCTGTTCCGGCGCATCGCCGCCGGCGTCGTCCTGGTGGTCGTCGTGGCCACCGCGACATTCCTGCTGCTCAGCCTCACAGGCACCGATGTCGCCCGCAACGTCCTGGGCGAGACGGCCTCGCGGTCCGCGGTGGCCGCCAAGAGCCACGAACTCGGCCTGGACCAGCCCCTGGTGGAGCGCTACTGGCAGTGGGCCGAACAGGCAGCGCAGGGAAACCTGGGCAGCTCCTGGTTCACCGGCGACTCGGTGAACCAGTCCCTGACCGACACCCTGCCGGTCACCCTCTCCGTGGTGCTGGCCGGAATGCTGGTCGCGGCGGTTCTCAGCGTGGTGCTGGGCACCGCGGCCGCCCTGCGCGGCGGCTGGGTGGATCGTCTCGTGCAGGTCGCCGCGGTGCTCGGCACCGCGGTGCCCAGCTTCCTGATCGCCCTGGTCCTCGCCGTCACACTGGCGGTCCAGCTGGGCTGGATGCCGGCCACCGGCTACGTCGACCTCGCGGCCTCGCCCGGCGGCTGGCTGCGTTCCATCACCCTGCCCGCCCTGTCCCTGGCCGTCGGCGCGACCGCGGCCACCGCGATGCAGGTACGCGGTGCCCTGATCGACGTCCTGCGCGCCGACTTCGTCCGTACCCTGCGCAGCCGCGGCCTCGGCACCCGCAGCGTCGTGTTCCGGCACGCGCTGCGCAACGCGGCGCCGCCCGCCCTGACCGTGCTGGCCCTCCAGTTCATCGGCCTGATCGGCGGCGCCGTCGTCGTGGAGAAGGTGTTCGGCCTGCCCGGCATCGGTACCCTCGCCAACTCGGCCGCCGTCCGTGGTGACGCCCCCGTGCTGCTCGGCACGGTCGTGGTCACCGTCGTCATCGTCGTCGCCGTCAACCTCCTGCTGGACATCGCGTACGGCTGGCTCAACCCCAAGGTGCGTGTCTCATGACCGAGGCTCCCGCGGCGGCCGAACGGGACCGCCTCCTGCGCCGCACGCTGCGCGACCCGCTGGCCGTCGTGTGCCTGGCCGTCCTGGCCCTGGTGATCCTGGCGAGCCTCGCGGCACCCCTGCTCACCAGTCAGGCCCCCGACCGCAGTGTCATCGCCGACACCCTCGCGCCCCTGTCGGGCAGCCACCCGCTCGGCGGTGACGGCGTCGGCCGGGATGTCCTCTCCCGGCTGCTGTACGGCGGCCGCACCAGTCTGGTGGGCGGCACACTCGCCGTCCTCGTCGCCTTCGCGGTCGGCGGACCGCTCGGCCTGGTCAGCGGGTTCTACCGCGGCTGGTTCGACGCGGTGGCCGGCTGGATCTCCAACATCATCATGGCCGTGCCCGCCATCATCGTGATGCTGGTGGTCATGGTGGTCGTCTCGCAGGACCTCAACGTCGCCATGATCGTCCTCGGCGTGATCATGGCCCCGATGGTCTTCCGCCTCATCCGCGCATCGGTGCTCGCCGTGCGCGAGGAGCTGTACGTCGACGCCGCGCGTGTCTCCGGACTCGGCGACGCGCGCATCATGCGGCGGCACGTCCTGCCCGTGGTGATCGCGCCCTCCGTCATTCAGGCCACGCAGGTGTTCGCCGTGGCGATCGGCATCCAGGCGGGCCTCGCCTTCCTCGGCCTCGGCAAGGCGTCCCAGGCCAGCTGGGGTGCGATGCTCAACGACGCCTTCACGAACGTCTACACCTCGCCCTCGCTGCTGGTCTGGCCCGGCGTGGCCATGGGCCTGACCATCCTCGCGTCCAGCATGCTGGGCAACGCGGTGCGGGACGCGCTGGGCACCACCGAGCGCCGGGTGACCAAACGCCCCGTGCCCGTCACGCGGACCGTGCCCCGACCGGCGGCCGCTCCCACCGCGGACCGTCTGCTGACGGTGGAGGGCCTGCGCGTCGCCTACGGCGAGAAGACGGTCGTGGACGGAGTGAGCATCACCGTGGAACGCGGTGAAGTGCTCGGCCTGGTGGGCGAGTCCGGCTCCGGCAAGAGCCAGACCGCGTTCTCCGTCCTCGGACTGCTGCCGTACGAGGCCGAAGTGACGGCCGATCAACTCGTCTTCGACGGACAGGCGTTGCTGAGCCTGGACCTCAACCAACTCAACGCCCTGCGCGGGTGCGGCATCGGCTACATCCCGCAGGAACCCATGTCCAACCTGGACCCCTGCTTCCGCATCGGCTTCCAGCTCGTGGAGCCCATGCGGCGGCACCTGGGGCTGTCCCGGACCGCAGCCCGCACCAAGGCACTGGAACTCCTCGCCCGGGTCAACATCCCGGACCCGGAACGGGTGTTCAGGTCGTACCCGCACCAGATCTCCGGCGGCATGGCCCAGCGCGTCCTGATCGCCGGCGCTGTCTCCTGCGACCCGAAGCTGCTGATCGCCGATGAGCCGACCACCGCGCTCGATGTCACGGTCCAGGCCGAGGTGCTCGACCTGATGCGCTCGCTCCAGCAGGAGCGCGAGATGGGGATGATCCTCGTCACCCACGACTTCGGCGTCGTGGCCGACATCTGCGACCGGGTCGCGGTGATGCAGAAGGGCCGCATCGTGGAGACCGCGCCGGCCCGGCAGATCTTCGCGGCGCCAGGCCACGACTACACGCGGATGCTGCTCGACTCGACCCTCGAAGGCGGACCCGCGCGCGGTCAACTGCACCGCCCCGACCAGCCCCTCAAGGAAGTGACGCCATGACCTCGCCGCTCCTCGAACTCGACGACGTCGTCGTGGAGTATCCCGCCAAGGGCCGCGGCAAGGAGCCCTTCCGCGTCCTGCACGGCGTCTCCCTGAGTGTCGCGCCTGGCGAGACACTCGGCCTGGTCGGCGAGTCCGGTTCCGGCAAGACCACCCTGGGCCGTGCGGTCCTCGGCCTCGCCCCCGTCACCGGCGGTGAGATCCGCTACGACGGACGCCCCGTCTCACGGCTCGGCAAACGGGAACGGCGGACACTCAGCAAGGACATCCAGGTCGTCTTCCAGGACCCCTACACCTCGCTGAACCCGGCGATGACGGTCATGGACATCCTCACCGAGCCCCTGCTCGTGACCGGCGTCGCGCGCGCCGACGCGGAACGCCGGGTGCAGAAGCTGCTGGACCACGTGTACCTCCCGCAGGACGCGGCCCGCCGACTGCCCCGTGAGTTCTCCGGAGGCCAGCGTCAGCGCATCGCCATCGCCCGCGCCCTGTGCCGCGATCCCAGGCTGATCGTCTGCGACGAACCGGTCAGTGCCCTCGACCTGACGACCCAGGCCCGGGTGCTGGACCTGTTCATCGAGATCCAGGAGGCGACGGGCGTGGCGTACCTCTTCGTCACCCACGACCTGTCCGTCGTGCGGCACATCAGCCACCGGGTGGCCGTGCTGTACCGGGGTGCCATCGTGGAGACGGGCGATGCCGCCCAGGTCACCGAGCGCCCTGAACACGACTACACCAAGCGGCTGTTGCTGGCCGCCCCGGTCCCGGACCCGGAGCGGCAGGCTGGGCGCCGGGCCGAGCGCCTGAAGCTGGCCGCCTCGTGACCGGGGTCATGGACACCATCACCCGCTACCTCGCCCTGTGCGATGTCCCCGCGAGCGCGGAGGGCGAGCTGGGGGAGCTGGGGGAGCTGTTCACCGAGGACGCCGTCTGGGAGGGCGGCGGCAGCGAGTACGCCGAGCGGTTCGGACGCACCGAGGGCCGGGAGGCGATCGTCGCGATGCTGTCGGCGTATCTGCCGCCTAACCCCCACTTCCGTACGAATGTGCACCTGCTCCTTCCCGGAACCGTGGACACCAAGAGCCGGATTGCGCAAGGGAGTTGGCCGATGCAGCAGTTCTCGCGCTACGAGTCGGGCGACACGGAGGTCATGGTCGCCCGGCTCGACGTGACCTTCCGGCTGGACCCGGACCGCGCCCGTATCTCCGCCTTCCGTACCGAACGACTGTTCAGCGCACCGCTGATGGGGGAGCGATGAACCACCGCACGATGCTGTTGACCTGCTACGCCGACACCCACCGCTACGGCTGGCACCACGTGGACCTGTTCGTGCACGACCGCACGGGCCGCGAGATCAACTGGGTCCACTGGACGGTCGACGAGGACGGTCCCGACGGTGCCGACGAGGCGACCGCCCGCGTCGAACCCACCCTGCGCCGCATCAGCGACTGGCAGCACGGGATCAGCGCCGACGGGAGCGAGTACTGGACCGCGCAGGCATCCTGGGGCGACTGAGATGTGCCTCGTCTACATCCTGGACGACGACGAGGAGCTGAGCGAGTCCCTCGCCTGGCTCCTGGAGTCGGTCGGCATCCCCTCGGAGCGCTTCCGGGACGCCCGGACCTTTTTGCGCTCGTACGACCGCGGCCGTCCGGCCTGTCTGGTCCTGGACGTCCGTATGCCCGAGCTCAGCGGCTTCGGCGTCCAGGAAGTACTGAACGAGACAGGGTCGTCGCTGCCGGTCGTGTTCGTCTCCGCGCACGGCGACATCCGGATGTCCGTACGCGCGATGCAGAAGGGCGCCGTCGACTTCCTGGAGAAGCCGTACGACCCCCAGCACATGCTCGACGTCGTCCAGCACGCCCAGCGCACGGCTCGCAAGCGTTTCGCACGGGAGGCACAACAAGCGGACCTCCGCGCGAAGTTGGACGCGCTGACCGTACGGGAGAGGGAAGTTCTGGAGCTCTCCGTCGAGGGCGTGCCGAACAAGGTGATCGCCGGGCGGCTGGGAATCAGCGCCAAGACCGTCGACGTGCACCGGGCCCGCATCCGGGAGAAGACCGGGGCCGAGAGTATCGCCACCCTGGTCCGGGACGTCCTCAGGCTGGATGCCGGGTGAGGAGGAGCACGCCCGTGGACGACCTCGCCCCCGCAGACTTCCGCGAACTGGCCCAGGCCCTCAAGTACTGCGTCCTGCTCCACGACGCCCGGACCTTCGAGATCCTCTGGGCCAACCGGGCGGCCTGCCGGCTGCTCGGCTGGACAGTCGACGAACTCAAGCCCCTCAAAGCCCCCGACATGAGCAAGAACGCCCGCCAGTACAGCCGGGAACTCGGACACCGTTGGCTGCGCCAGGCCGTCGAGCACGGCGTCAGCGCCACCGAGTGGTGCTACCGCTCAAAGGACGGAGAGGAGATCCTCACCGAGGCGATCGCGATCCGCGTCGAACTCTCCGCGCGGGCCGTGGTGATGGTCCAGTTCCGGGACATCGCCGAGGAGAAGGCGGTGCAGCGGGACCTGTTCCGCACGGAGAGCAGACTGCGCGCCTTCCTCGGAGGCCTGGCCGAGGGCATCGTCGTCCTCGACGAGGGGCACCGGGTGCTCTTCGCCAGCGAGTCGGCCGGCAGGCTGCTCGGCGGGGGACTTCAGGGAGCGGACTTCACCGCCTACTGCTGCGACGGGGCTGTACCCGAGCGCGAGGGCCGCTACCGTTTCGCCGCTCCCGGACGCGAGCCCCGCTGGTACGCCGCGACCTGTCAGCACATCGAGATCGAGAGCGACCTGCACGGCCGGATGGTCCTCTTCTACGACATCACCGACCGCGTCCGTGCCGAGGAACAGCACCGCCGCGACACCCAGCACCTCGACCATCTCGCCCGCTACAACGCCATGGGCGACATGGCGATGGCGATCGCCCACGAGGTGAGCCAGCCGCTGGCGGCCGCGTACAACTTCGTCGAAGGTGTCCGCGGCCGGCTCGGCCAGGGCTCCGGCGACCCGTCCGTGGCCTGGGGCCTGGACAACGCGGTACGGCAGATCGAGCGGGCCCGGCGCATCCTGGGCAGCCTGCGCGGATACGTCGGCCGCCTCGAGGAGTCCGCCCAGCTCACGGATCTCAACACGATCGTGAGTGACTGCGCGTACTTCATCGACCTACGCGCCCAGGAGCACGCGGTGGACGTCGCCTTCGACCTCACCACCGAACCGCTGCCCGTCCTGTGCGAGAACGTGCTCATCGGCCAGGTCGTCATGAACCTGGCCTTCAACGCGGTCGACGAAATGGCCCGTTGCCCGCGGCCGGAGCGCCGGGTGGAGGTCGTCACCCGGCGCGCAGCGGACGGCGGCGCGGAACTCGCCGTCCGGGACCGGGGGCCAGGGCCGCCCCCCGACGAGAGCATCTTCGACGGCGTCTTCACCTCGAAGGCGAACGGCAGCGGCATCGGCCTCGCCCTCAGCCACCGCATCATCACCCGGCACGGCGGACACCTGCACGTGCACGCCAACGAGCCGCGCGGCGCCGTCTTCCGGTTCACGCTGCCCACGACCCGACCCCCGCAAGACCCGAGACGAACGGAACTCCCATGACCACCCGGTACCAGCACGCGGTCCTTGTCGATGGCACCGGAGCGCCCCCGCTGGCCGACGCCGTCCTCGTCGTGGACGACGACGGACTCATCGTCCACGCGGGCCCGGCGGCCACCGCACCGCCCCCGACACCGGGCGCGACAACGGTCGATCTGGGCGGGCGCACGGTGCTGCCCGGCTTCTTCGACAGTCACGCGCACCTGTGCATGACCCCGGAACGCGGCCTGGTCGCGGGACTCGCCGCCGACCCGACGGTGGACACCTTCGAGATCGCCGAACGGCTGCGCGCCACCCTGCACGCGGGTGTGACGACCGTACGCGACCTGGGGGGCATCCCTTCCGGGTACCGGACCGCCCTGGAACGCGGCCTGATCGACGGACCGCGCCTTCAGGTCGCGGTGAAGGTGATCAGCCACACCGGCGGACACGCCGACTGCTCGCTGCCGGGCGGAGTCGACGCGGCCCCGCACCTGGGCATGATCGCCGACACGGCCGACGAAGCCCGGCTCGCGGCCCGGTGCGTGCTGCGCGCCGGAGCCGACGTCGTCAAGGTGTGCGCCACCGGAGGCATGGGCAGCCCGCACGACGACCCCGACGACGAAGGCCTGACGTACGAGGAGCTGCGAGCCGTCGTCGACGAGGCGGCACGACACCGTGGCAAGCCCGTCGCGGTGCACGCCCAGGGCGGCGCGGGCATCCGCAACGCCCTGCGGGCCGGCGTCACCAGCATCGAGCACGGTTACGGCATGACCGACGAGCTGTGCAAACTGGCCCTGGAACAGGGCACGTTCCTCGTCCCCACCCTGTCCACGGTGTTCGCTCCACTCGACCCGTCGGCGATGCCCGAGTACCACTACCGCAAGAAGACCCGGTGGTCCGGGATCAGCAAGGAGAACATCGCGCACGCGATCGAGCGAGGCGTGCCCATCGCTCTGGGGACGGATGCGGGCGTCGTCCCGCACGCCCGTAATCTGCTCGAGTTGTCGTATCTGGTGGAACTGGGCATGGACCCGCTGGCCGCGATCACGGCCGGCACGCTGAATGCCGCACGCCTGCTGCGACTTGATGACCGGCTGGGCTCTCTGGAATCCGGGAAAACGGCCGACTTCGTGGTTGTCGAGGGGGATCCGTTGCAGGACATCGCCCTGCTCGGCCGACCGGAGAACATTCTCCTCGTCGCACAGTCGGGAGTTGTGCGGAAGAACCTTCTGTGACGGCTTGACATAGGGGAAAACTCTTATGGCATGGGGTCAAGTTCCAATTGTGGCAGCTTGGTTGTCGCCCATAGCGTGATGGCATGGAGCGGATGAGAACCGTCCGGCAGCGCGAGGGGACAGCCTCATGACTCAGTTCGAACGAATGCTGGCAGTGGTCGCGGAGCGACGGGCTGAATTCGAGGAGAAGAGGCACGTCCCGACGGACGTGATCGGCGAGTTCAAGAATGCCGGAATCTACCGGGCGGGTGTTCCACGCCGTTTCGGTGGAGACGCCCTGCCACCCGCCGCATTCCTGCGCCTCGTCGAGCGGATATCGGCGGTCGACGGTTCGGCCGGCTGGGTCGCGAGCTTCGGTTCGTCCGCGATCTACCTGGCCGCGCTTCCCCTGGAGACACAGGCCGAGTTGTACGCGGACGGGCCCGACGTCGCCTTCGCCGGCGGCCTCTTCCCGGTACAGCCGGCGGAACGTGTCGAGGGCGGCTACCGCGTTTCGGGCCGATGGAAGTTCGCGAGCGGCTGTAAGGGTGCGGATGTCCTCGGCGTCGGCATCAAGGCCGGCGAGGACAGGGCCGGCCGGCCCCTGACGGCCGTGCTGCGGCCCGAGCAGGTGGAGGTCGCCGAGAACTGGGATGTCATTGGGATGCGGGGCACCGGCAGCCACGACCTGGTGGTCGACGCGGCTGTGGTCCCCGAGGAGTGGACGTTCGTCCGCGGGGGCACGCCCACCGTGGACGAACCGCTCTACCACTACCCGACCGTCCCCTACGCCGCCCAGGTTCTGGCCGTCGTCGGTCTCGGCGTGGCCCGCGCGGCGCTCGACCACGTCATCGCCCAGGGCGGCCGAGCCGGCTACACAGGCGCCCCGAAGCCCGCAGAGCGCGCCACCTACCGCATCACCGTCGGACAGGCCGAGGCCCGACTCCGGTCCGCGCGTGCCTTTTTCTATGAGACCACCGACGAGGCCTGGGCGACCGTCGAGGTCGGAGACCCCGCCACGGCCGAGCAGGCCAGCCTGCTGCGCCTGGCCTCCGCGCACCTGGCCAAGACCTCCTTCGAAGTCACGCGGGCCGCCTACCAGCTCGGCGGCATCGCGGCCATCGCCACCGGCAGCCCCTTGGAACGCCATCTGCGCGACGCCTCGGTCGCACCGCAGCACGCCTTCCTCCAGGAAGGCATGTACGACGGTGCGGGCGCGGTCCTCATGGGCGTCCCGCCCTTCCCCGGCTACCTCTAGACCCCCAGACACCCAGACACCCAAGGAGGGCCCCCATGGCCGCTTCTTCCGGCACACCCCTGCGCGTGCTCTTCTGTATCGGCGTCAACCAGAACTTCTTCGACCTGCCCATCGGACAGGGCAAGACGGTCTGGGACGGCTTCACGACCATGCTCTCCCAGCTCTACGAGCTGCCCGGTGTCAGCGTCCTCGGCACCGTGGACGACGACCAGCACATGGTCGGTCCTTCCGACTCCTGGCCGTGGACCTGCTACGTCCTCGCCGACGTCGTGGACCAGCAGACCGTCGCCGCGGCCTGCAACCTCTTCCGCACCGTCCAGGTGGGCGAGCACGCCCTCTGGCACTACATGAAGATCGAGGCGCGCCTGGGCCGCCCGCTCCCGGAGCCGGAGGTGGCCCGATGACCCCCGATGTCGCCTCCTTGGTCGAGTCCGACCGCGTCGCGGGGACCCTCTACAGCGACCCGGCGCTCTTCGAACGGGAGATGGACCGCATCTTCCACCGCACCTGGGTGTGGGTGGCACACGAGAGCGAGGTCGCCAAGGCCGGCGATTTCAAGATGGCCTGGGTGGGCCGCCGCCCCGTCATTGTCACCCGTGACCGCCGCGGCGGCGTCAACGTCCTGCTCAACCGCTGCCGTCACCGCGGCGCCAGCGTCTGCGAGACCCCCAAGGGCAACGGCAACGGCTTCACCTGCCCCTACCACGCCTGGTCGTATGCCCTGGACGGCACCCTGCGCGGCATCCCGTACCCCGAGGGCTACGAGGACGTCGTGGAGAAGAAGGACCTGCCTCTGCAGTGGCTCAAGGTCGGCACCTACGCGGGCATGATCTTCGCGAGCTTCGACCAGGACATCGAGCCGCTGGAGGACTTCCTGGGCGGGGCCCGGCTGTGGATCGACCGCTTCATGAAGCAGGGCGCGGGCTATCCGATCAAGGTGCAGGGCGAACACAGGTTCCGCTTCAACGGCAACTGGAAGATCCAGCTGGAGAACACCACCGACTGGTACCACTTCCCGATCGTGCACCGTTCCTGGATGTCGTCGGTCGACGCCGAGACCGCGAGCATGCTGTCGATCATGACCGACGAGACGGCGGTCACCCACGCCCTCGGCAACGGTCACAGCGTCTCGGTCTCCGTCGCGGAACACGCCGACCTCGACGTGGACGACGGTACCGAGAAGCTCCAGGACCGCTTCGCCCACATCGTCGAGGAACTGTCCAAGGACATGCCGCCCGAGAAGGTGCGGCGCATCGTCCGCTCCCTGCACGGCGCCGGGTTCAACCTCAACCTGTTCCCGAACGTGGCCATGTCGATGGCGTTCTTCCGCGTCCTGCGACCGCTCTCGGTCGCGCAGACGGAGGTCCGGCATGTGGCGCTCGGCCTCGACGGCGGCCCGGAGATCGTCAACCGCGAACGGCTGCGGATCCACGAGCACTTCCAGGGCCCGTTCGGATTCGGCAGCCCCGACGACGCCGAGGCCTGGAACCGCGTCCAGCGGGGTGTGGCCGGCGGCGCCGAGATGCCGATCCTCGTCAACCGTGGCCTAAGCCGCGAGAAGCCCGACGACCTCGGGCAGCCCACTTCGCACGCGACCGACGAAACCGGCATGCGGGAGGCGTACGCAATGTGGAAGAGGATGATGACCGATGCCGAGTGAAGCCCTCAGCGAAGCTGTTGTGGAGACCGGACTGCCTCTCGACGACCCCAGGGCTCTGGCCGCCGTCTCCCTGATCTGGCGCGAGGCCCACCTGCTGGATGCCCGGCGCTACGAGGAGTGGGACCAACTGTGGGCCGAGGGCGGCGAGTACGTCGTCCCGATCGACCGCGAGGCCACCGACTTCGCCTCCCGTCTCAACCTGGTCTACGACGACGACCGGATGCGCCGGATGCGCATCGAACGCCTCACCGGAGGACTGTCCATCTCCGCCGCCGCGGCGGCGCGGACGGTCCGCTCGGTCTCCCGTTTCGTCGTCACCCGACGTGATGCCGACACGATCGGGATCTGCTCGGCGCAGATCCTCGTCGGGTACAAGCGTGAGGAGACCTTCGTCCTCGCCGCGGACGTCACCCACCGGCTCGTGTTCGGACCGGACGGCCCGCGCATCCTCCAGAAGATCGTGCGCCTGGCCAACTCGGAGGACTCCGTCACCGCATCGGGGTTCCTGCTGTGAGCCCGAACGAGGACGGCGCACGCCGCGTCGCAGTGGTGACAGGGGCTGCCGGTGGCCTGGGCGCCTGCATCGCCGGGCGGCTGTACGACCGGGGCTACTGCGTAGCACTCACCGATCTGGACGAGGAGGCCGCGGTCAAGGCAGCGGCGGAACTCGACCCCGAGGGGCGCTACGCCGTCGGGCTCTGCCTGGATGTGCGCGACAAGGAGGCCTTCGTCGGGGTCCGGGACCGGCTGACCGAACGCTGGGGCGCCGTGCACGTCCTGGTCAACAACGCCGGACACTCCAAGGTCGAACCACTGATGGAGATCGGCCCGGAGAGTTTCGAGTCCGTCGTGGCCACCAACCTCAACGGCACCTTCTTCGGCTGCCAGGTCTTCGGCGCGTACTTCGCCGAACGCGGCTACGGACGCATCGTCAACATCGCCTCCCTCGCGGGACAGAACGGCGGGACGGCGACCGGCGCGCACTACGCGGCGGCCAAAGGCGGAGTAGCGACCCTGACCAAGGTGTTCGCCCGCGAACTCGGCCCGCACGGGGTGACGGTCAACGCCATCTCCCCGGGACCACAGGACCTTCCGGTGGTCCGCGAGACCGTCGCCCCGGAACGGCTCGCCCAGATCGAGGCGTCGATCCCGGTAGGCCGACTCGGCAGACCCCGCTTCGTCGCCGACATGGCCGTCCTGCTCGCAGCCGAGCACGCGGACGCGGTCACGGGAGCCTGCTGGGACGCCAACGGCGGCCTGTACATGCGCTGACAGCGTCGTCGGCACCATCCCTCATGAGCACTCCTCATGAAGCATCCCTGATGAAGAACGCTGAGGCGGACGGATGTTCACTGTCACCGTCACCGAGACCCTCGACGAGACCGACTCGATCAGAGTTCTGCGGCTCGTCCGCTCCGACGGGGGAGCCCTCCCCGCGTACCCGGCCGGCGCGCACGTCGACGTCACCGGACCCACCGGGGTCACCCGCCCGTACTCCCTGTGCGGGCCCCCCGACGACACCGGCGCGTACACCATCGCGGTCAAGCGCGAAGAGAACTCGCGGGGCGGCTCCCAAGCCCTGCACGACAAGGCCGCGGTGGGCACGGAGCTGACCGTCGGCACACCCCGCCGGCTGTTCGGCCTGGCCCCGGACGCGGCGCGGCACCATCTGGTGGCGGCCGGGATCGGCATCACGCCTCTGCTGGCGATGGCGTACGAACTGCACGCCGCCGGGGCCGAGTTCAGGCTGCACTACGTGGCCCGCGACCGGGCCGAGGCCGCATTCGCCGACCTGCTCGAACGCAGCGCCTTCGCCGACCGCGTCGACTTCCACTTCGGCCTCGGGCGCGAGGCGACGGCCAGGACCCTGGCGGCCGCGCTGGCCACTCCCGACGCGGGAACACACGTCTACACCTGCGGTCCTGAGGGCTTCATGGACCACGTGACCGTGCTCGCGGCCCGCAGCCTGCCCGAGGACCGCGTCCACCGTGAGCTGTTCCAGGCCGGCGACCTGCCGGACGCCGGGACCGCCGTCGCCTTCGAGGTCGAGCTGGACACCGGCGAGGTGTACACGGTGCCGCCGGACAAGACCATCGCCGAGGTGCTGGAGGACAACGGCGTCCCCCTCGACACCTCGTGCCGCGAAGGCATCTGCGGGACCTGTGTCCTGCGGGTCCTCCAAGGCGATCCCGATCACCGTGACCACTGCCTTTCCACCAAGGAGAAGGCGGCCGGGGACCAGATCGCCGCTTGTGTGTCGCGGGCGAGGTCGCCGCGGCTGGTGGTCGAACTGTGGTGAGCGAGAACCGACCGAAGCAGGAGAGGAGCGGCATCGCCGTGACCCCCGACCAGAGCGAGTTCCGGGAAGCCATGGCGCATCTCCCGGCAGCAGTCAACATCCTGACCACGAACGGCCCGAGCGGCCGCTGCGGTATCACCCTCAGCGCCGTCTGCTCGGTCACCGACGACCCGCCGACCCTTCTGGTCTGCGTCAACCGGGCCAGCGCCATGCACGACGTCTTCCAAGCCAACGGACGCGTCTGCGTCAACGTTCTCGGCGGTGACCAGCAGGAGCTGGCACTGCACTTCGCCGGGGCCACCAAGGTGCCCATGGCCGAGCGCTTCACCTGGGACATCTGGGATCGCGGCCACGACGTGCCGGTCCTCAAGGACGCCCTGGTGACCGCGGTCGGTACCGTCAAGCACGCCGTCCCGATGGGCTCCCACAGCGTCCTCTTCGTCGACATCGAGCACATCCGCACCCAATCGGGCGGCCAGAGCCTCGTCTACTTCAACCGGGCCTTCCACCGCCTCGACGCCACACCCCTGGTCCCGGAAGGCGCCCCGTCATGACGCCCGCCCGCACACCCACGCACGCGGCCGCCGTCGAGGAAGCGCTGCGCCGGCTGCGAAAGACCGAGCCCGACCTCCGTGCCTGGGTCCGGGTCGACGCCGACGGCGCCCGCGCGCAGGCAGAGCGTGCACCGGTCGGACCACTGAGCGGTGTGCCGTTCGGCGTCAAGGACATCATCGACGTGGCCGGGCTGCCCACCGAGTGCGGTTCCCCGCTGCGCCGGGGCCGGATCGCCGAGGCCGACGCCTGGCTGGTCGACCGGCTGCGCTCGGCCGGTGCCGTGCCCCTGGGCAAGACTGTGACCACAGAGTTTGCGTACTTCCAGCCCGGCCCCACCCGCAACCCCCACAACCCGGCCCACACCCCGGGTGGCTCCTCCAGCGGCTCGGCCGCCGCGGTGGCGGCCGGCGTGGTGCCGCTGGCGCTGGGCTCGCAGACCGCGGGCTCGCTGACCCGGCCCGCGTCCTTCTGCGGTACCGCCGGGTATGTGGCCCCGGTGGGCGCCTGGCCGACGACGGGCTTCACCGGGCTCAGCCCGACTCTCGACGCACCGGGCCTTCTCGCGGCCGATGTCGCCGGTCTCGCCACCGCGGTCGAGGCCGTCGACGGCGCCCGGGTCGAGGAGTCCCAGGCCATGAGAGTGCTGCTCTGGCCCGGCACCGAACTGGCGGACATCGATCCCGCGATGCTCGACGCACTGGAGCGCACCGGTGCCGCCCTGACCACTGCCGGCACGGAGACAACCGCGCTCGGGGACCGCATGCGCACGCCGGAACTCGCCGAGACCCATGCCACGGTCATGGCCTACGAAGCCGCCCGCGCGCTCGCCGCCGAGGCGCGGCACCCCGAGTCGCTGAGCGCCCACCTCAACGAACTCCTGGACCGTGGACGGAGCACCCCCACCGCCGACTACGAGGCCGCGCTCGCCGTCAGGGACAGCGCCCGCGTCCGGATCCTCGAACTCCTCCACGACGAGGCCGATGCGATCCTCGGCCCGGCCGCTCCCGGCCCCGCCCCCCGCGGTCTTGGCGCCACGGGCACGCCGGTCCTCAGCCGCCCCTGGCAGCTGCTCGGCCTGCCCGTGGTCACCGTCCCCGGTCACCGCGACCCGAACGGCATGCCCCTCGGCCTGCAACTCGTCGGCCACCCCGACCGCGTGGGCCGACTGCTCGGCATCGCCCGGCACATGGAGACCCTCGTCCGGGACATCGGCGGGGGCCACTGATGAAGATCACCGAGATCGAGGCGATCCCGTACGCCATCCCGTACACCAAGCCCTTGAGGTTCGCGAGCGGGGAGGTGCACACCGCCGAGCACGTGCTGGTCCGGGTGCACACCGACGAAGGCGTGACCGGGG
The DNA here is from genome assembly GCF_052245395.1 of Streptomyces sp. 4N124. Lineage (NCBI taxonomy): Bacteria > Bacillati > Actinomycetota > Actinomycetes > Kitasatosporales > Streptomycetaceae > Streptomyces > Streptomyces sp. 4N124. The sequence goes on from NZ_JBQQBS010000020.1 coordinate 92,803, forward strand.
TGGCCGACGCGCCGCCCCGCCCCTTCACCTATGGCGAGACGCAGAAATCCGTCACCGCCGTGATCGAGGACCTCTTCACTCCGCAGCTCCTGGGCCTCGACGTGTTCGCCCGTGAGCAGGCCCACGCCCTGCTGCACCGCACAGTCGGCAACCCCGCCGCGAAGTCCGCCCTCGACCTGGCCCTGTGGGACATCGCGGGCCGGTCCTGCGGACGGTCCGTCACCGAACTGCTCGGCGGCCACACCGACCGGATGCGGGTCAGCCACATGCTCGGCTTCGGCACACCCCGGCGGGTGGCCGAGGAAGCAGAACGTGTCCGTGCCACGTACGGCATCACCGTCTTCAAGGTGAAGGTCGGCCGCCGACCGGTCCGCCTCGACCTCGACGTGTGCCGGGCCCTGCGCGAAACCCTGGGTGACGACGTCGAGTTGTACGTCGACGGCAACCGCGGCTGGACCGCCTCCGAGGCCGCCGCGGCACTGCGCGAACTCGACGACCTGGGCCTGACCCTGGCCGAGGAGCTGTGCCCCGCCGACGACGTGCTCGGCCGCCGCCGGCTCGTGCGGCACTGCCGCGTCCCGTTCATCGCGGACGAGTCCGCCACCACACCCGCCGAGGTGACCCGTTCCCTGCTGGACGGCGACGCCACCGCCATCAGCATCAAGACCGCCCGCACCGGCTTCACCGGCTCCCAGCGTGTGCTGTTCCAGTGCGAGGGGCTGGGCGCCGAAGTAGTGATGGGCAATCAGATCGACGGGCAGCTGGGCACCGTGTGCACGGTGGCCTTCGGCGCCGCGCACGCCGCCTCGTCCCGGCACGCCGGCGAACTGTCCAACTTCCTGGACATGAGCGACGACCTGCTCACCGAGCCGCTCGCGCTCACCGGCGGCACGCTCGCCGTCCCTGGCGGGCCCGGTCTGGGCGTCGCGATCGACGAGGACAAGCTAGCCCGATACCGCCAGGACCACTGAAACCCCGCCCTCACGCACCTGAAGGAGCCGCACCCATGTCCGACGCCGCCCTCAAGGCCACAGCCGCCACAGCCGCCGCATCCGGCGCCTCCGCGACCGAACGCTTCCTCACCGACAAGACCCCCCGGACCGAAGCGGGCACCGACGCGGCCCGTGTCGACACCCTCGCCACGGAAGTCCTCACTGCCGTGCACGATGTGATCCGCCGCCATCAGGTGACCTACGACGAGTACAACGCCCTCAAGTCGTGGCTCATCGCGGTCGGACAGGACGGCGAATGGCCGCTGTTCCTGGACGTGTGGGTCGAACACGTCGTCGAGGAGGTCGCGGCCGCCGGCCGCAACGGAAGCAAGGGCACCATTGAAGGCCCGTATTACGCACCGGGAGCTCCCGCACTGCCCGCAACCTCGACCCTGCCCATGCGCGAGAACGAAACCGGCACCCCCCTCCTCTTCCAGGGACAGGTCACCGGCGTGTCGGGCGAGCCGCTCGGCGGCGCCCTGCTGGAGATGTGGCAGGCCGACGACGACGGCCTGTACGCGCAGTTCGCGCCCGGTATCCCGGAGTGGAACCTGCGCGGCAGTGTCGTCGCCGACGCCGAGGGCCGGTTCGCTGTGACCACCGTTCAGCCCGCCCCGTACCAGATACCCACCGACGGCTCCTGCGGCAGGCTCATCGCCGCAGCCGGCTGGCACGCCTGGCGCCCCGCCCACCTGCACCTGAAGGTGTCCGCGCCCGGTCACGAGCCGCTGACCACGCAGCTGTACTTCAAGGGCGGCGACCACATCCAGGACGACGTGGCCTCGGCGGTCAAACCCGAACTCGTCCTCGACCCGCAGCCCGCGCCGGGTGGCGGAAGCGAGGTCGTGTACGACTTCGTCCTCGACCCGGCGTCCTGAGCCGGCGGCCGGAAGGAGGCGAGCGACCGTGTTCTTCGCAGTCCGTATGACCGTCAGCCTGCCGCCCGACATGGCCCCCGACGTCCGCGCGTCGACGCTCGCGGCGGAGAAGGAGTACGCGCGGAAGTTGCAGCACACGGGAGAGTGGCTCCACCTGTGGCGGTGCGTCGGTCAGTACGCCAACCTCAGCATCTTCGACGTCACCGACAACGACCGCCTCAACGAACTCCTCTGGGGACTACCGCTCTTCCCCTATATGGACATCACCGTCACACCACTCACCCGACACCCCTCGGCGATCGGCTGACGCGCAGGGGCGTATCGTCGGACGGCGGCGCACGGCGCGGTATTGACCGGCATCACATCGCGACGGTCTGCCACTGTTCCTGTGGGGCGCTGTTGCAGGCCCAGTATCGGCGACCCGACCGCCTGAACCCCCTGTGCCGTCGACCGCCGCCGATTCACCACGTGGCGCAGGGCGTTCACTGGCACCGATGCTGACTCTTTGCTGACCCCCTCTCGGTCGGCAGCCCTCTGACCTGCGAGAACCGCTGCACCACAGCATTCATGATGTTCGGTTTCACTGGGTCCTTGAGAACGTGGTCGAAGGGGAGAAAGCCGTCGCAGGCGCCCCCGCAGCTGTGCGGGATCTGGGTGGCATCGCATCCGGCCGCGAGATCGTTTGTGTCGTAGTAGTAGAGGACGCCTTTGACTCCGTGGAGTGACAGGACATCCTGTTGCAGCCGGGCCGAGGCGTCCAGGCCGCGAAGAGCCCTCCCCATCGCGTGGTTTGCCACGGACACCTTGTCCGTGGATAAGTACGGCCTTCATCCGGGTTGTGGTTCACGCGATGCTCGATCAGTCGACACGGGAGGTTGAGATGGATCGGGCATTGTTGGCCGACTTTCTTCGGGCGCGTCGGGAGGTGTTGCAGCCGGAGGATGTCGGGCTTCCCCGCGGTTCTCGGCGTCGTACCGGTGGGCTGAGGCGTGAGGAGGTGGCCGCGCTGGCTGGTATGTCGGTCGATTACTACAGTCGGATCGAGCAGCAGCGTGGCCCGATGCCGTCCGAGCAGGTGCTCGCCGCGCTCGCCCGAGGGCTGCATCTCAGCCTGAGTGAGCGGGATTTCCTTTTCGACCTCGCCGGGCACTCTGCGCCGCGGCGGGTGCTGCGTGAGGATCACGTGAGCCCGACCATGCTGCGCATCGTGGAGCGGCTTTCGGACACGCCCGCGTTGGTGATGTCCCGGTTCGGTGAGACGCTGCTGCAGACCCGCCCGGCGGTTGCTCTGCTGGGCGATTACACCCGGTTCAGCGGACTGTCCCGCTACCTGGTCTATCGCTGGTTCACCGACCCGGCGCAACGCGATCTGTATCCCGTCGAGGATCACGCCCTGCGGGGCAGGGTCTTCACCGTGGACATCCGGGCGGCGCACACGGCGGACCCTACGGGCAAGGCCGGCGAGATCGTCGCAGCACTGCTGGAGATCAGCCCCGAGTTCGCCGACCTCTGGCGGTTGCACGAGGTCGACGTCACCCACCATCAGGACCTCAAGCGTTACCGGCATGGGGAGTTGGGCGAGATGGAGCTGTACTGCCAGCGGCTGGTGGACCCCGACCAGGCCCAGGAACTGCTGGTCTTCTCCGCCGTGCCCGGCTCACCGAACTACGAAAAACTCCAACTCCTGGCAGCCGTAGGGGATTAGGCCTCGTCAGTTGTCGTTCGGTTCACACACCGAAGTTGACGCTTCGCGTGGGCGGCAAAGCGCGGCCTAAGAGTGCTTCGAACAGAAATGAGGATGATCACATGACGCTCTGGACCCCGACTGCTTTCGGTGCTGCGGCCGGCATCCAGGCCGGACTGCGCAAATGGCCTGACGGCTTCCACGTTCTCGACGGCGCAGCTCCCGAGGTCATCGTGCCCAAAGCCGCCCTCGTCGGCGTACGCAGGGCCGAGTCATGACGATGGCCTATCTGGCGCAGCCCGAGCAGCAGCAGAAGCTCGAATGGCTCGACGGGGGAACGTTCTCCGTGCTGCTCGACAAGGAAGCCACCGAGGGCAAACTGACCGTGGGCCGCTTCGACGTCGCCAAGGGCGAAGCCCCGCCGTTCCACCTGCACACCCGCGAGGACGAGGTGTTCATGCTGATCAAGGGCAGCGCCCTGGTCTGGTCGGGGGAGGAGGAGCACGAACTGCGCGAAGGCGGGATCGTGTACCTGCCCCGCAACGTCCCGCACGCCTACCGCATCACCTCCGACCGCGCCGACCTCCTGATGATCACCACGCCCGGTGGCATCGAGGGCATGTTCCGGCACGCCGGACGCGACCGCTCCACCCCGCGTCCCGACGGCTTCGAGATCCCCCAAGCCCTCCTGGCGGAAGCATCCGAACTCTACGGCGGCGTCATCCTCGGCCCACCGCGCTGAACCGCTCACGGACCCGAGTGCCCGTGCCGGTTCCCGCTCCCGACCACCGCGGCCGACGTCAAGCAAGCGCCGGTTGCTCAGGAGAGTTTCATGTCCCTTCCTGTCCTGTTCGGCGCGAACGTAGAGCCATACGCCCTCCCCGTCGGCCGCTCCAGTGAGCAGGCACTACTCATCGACAGCCTCGGCCTTGACCTTCTCACCATCCAGGACCACCCGTACCAGGCGGCGTTCGACGACACCTGGACACTGCTCACCTTCCTGGCCGCGCGGACGCGACACGTCACGCTCGTTCCGACGGTCAGTTCTCTGCCGTTGCGTCCGCCGGCGGTGCTGGCGAAGGCTGCGGCGACCCTGGACAGACTGACCGGCTCCCGGGTCCAGCTCGGCCTGGGTGCCGGCGCTTTCTGGGAAGCCATCGAGGCGATGGGCGGCTCCCGTCGTACGCCGAGAGAGGCCGTCGACGCACTTGAAGAGGCGATGACCGTCATCCGGGCCATGTGGAGTGGCGAGCGCAGTGTGCGGACGCACGGCGAGCACTACGCGCTCGCCGGTGTCCATCCCGGTCCGGCGCCGACCCCCGGTCTGGGGCTGTGGCTGGGCTCGTACGGGCCCCGCATGCTGGCTCTGACCGGTGCGAAGGCGGACGGCTGGCTTCCCTCGCACGCCTACCTCGGACTCGACGCACTGCCCACGGCTGTCCGCCGCATCGACGACGCCGCCCTGCTGGCGGGCCGCGATCCGGACACGATCCGCCGGGTCTACAACATCGCCGGTGTCATCCAACCGGCGTCGGCCGGCCCGTTCCAGGGGCCCGCCGCCCAGTGGGCCGAGCACCTTGTCGCGCTCGTGTGCACCGGCGGCATGAACGGTTTCGTCATCTGGCCCGAACGAGACCACATCCGACAGATCAGGGCGTTCGCCGCCGAAGTCGTACCCGCAGTCCGCGAAGCGCTCGCACGGAAGACCTGACCACCCCGTGTCCTCGGGCCGGGCAGCACCTCTGACACAACGGCACCGGCCGTACCCGTCAGAGTCCTTCCTTCCAACGCTGCCCGCATGACCTCCACCGACCAGGTACTGGCCAAGCTCGCCACCGGCTCCGCCGGCCCTCACGTACAGAGATTCCTGGTCTTTCTCTTCGACCCAGCCCCAGGTGATCCCATGAGCGACGAAACACCCCTCCCCGGATTCGAGAGCATCACCGTCACGGCGCACGGCACCCGACCTGCGCGGCATGGGTGCCTCTGACCGTCCCCCGAGCGGATACGACAAGGACACACAAGCAGAGGACATGCGCGAACTCCTCGCACAGCTCGGCATCCACGGCGGCGTGCGCATCGTCGGGCACGACATCGGGGGCATGGTGGCCTTCGCCTACGCCCGCCGCCACCCCGAGGAGGTCGAACACCTCGTCCTCGTCGAACTCGCCCTACCCGGCTTCGGCTTGGAGCAGGCGATGGACGTGGCCTCCGGCGGACTGTTCCACTTCGGCTTCTTCATGACCGAAGAACTGCCCGAGCTGCTCCGCGAAGGCAGGGAGAGCGACTTCCTTACCTGGTGGTTCGACTGGTTGTCCGCGGTGCCCGGAACCTTCCCGCCGGAAGAGGTCGACACCATCGCCTCCTCCTACCGCGGATGCGAGGCACTGCGCGCCGGCTTCGCGCACTACCGCACCCTCCTTGACGACGGCAGCGTCAATCGGGCCTGGCAGGAACCGCAGTAACTCTTCCTATGCCCGTACTCGCCGTTGGCGGCGAGCACAGCACAGGCGCCCGACTCGCCGACAGTCTGAACACGGCCGCGCCGCACCTGACCGGTGCGGTGATTGAGGGCAGTGGTCACTTTGTGCCCGAGGAACGTCCCGATGCCTTTGCCTGAGCCAAATGAGGAAAGCGGCGTTGGGTGTGAGGGCAGGGCTGATGCGTTCTCAGGCTGCGAGGTGGAGCAGGTCGAGCGCGTGCTCGCGCCGTGACCGATAGTGGTCGGTGGTAGCGGCGAGGTGCGCCCAGCCTGCTTGGCGCATGAGGCCGATGGCGAGGTTGCGCAGGGTCGCCATGACGCGGGGCGCGTTTCCGGTGCGGACGCGGGATGCATCCTCGGCGAACGTGACATCTCCTAGGTGGTGCAGGGCCTCATCAGGTCCTCTCGACGAGGCATCGCAGCTCGTTGACGTCGTAGGGTGCCTGCTGTGAATCTCCAGGAGTTACTCGACAAGCAGGTCGATCTTCGCGGTGCCCCGGCCGTGGTAGCCGGGCTTTCCGCAGCGGGGGCAAGAAGCGTGGCCATGCGTGGGGCGATTCGGGCGACCTCGGATCCGTGCTTTCGAATCGCGTCGTTGACGAAGATCTTCACCTCTACTGCGCTCGTGCAGACACTGCGGGAGAACGATGTCCCGCTGAGCACACCCGCCATCGAGCTGCTTCCAGGCCTCGCGCCTGACTGGCGAGCCGATGTGAGCCTCACCATCGAGCAGATCCTCGGGCAGGTCTCGGGGCTGCGCGAGTCTGTGGACTTGACCACCGTGTCCGCTTTGGGCGACGGACGTCACGCGCTCAACGAGGCAGCCCGACTCGTAGTACGCGCTGGGTCCGATCTGGAGCCCGGGACGACCTGGTCCTACTACAACGGCAACTACTTCCTGGCCGGTGCGATCCTCGCGGCCCTCAGCGGCGTTTCGTACGAGAGGGCATTGAAGAAGAAGCTGCTCGAACCTTGGCATCTCTCTCGAACGAGTTTCGACACACCGCGCGATTCGGTCACCGGTTGGGACGGACCGACCGAACTCCCACCACTCGGTTACCCACGCTCGCGCCGACCCAGCGGAGGTTTGTGGTCGTCTGTCTCGGATCTCCTGGCACTTGGTGAAGGACTGCTCGCTGATCGGGCCCTTCTGGAGGAGATCCGCCGGCCGCGCACTACGCCGGACGACCCCATGGCGTACGGCCTCGGATGGGCGCTTGGTCCTTCAGGCCAGATGTATCTCAATGGGCGTCTGCCCGGATACCTGGCCGCGATGGTTCTGGTTCCCGACAAGGACTACGTGAGCGTTCTCGTCACCAACCAGCAGAGGGCTCTCCCCTCGGCGGCAAGAGTCCTCAGCGACATGCAGCAGCCTCTGACTCGAAATGACCTCGCAGCGGCGATTGAGCGCTTCGCTGCCTGAGAAGGCAGTATGTGAGTTGGTAGCTGATTTGCCGTCACCTGAACGTATGGGACTGCTGCATCCAAGTCAGTCGGCGGGCTCGGGCGTGCTGGGCTGAACACCGTGAGCGAGCGCAAGCCCTCCAAGAGTGGCCGTCGCAGGTAGTCTGGCCCCGCCAATGACACCTGGGGGCAGCGTGCGGCTTCTACTTACTTCCGCCGGCATCAAGAACGCGAGCATCCACGACGCGCTGGTCGACCTACTGGGCAAACCGATCGCCGATTCTAACGCCCTCTGTATCCCCACTGCGGGGTACGGGCACCCCCAGGGCAGTCCTGCCGGGGTATGGCGATTTATCGCCGGCCAGTCCTCCACGCCCATGTGTGAGCTGGGTTGGAAGTCCTTGGGAGTGCTGGAGCTCACCGCGTTGCCCAGCATCGACGAAGCACGCTGGGTCTCCTGGGTCCGAGAGGCAGACGTCCTGCTGGTGGATGGCGGCGACGCCCTGTACCTGTGCCACTGGATGCGGCAGTCCGGGCTGGCGGGATCTCCTGCCGTCGCTGCGCGAGACCGTCTGGGTGGGGCTGAGCGCGGGGAGCATGGTGATGACCCCCCGTATCGGGGAGTACTTCGTCGAGTGGAAGCCGCCCACCGGTGGCGACAGCACACTGGGCATCGTCGACTTCTCGATCTTCCCGCACCTGGATCACGAGCTCCTTCCGCAGAACACCATGGCCGACGCCGAGAGATGGGCGGCCGAGATCCCGGGTCCGGCGTACGCGATCGACGACGAGACCGCCATCACAGTGACCGACGGCATCGTCGACGTCGTGTCCGAGGGGCACTGGAAGCTGTTCTCCTCCTAGCCGCCAGCAATAGCGATCGGCAAGTGCCCGCTCATGCAGGGTTGATTCATTCTCAGGCTTCAAGATCGAGTAGTTGGAGGGCGTGGTCGGTTCGTGACCGGTAGTGGTCGGTCGCGGCGGCGATGTTCGCCCAGCCGACCTGGCGGATGAGGCCGATGGCGAGGTTGCGGAGCGTTGCCATCGCGCGGGGTGCGGTGCCGGTGCGGACGCGGGAAGCGTCCTCGGCGAATGTCACGTCTCTCACGTGGTGCAGGGCCTCGACCTGCCAGTGCCCGCGGATCAGTTCGGCGATCCGGTCCGGGGTGGCCTGCTCGGGAGTGGGGCTGGTGACCGCGAAGATCGTCTTGACGGTGGTCTGGTTCGTCGTGCGGCTGGTGCGGCGGCGCTTGACATCGATGGCCTGCACGGCGTGAGGGAAGAGGAGGCCGGGCTGGACGGTGCAGACCTTGAGCCGGCGGATCTCGCGTCGACCATGGCCCTGTTCGCGGGCGCGGTCCTGCAGCAGGACCTCGCGCCAGGGCAGATGTCGCAGCTGTCGGCGGAGCTTCTTCTGGTTGCCCTTGACGACCAGGATGTACTGCCCCCCGGCGATGACGTGCTCGGCATGGCCGATCTGGGTGTGCATCGCGTCGGCGGTGATGACGCATCCGCGCAGGTCGAGCCGTTCCGACAGTGGGGCGAAGGCAGGGATTTCAGTACTCTTCGCGGCGATCTGCCGCTGGCAGACCACGGCCTGGCCCTCGTGCAGGAGGCGGCGAGGAGGTGGACGGCCGTCTTCTCGCCGGTGCGGCTGCCGCGTACTGCTTTTGCCGTCGACGGCCACACCCACCAGCTCCACGGCGCCTTCGTCGGCCGGGTCACTCGCGTGCCGGGCCAGCCAGGCGCCCGCGGCGTCATCGAGGGCGTCGCCGTCCAGACGAGACAGCAGGCGACCGAGCGTGGTGGCGCGTGGCGGACGGCGCAGCCCGATCCTCGCCCGCGCCTCGGGAGAGGTATCGATGGCATAGCGGGCGATGCCGGCAACGTGGTGGCGCCGCCGAGCACCGCGAGCAGGCACAGGGCGAGCAGTGACCCCAGCCGGTAGCGGCGCCCCCGCACCCGTCGTGGATCGGGAAGCCGGTCCAACACCTCCGACAGCGCGGCGAGTTCGGACAGCTCGGCAGACAGGTGCAGCAGGTCGGCGTCCTTGCGGTGGCGCTGGAGAACGTCGATCAGGGAGGATGGCACGCGAACGCGACCCCTGTTCGTGATCAAAGGCTTCGAGAACCTTGATCATCAGGGGTCGCGTTCGTCGCATCCAAGTACGGACAAGCAGGCCATCAGAGCACGTCCACGCACGAGTTACTCATCTCGCCGCATGACAACGCACGCGCCCTGTGCCCGTGACCAGTCGAGTTCGCCGGCCGCGTTCAGCTCAGAGAGCAGGGTTCGGTGCAGTTGGTCGAAGCGGCTGGCCTGCTGCCATCGCTCCAGGCGACGCCAGCAAGTCTGTCCGGAGCCGTACCCCAACTCCAGCGGCAGCAGTTGCCAGGCAATGTCGTTGTAGTGCACGTACAGGATGCCCAGGAGGCAGAGTCGGTCTGCCACCAGCCGTGGCCCCGGCGAATGCTCTGGCCACGGTGGCAGCAGCGGTTCGATCAGGACCCACAAGTCGTCGTCCACGATTCACGGCCGAGTACTCACGCCATGACGAACGGCCGAATCGCCTGGCCGGTCACGCCCGACCAGGCCATCTCAACAAGATCGTGTTACGAGCTCTACGAGTTGTTTTCTTCCGATTCGATGACTTGCAGGCACCTCGCGAGGGCGGCCACCATGTATCGGCGCCAGAGGGGAGCGAATGGACCAGCGAGGATCCAGCGACGACCCGGAAGCGGCTTGAATTCGTAGGTCCACCGAATGAGGGTGCCATCGCCGTCGGGATTGAAGTTCCATTCGCCTCGAACGCCGACCGCGAGTCGGGAGAGGATGTTCGTGAATCCCGTCAGCTGATACGCAAAACTCGAGCCTTCCATGTACTCGATCAACTGTTCGTCGGCCTGCGACCCGTCGTCGAACTGCGGGTTCCTGGTAGGACCGACGTGATCCCATGCTTCGGTCTGGTTTGCCACACCTTTGACACCGGGAAACGGTGCTACCCGGTGGAAAACGCTAGACAGATCGATGGGAACGATCAGCCGGAACGCGCTTGCAGGCGCCACCGAAGTTCGCCGCTGAACTGTGATCGGAACAGTGTTGTCCGCTGAGCCGATAAGGAGGGGTATCGCCTGGACCGCTGCGGCCCCCTGGGGCTCGGTCGTTTTCTTCGCGGCGATCGGTTTCTTGTCGGACATCGATGTTCTCCTGCCATGGTGATGTGCATCAACTGTGAAGCATTAACGAACATGCAGCCCGGCATTCCGGCGGGCCCTTTCCTTGCTGAGCCAGGGACCGTTCGACGAACGGTTCAAGTTCCGGATTGCGTGCCTTGTCGCCGCCATCTGAAACGGAGGCGTCTCCTCATCACCCAGACGTGGGTTGGTAAGTGACAGCAGGTCGCTGGTCACGGCTCAGATCGACCTGAGCACCCGGACCCGATCGGCGATGGCACGCCGCGCGACGTCGGAGTCGAAGGCGATGGAGTCGAACTCGTGCGGGACGCCGGGGTGAAGGTGGAACTCCACCGGCACGCCGGCTCGGCTGAGCTTGGTCGCGTAGGCGGTGTCCTCGTCGCGGAACAGGTCGAGTTGGCCGACCTCGATGTAGGCCGCGGGAAGGTCAGTTGCATCCTCGAGCCGTGCCGGCGCAGCCGCGGCGGGGACGTTGGACCCTCCGACGGCGTCGCCGAGATACGTTTGCCACCCCGCGACAAGGTCACCGGAGTTGTTGACGAAGGGCGCGAGGTGGGGGTCAGGGGCACCGGTGCGGTCGTCGAGCATCGGCATGATGAGGATCTGGTGGGCGATCTGCGGCCCACCTCGCTCTCGCGCGAGGATCGACACGGCTGCGGCCATACCGCCGCCGGCGCTGTCGCCCATGACTCCGATCCGGCCGGGGTCGACGCCGAGTTCTACGGCGTGGTCGTGCAGCCAGTTCAGCGCTGCGTAGCCGTCTTCCACCGGGGTGGGAAAGGGGTATTCGGGGGCGCGGCGGTATTCGACGGAGAGCATGGGTACGCCGCTGGCGGAGACGTAGCGGGCGACGGGACCGTCGAAGTGGTCGATGTGGCCGAAGAAATAGCCGCCGCCATGGAAGTACACCACTGCGGGACCCGGTGTGATGCCCTTCTTGGTGTACCAGCGCATCTGGATCTGTGTGCCGTCGTCTGCGATGACGTAGCTGTCGCGCGTCTGGACTTCTTCAGGGAAGGGCTGGGCGGCGCCCGAGGCTGCGAGGATCGGCTCCCAGAAGGCTCGACGACCTTCGACGTCGTCGCGCGATGGCTGGAATGCTTTGGTCCCGCCCATCTGAGCTATGACCTCGGCTACTTCGGGGTCGAAATTGAGTGTCATGATCTCGGTCTTTCGCTGCGTGGTGTGAGTGGTAGAACGGGTTGATGGCCAGGTCGAGCAGGAGGGCGGCTGAGTTCAGCCGACATCTGGGAAGACGACGACCTGGCATGAGCCGGCGGCTGCGCGGCGTGGATCCCTGGCAGTTCACCGGGGAACGCGTTGAGTGACGTCGAGGGCGATCCAGGTGAGGGGTTCGGACAAATTGCGCCACGCCCCCGTTGACGAACAGATCGATCCCACCGCACGCCAGGGCCTCCCGCTGCCTCCTGCGGGACAGGTGAACACGCTGGGCGTAGGTTCAGATCGACTTGAGGACCCGGACCCGATCGGCGATGGCACGTCGCGCGACGTCGGAGCCGAAGGCGATGGAGTCGAACTCGTGGGGGGCGCCGGGGTGAAGGTGGAACTCCACGGGCACGCCGGCTCGGCTGAGTTTGGTCGCGTAGGCGGTGTCCTCGTCGCGGAACACGTCGAGTTGGCCGACCTCGATGTAGGCCGGCGGCAGGCCGGTAGCGTCCTCGAGGCGGGCGGGAGCCGCCGTGGGCGGGACATCGGGGCCGCCGGCGGCCTTGCCGAGCAGTGCCGGCCATGCGGTGCGGCTGTCGTCGTAGGACCACAGCAGGTAGGGCTCGATGTGCGGGTCGGCCGTGGTGGTGCGGTCGTCGAGCATCGGCATGAGCAGGATCTGCCGGGCTATCCGCGGGCCGCCACGCTCGCGGACGAGGATGGTCAGGGCCGCTGCCATGCCGCCTCCGGCGCTGTCGCCCATCACACCGATGCGGTTGGCGTCGACGTTCAGCTGGGCGGCGTGTTCGTGCAACCAGCGCAGTGCGGCGTAGGCGTCTTCGAGCGGTGTCGGGAAGGGGTGCTCGGGGGCGCGGCGGTACTCGACCGACAGCATCGGCACGCCGCTGGAGGACACGTAGCGGGAGACCGGGCCGTCGAACAGGTCGATGTGGCCGAAGATGTATCCGCCGCCGTGGAAGAACAGCACGGCCGGGCCGGGCGTCGCGCCGTCCTTGACGTACCAGCGCATTTTGATCTGTGCGCCGTCGTCCGCGGTCGCGTAGTGCTCGCGAGTCGTCACGTCGGCAGGAATCGGCTGCGCGGCACCCGCGGCGCCGATGATCGGTTCCCACATGGCGCGGCGGCCCGCGATGTCGCCCACCGCCGGCGGCTTGACCTCGGCCATCGCGCCGGCCATCGGGGCCAGCGCCTCGGCGATCTCGGGATCCAGGGACAGTGTCATGGTCGTTTCCTTTCGAGGCGGGTCGGTCGGTGTCAGGCGGCGGGCGCGACGATGACGACCTTGCCGTGCAGCTCGCCCGCGGCGGCCTGGGCGTGGACTGCCGACAACTCCGCCAGCGGCACTCGCTGCGCGACGTCGACGCGCAGCCGGCCGGAGTCGATCAGCGCCACCAGCCGCGACAGCTGGTCGGCGTCGCTGCGGACGAACAGGTCGATGCCGCGTACGCCGCGCTGTTCGTCGCTGGGCGCGGGCATCCACACCGTGGTGTTCACCAGCACCCCACCGGACCGGATCAAGGCGGGCAGCGCGGCCAGCTGCGCCGGGTCGATCGGCGCGAGGTTGAGCACGACGTCGACCGGCTCGATCACGGCCTCGGTCACCTCGGCGGTGGTGTGGTCGATGACCTCGTCGGCGCCCGCCGTCTTGACCTGCTGGCTGCTGTGCGGGCCGGCGGTGGCAATCACGTACGCGCCGGCGTTCTTGGCCAGCTGTACGGCGTAGCCGCCGACCGCTCCGCCCGCGCCGTTGATCAGCACGCGCTGACCCGCCGCCAGCTTGGCGTGATCGAACAGCGCCTGCCAGGCGGTGAGACCCACCAACGGCAGCGCGGCGGCATCGGGAAGCGGGACGCTCGTGGGCGCCGGTGTCAGAATTCCGGCCGGAGCCACCACGTACTCCGCGGCCGCGCCATCGCCTGCCATCGGCAGGAAGCCGACGACCCGGTCGCCGACTTGGCGGTCGACCACGCCCTCACCCAGCGCTTCGACCGTACCGGAGACGTCGATGCCGGGAGTGTGCGGCAGCGTCACCGGGATGGGACCCTGCATGAAGCCCCCGCGGATGTTGCCGTCGACGCCGTTGAACGATGTCGCGGCGACCCGGACCAGAACCTGTCCGGCACCGGGGACGGGCGGCTCGACGTCCTCGTAACGCAGGACGCCAGGGTCGCCATACTCATGGAAACGCACTGCCTTCATGGGAAACCTCGTCTTTCGACATATGCGAGGTGCTTCGCTTTCGAAGCACTCGGGCCATGCTTTGCTTCGCTTTCGATGCAGCAACTTCGATATGTGAGCTGACTGACAGCCGACGGGACTTAATCGCCTACGACTGCCGACTTCGTCCTACCGTGCTCGACTGATCAAGCATCGCGTGATCCAGAACCCGGATGAAGGCCGTACTTATCCACGGACAAGTTGTCCGTGGCAAAGCATGCGATGCGGGGGAGATGATCCGCTTGTCGTCACAGAGCACCAGATGTTCATTCCACGTCATGGGCAAGTGGCGGACGTCGTGGTCGACGTGGGACAGGCCGACCAGCCACCGGCCGGGCAGCTTCGGGTCGAACACCGGCTGCTTGACCTGCGTCGGCCCGCCCAGCCCGACGACCAGGCCGTTGGCGCCGACGGCGAAGGCCATGTTCACATCGATGCCCACCGTATGACGCAGGGTGCACTCGGCATCCGTCATCGGCCGCGCCCAGTCGTACGCCTCCTCGAACAGCTTCTCCGCAGGTCCCCGTACGTGGAACCGGGGCAGGTCCCTGAGCAGCGGGTGCCCGTCGGGGGCCTCGCACGGCGCGCAGTCGACCGGGTCCTTGCCCAGTGAGCCGAGGTTGGGCTCGGAGTGTCGCTTCCCCGTCCCATCGGTCTCGGGGGCGCGGGTCGGCGGGTGGAAGGCGGTCATCAGCTCCAGGCCGGTGACGGCGGTGGAGCCGCGCGGCGTCATCACCTGGGGCGCGAACGTGCCGAGGATGCGGGCGAGTTCAGCCGGCGGAAGCTGCCCGGCCTCGCCCCAGTGGCGGGTGTCAAGCGCGTGCCAGGAGGGGATGCACAGCTGGACGCAGGCACGTTCCGAGCACGAGCAGCGGGTCGGCGTCGTTGCCCGGCCCGGACAGCTTCGGCTGCCCCGCTTCGCCTCCTTCAGTGTCCAGTCGACGAGCGCCAACGGCTACAGAACATCAGCGACCCGACGCACCCCGTCGTACGACGACCGGACCACCTGCAGCCCGCTCGCCGGTGCCCCTGTCGGGCAAGTTCACCTACCAGCCCCGACGGTGTGCAACCTGATGGCGCTGCTCCCGCACTCCGACGCGGATCAGACCTGCCCGGAGCGGGCAGCCACGGTCGCAGAGCGCACAGCCGCCGCCACGGCGGCCGGTACTCCACATCCGCCCGCCGACCGCCCAGCGCCGGGCCGCACACAGCCTGCACCGCGCGCTCACGAAGCTTGGGAGGTCAGGGGGACGGACGTGCCATGACTCCACCCAAGTCAGGGCAGTCTGGAGCCTCCATCAGACCCGGAGTGGTTCATGACTGCCGCCACTACACCAACGATGATTTGTTGTCCATACCGCTGCCTGCCCCACATCCCGGTAGCCAGGGGGTTAGCTTGTCCTGACCATGATTTTTATGGTCGACGTGTGTCATCAAACAATCCCCCTCGCAGCGGTCGGCACCGAGGCCACCGTGTGCGCACACTGCCTGCCTTGGTTGCCGCCGCCGCGCTCGGTGCCGGCGCTGTAACCATCATGATCCAGTCGGCCGAGGCCACAGCCACGCATCCATCCACGCTCAAGTGGGGCGCGTGCCCCACGGACGCCCCGGCCCCGCAGCAATGCGCCAGGCTCAAGGTGCCGCTGGACTACAAGGATCCGGAGGGACAAGCGATCGCGATCGAAGTGTCCCGGATCCCTGCAGCCGACCCGAAGAAGCGCAAGGGCGTCCTGATGCTCAACGGCGGGGGCCCAAGCTCCAGCCTGGACGTTCCTACCGCCATGGGCAGTCTCCTGCCTGAGGCAGTGCGAGACAGCTACGACCTGGTCGCTTTCGACCCTCGCGGCATCGGGCACAGCACTCCGATGAACTGCGGCCGGGACGCCGATGAACTCGTCCGCGATGAGCAGCTGGAGGTACTGTCCTTCCCAGGCGCGGACGGTTCGATCAACGCCAACGTGGCATACGCAAAGCGGATGGCCCACCAGTGCGCAGCCAACTCAGCTGACCTGTTGCCGCACTTGACCACTGCGAACGTCGCCAGGGACATGGACCGGATCCGCAGCGCGCTCGAAGAGCGCTCCGTTTCCTACTACGGCATTTCCTGGGGCACCTACCTGGGTTCGATCTACCGAGCGCTGTTTCCCGAGAGTGTCGACCGAGTGGTGCTCGACAGTTCGGTCGACCCCAACAAGCGCGGCTACGACGACTTCCGTACATTCAGTGAAGCCATGGAGGACCGCTGGCCCGATCTTGCCCGATTCGCGGTCGCCCACAAGGACACGGTCGGTCTCGGCAGCACGCCCCGTGACGTGCGGCGAAACTACCTTGTCCTGGCGGCCGAGCTCGATCGTCGTCCCGTCTCGCTGCCGGGCACCAAAGCCCCGATCAACGGCAATCTCATACGGTTCTTCACCTGGCAGCTCTCGTACAACGACGCGAGCATGATCGCGACGAAAGAGTCGCCGGTGCCCATGCTGGCCCGGCTGTGGCAGGCCGCAGCCGGCGTCGCAGCAGGAAATCCCAGCGACGCCGACCGTACCTTCCTCACGGAACTGACCAACGACTTCGTCGCCGACGGCACGATGGCGGGAGTTCCGCAAGACAATCTCTATTCTGCGGGCTGGGCGATCAGCTGTGGGGACAAGGCCTGGCCGCGCAATATCAGGACTTATGCTCACAACACCGCTGTCGACCGGGCGAAGTTCCCACTCACGGCGGGTGCTCCGGCCAACATCACGCCCTGTTCGGCCTGGGTCTCGCAACCAACCGGCCCGGAGCCGAAGGTCAAACCCATTGGAAAGCGCAATGTACTGATTCTGCAGAATCGACGCGACCCGGCCACTCCGCTCAGTACCGCTCGTGGCATGCGCCAGGCAATGGGTGGCGACGCAGTCTTGGTAGACGTCGATGCCGGGGGCCACGGAGTGCTGGTTCATCCTGAGCCGAATGCCTGCGCTATAGGCGCCTTGGACGCCTTCCTTGTCTCGAGTGAACTGCCGCGTGGCGACACGTCCTGCACGTAAGAAGCTGTTGTCTTTTCGATCAGGGCCTCTTGGTGGCTCGGAGGGTGTCTACGCCAACTCACCTGTCAGGAGGCCCTGTTGCAGCTCTATGCCACCGGGTAGACGGAGTCCACTTCGGTCACACGGTGACGGGGCAACGAAGCCCCAGGTAGATGAGTTGTCGACCAACAGCAGCCTTCTCCGCCCAGAGTCCCGAGTCCTTGCCCACCCATCCGGCCTGCATCTGTCCACTTCCGCACTGCGGCTGCTGCGGCGAGGGCTCGGCGACGACAGTTCGGCACCCGGCGGCGGCTGACCTGCAGCCGCCAGGCGCTACAAGTATCGACGAGTTCCACCGGAAGATCACAAGGCTGGAGCAGCACAACGTCGAACTCACCTCCGCGTTGGAGGAGGCCCGATCCGATCTCGATGCCGCGAGGGCGGCCAACCGGGACCTGACCAGAGCACTGAACCAACGCGGCTGGGTCCGACCTGGCCGACCGCCAGAACCGTTCACGAGGCCAGGTGTGACTCGTTGATGAGATCCCGTCCGATCGGATTGATCGGGCGGGATCTTGGCGTTTCCGGGGCCTGCTCAAGATGGGGGTCGAACGCGAACGTCGGCGTTGGGCGAGCTGCTGGCCGAGCTGCGCGGCGTGCCCCGGCCCGGCTACCGCCTCGGTCCCGCGAGGGCGTCGGCCGTGGTGCCGGCGGCCCATAGGAGCAGGGCCGTCCAGGTGCCCGCCGGTGTGCCGGGCGGCAGCAGCATCCAGGTCGCCACCGCCGCGAGTACGAGAATCGCGTCAGCACCCCCACTGGCACACTCGCGACCTCACCCGCCACCTCGGCGACGTCACCCACGGCACCATGTACCGCCGACTCGACAGATGGGCCGAACAAGGACTCATCACCAAGACCGGCCCGGCAACCGACGCCAGCCCAAGAGGCTACCCAGCCCCCTTGCCGCCAGCGGAAATACGTTACCTGTTCCAGCAGATCCCGCACGGGCCTCCGAACGATCCAGAACCGCAGCCACCTCATCGACGGATGCCGAGCCGGAACCGGGCTACCACTCAAGCTCGCTCTGGCTGACGCCCATTCCCGCTGCTCCCAGGGCGCACGTTTCGTCTCGCGTGTGGCAGCCCTCAACTTGTGCCGCTGACGTTCTACCGGGTGTCGCTGTTGTTCAATCCTTTACTGCGCGGACTGCCCTAAACTCCGAGGGAAAGATAGATAAAGCACTTTGTGGGGCCCGGCACGCATGAAATTTACTAGAGCTCGCGATATTTGCGCGTGTCGACGCCGAGAGCGGAATCGATACGTTGGGAGACCCGTTGAGCACTTCGACGGCTGCGACCACAGCAGTATCGCACTCAGTTCCGGAATGGATAATTCGGCCACCAATTAGGTAGGAGCCATCCCTGCCTACTGACCTTCAAAGTGTGGTGTCGTGAGGGCTGGCGGCTGGTGATCCCAGCGGTATGCCGTCTTTATGAGGTACGCGCAGGGTGGCGGGCTGACCGCTGAACGTCGGGCGTTTCGTGAGCGGTTGCGGAGAGAGGCCGCCGAGCGCTTCGTCCGGGGTGACGACACCGCCGTCGTCGCCCGTGACCTGCGGGTCACCGTCCGCTCGGTGCAACGCTGGCGGAAGGCGTGGGCTGAAGAAGGTCCGCGAGCACTGGCGTCGAAGGGCCCGGCGTCGCTGCCACTGTTGAGCGACGAACTGTTCGCGGTGCTGGAACGTGAGTTGGACAAGGGACCGGTCGCGCATGGCTGGCCGGACCAGACCTGGACTCTGTCGCGCATCAAGACCCTGATCGGGCGCCGGTTCCACAAGAGCTACACGGTCCAGGGCGTCGCGGCCCTGCTCAAGCGGCACGGCTGGACCTGCCAGGTCCCCGCCCGCCGGGCGCTTGAGCGGGACGAGGAAGCGGTGGTCGGCTGGGTGAAAGAGACCTGGCCGCGCGTGGAATGACCGCGGCGGCGCTCGACGCCTGGCTCGTGTTCGAGGACGAGGCCGGCTTCTCGATGACGCCGCCCACCACCCGCACCTGGTCCCGACGCGGGCACACGCCGATCGTGCGGGTCCGTGGCCGTTCCCGCCGCCGCTTATCGGTCGCCGCCCTGGCCTGCTACAAACCCGGGCGGCCGTCCCGGCTGATCTACCGGCCCCGCCCCGACACCCGGCCGGACGGACGCAAGAGCTTCGCCTGGACCGACTACCGCGATCTCGTCCAGGCCGCTCACCACCAGCTCGGTGGCCCGATCGTGCTGGTGTGGGACAACCTCAACACGCACCTGACAGCGGGAATGCGCCGCTACATTGCCGAGCGCGACTGGCTCACCGTCTACCAGCTGCCTGCCTACGCGCCTGACCTCAACCCAGTCGAAGGAATCTGGTCCATCCTCCGCCGGACGACACTGGCCAACCGCGCGTTCGCCGACCCGGAGGACCTCATCGCGGCTGTCCGGCAGGGCCTACGCCTACTCCAGTACCGCAGCGACGCACTCGACGGCTGCCTCACCGGCACCGGACTTCGCCCCACCCCGCCATGACGACATCACGCATTCAAGGTCGGTAACAATAATTGGCGCCTTTTGCATGCCCTAATCCCAGGTCCGCTACCCGCACTGTGCTCGTCACTGGCGCGGGAGCGACTTCGCTAAATCCCCGCCACCGACCCCCCTCGGTCGGCGAGGTTCCCCAGGTCCCCGCTACCAGACCCCGCCGGTAGCGGGGACCGGCCACTCACCTGTGGCCCATCCTCTAGCCTCGGGCTTTCGCGAGGGGTGAACCCAGTGCCGCGCGCCCCACCACAGATGTGGTAGCAAACGGTCTGCCAGGGCCCGTCCTGCTCAGGCAGGTCTCGCCACGGGCGGCCGGTGCGGAACCAGAACATGACCGGCTCGAACTGGTCCTACGGTCAACTTCCCCGCGTCATCAGCCAGTTCATGCGTCGGACCCTGCTTCAGGTCGGTTCAGCGTGCGGCCGATCCGGTCGAGCGGGCGTATTCGGTCGGCGTTTGGCCGTAGTGCTTCTTGAAGGCGCGGATGAAGTGGCTGCTGTCGGTGAAGTGCCAGTGGGCGGCGAGTTCGGAGATGCTCCACCGGCCGGACGGGGCGGTGAGGGCGAGTCGGGCTTCTTCCAGCCGCCGGTGGCGGATGTAGGCGGTCACCGACTCTCCTACCGTGGCGAATGCCCGCTGCAGGGTGCGTACAGAGACGTTGAGCTCGCGCGCCAGCATCGTCGAGGACAGCTCGGGATCGGCGAGGTGGCTGTTGGCGAGGTCCTTCGCGGCCCGGGTGAGTGCGGGGGCCAGCTGTGGTTCCACGTCGTCGAAGCGACGCAGCGCCACCGCCTTGGCCAGTTCGATCAGGGTGCTGTGGGCGGCGTGCACACCGGCCGGACCGAGGTCACCCATGGTTGCGTGGACCATGTTCGTGTGGGCCGTCAGCAGGCGCACCTCGGCCGAGTCCGCCGACCCGGTAATGATCCGGTTCCCGAGCAGGGGTCTGAGCGTCGCGGAGGGCAGGAAAAGGAATTGCGCCGTGGTGTGCGGCGCCATGTCGAAGGGATAATGGCGCTCGAAGTGCCGGAGAAGGAACTGCCCGGCCGATACGGTGTGCTCGCCACGATCGTGCGGGCGGCCCAACGTCCATGCCCCGCGCCGCAATACGTGGATCTGCACCAGATCCTGATCGCCGCCCGACGGGTCCGCGATCCGGGTGGCTGACGCGCCGTGGAGATCGGCGATCACCACATCGCGCACCCGGGTGACGCGCCCCTTGATCCGGAAGTCGGCGATCGTGGCCGGGCTGAAGGTCGGCAGGGGGAAGACATCGCCGACCTGTGTCTGCCATCCGCGACGGAAGTCGTCGAATCCTCGCGGTACGGCGCTCGGGACCGTGGAGTCCACGGCGAACGCCCCGCGCGACCCGTCGGTCTCCGATCCAGTGCTGTTCATCTTCGGTCGATCCACCCGATGTTCGCTGTTCCAACGCTTTCTTCTGGCGCATATGTTCTGTGCGGACGCCGCTGTGGTTCAAGCGCATGCCGTGCCGACCTTCCTAGGCTACGGCGGGAGGCGCAAGCCCGGGCGGTTCTGGGTCCGGTGATACGAACCGAGACCGTCGCGGCCGTGCTGGTCGCCGCCCGCCTGCACATCGAGCGGGCCGCGGCCCGAGACCGACCGCGCCGCCGCGCGTGGAGCACTCGCCCAGGTCGGCCCCGCCGCGTGCAGCTCGCGGATGATCTCCGCGACGGGGGCGAGGGTACCGGCGTCGACCGCGTCGAGTTGGTGCAACAGATGCCCCAGAGCGTCGGTCTCGGTGCTCGGTGCGTGCAGACTCGTGATCAGCACCCGTCGCCGGATCAGCTCCACCAACATCTGACGCGCCTCTACCAGCCCGGCTGCGGGGAACTCCGCCCGTAGCTTGTCCGCGAGCGCACCGACACGGATGGGCGCCCGAGTCGTGGCGAGGACCGCGCGCACCGCCTCAGTCAGGGGCAGGGACGCCTCGACCGCGTGTCAGGTCGTTCTGGATGTCGGGCTGGTACGGCACGATGAGCTGGTCGCGGCGGCTCGTCACGGTGTTGTTGACGACCACGGGCAGCCGTTCGAGAAGGTCGGGGGAGGACTCCAGTCGTTCGACGACGGCAGTCAGCCACTCGGCGCCCGCACGGCCACGTGCTCCGCGCCCCACTCTGCACGCGCCCGCGGACCGAACTGCGGTGGAAGTGGTCATGGCCGTCACGGCCATCCTGACCACTGCGTTCCTGGTCGGCTGGATCACGGCCGTCAGTTCTGCCTCTAACTCCGTGGCCGTGCTCTTGATCACCTGGATTACGAGGCCGCACTTCCCAGCCGCTGAGCCGGATGTCGTCGCTCTCACCAGCAACGACATCCGGCAGCATCCCGAAGGCAACCGACTCATCCTCGACCGCCAGCCCGTTCCTCTGCCCCCACCGCTCGACGCCCATGTCGAGCAGCTCGCCACCGAGCACGACAAGAAGACCGACCCCAGGCCGACACCGACATGGCTTTTCCGAGGCAGCTACCTGGGCTGGCCCATGCCCGTGAGCACTCTCCAGAGACGGCTCAACTCCCATGGCGTCAGAGCCAAACCATCCCGAGTCACCGCTTGCCTGAACCTCGCCCAGGACCTGCCGCCAGCAGTCCTGGCCTCCATTCACCGGCACGCACGTGATCACGGCGGAGCAGTGGCGCCGACGGCCGGCACCCGACTGGGGCGCCTATCCGGCCGCCCGGCGCCAGGCGAGAAGCGCACGCTCCGAATGGCACTCCCCGCCAGTTGTTCAGGCTCGACGTTGTGCCTCGACGAGGCGATCGCCATACAGGAGCGTGCCTGCCTGCTTGACGTGTCGCAGCACAGGTGAGACTTCCATACTCTGCAGGCCGGTCAGGGACCCGATGCGCTCCGTGGTGAACTCGAACAGTTCGTCAAGGTCGCGGCAGTGCGCGACGGCGTGGATGTTGTAGGTGCCGGACACGGCCGCAGCAAAGGCGATCTCGGGTTCCTGGGCAAGTGTGCGTCCGACGCGCTTAACGGCCGACGGATGTACGCGCAGCCACAGGTTCGCCCGTGTGTGATAGCCCAGTGCGGCTGCGGCGATCTCGACGTCTAGGTGCACGACGCGACGCTCCAGCAGAGCGTGCAGGCGACGTGATACCCGACCTGGAGTGGAGTCCGCCGCCGCGGCGAGGTCGACGAGACTGGCGCGACCGTCTGCGGCGAGAGAGCCGAGGATTTTCTCGTCCTCTGCGGTGAGGCGCACGGGTTCGCGGGCGACGACCGGGGCTTCAGTGAAAGGCGGACCTTCACCGCCCAGCATGGCTTCCTGCTCCGGAGACAGGACGCCGTGCAGCGCGGCCCAGTAGTGGCCGCGGCCGCCCATGAACTGACGGAGCATCGCGAAGGCGTTGACGTCGAGTATGGCCGCGGTACGCGGAAGCCGCTTTCCGAGCAGGTCTTCGCGCTGCTCACGGGTCCGTGACTGAGTCGCGCAGGTGATTTCGCAGCCGGCCGTGCTCAAGGCGACCCAGTTGACATCGTCACGCTTGGCGAGTGCGTCGGCGATCGCCGAGACGCTACCGGGGCGGCAGCGCAGTCGCACCAGCCACCTGCTCTGCCCCAGCGCCCCTGGATTCACCACGCCTGCGACGCGGATGACGCCGTCAGCGCACAGGCGCCGGTAGCGGCGCTTGACGGAGCCTTCCGTGAGGCCGAGCGCGTTCGCGATCGAGGCGAACGAAGCCCGCGGAGCGACCTGGAGCGCTCGAATGATTCGCACATCATCGGGCTGCGCAACGCCGGATTCACACATGTGCATACCTTCCATGAAGAGAATCCTATGAAGGAGGCCCCTTCATTCGCTCCGATAACAGCGCGGCGAGCAGACTTGCGAAGCGCCTCCGGACAGCCGCAGCAGCCCGCTGAGACGGCATTCCGGTGCACGAAGTGAGCTCGCCGCGTAAGAACGGAGATGACCCTGTATGCCATCGACTGGCGCAGATCAACGCATGCCGACAGCACTCATCGTCGGGGCATCGCGTGGCCTCGGCCACGCGATGGCGGCCGAACTCCTCGACCGGGGATGGAGTGTCATCGGTACGGTCCGCGACACCACCACCCGAACGCCTCTGCACGATCTCGCGGACCGGTCCGGCGGGCGCGTGAGTGTCGAGCACCTCGACATCAACGAGCCCGACCACCTGGCGCCCCTGCATGAACGCCTCGCCCACCGCCATCTCGACCTGCTCTTTGTCAACGCCGGCACCACGAACAACGAGCAGACCCCGATCGGGGCGGTTCCGACATCGGACTTCGTCCACGTGATGATCACCAACGCCCTCAGTCCCATGCGCGTGATCGAAGCGCTCGAAGACCTCGTATCCCCCACCGGACTGATCGGCGCGATGTCGTCCGGG
Organism: Streptomyces sp. 4N124; assembly: GCF_052245395.1. Taxonomy (NCBI): domain Bacteria; kingdom Bacillati; phylum Actinomycetota; class Actinomycetes; order Kitasatosporales; family Streptomycetaceae; genus Streptomyces; species Streptomyces sp. 4N124. Next base: position 116,798 of record NZ_JBQQBS010000020.1, read on the forward strand.
CAGGGCAGCATCACGAACAACACGACCGCCGGCCGCGAGGTCTACCGCGGAAGCAAAGCGGCCCTGAACATGTTCATGCGCAGCTTCGCGGCCCGGCAGTCCGACACGCAGCGCACCTTCGCCCTCCTGGCACCAGGCTGGATTCGCACCGCCCTGGGTGGGCCGGACGCACCGTTCACCGTCGAGGAAAGCGTCCCCCTGCTCGTGGACGTCCTGCTGGCCAAGCTGGGCGTACCCGGTCTGGCATATCTGGACCGATCAGGTCAGACCGTGCCCTGGTGAACCAACCGATCACCACGCCGGGCGGCCTGACGAGAACGCCTCAGTCGGCGCTGCACGCCGGGTCCGTCCAGGCGTCACCCGATGCCACCTGATGTGGCCGCCCCCCTCAGAACACAGAAACGAAGAGGCCATGCCGCTCATCGCGATCGAAGAACACTGGATCATGCCGGACCTGACGTCCGCGCTGCGCGCTGCGCCGCGCAGCGACGAAAGTCTCGCCTTCAACGAGATGGGCGACAACCTGCAGCGCCTGGAAGACCTGGCGGCCGGCCGCACCGCGGCCATGGACGCTCAAGGCATCGACCTGTCCGTCCTCGCCCTCACCCCACCGGGAACCCATCCGCTGTCGCCAGAGAAGGCCCTGAGGCTGAGCCGCGCCGCGAACGATGTGGCCGCCGAAGCCGTCTCCCGCAACCCGACCCGTTTTCGGTCACTGTCCACCCTGCCCATGTCCTCGCCGAAGGACATCGCCGGCGAGCTTGAAAGGGCGGCGGGCATCGGGCACGTAGGCACCATGGTCTATGGCCGGGCAGGAGACCTGTTCCTCGACGATCCCGCCTACGACGGCTTCTTCTCGGCCGCGTCGGAACTCGGCCAGCCGGTGTTCATCCACCCCCAGCTGCCGTCGGACGCCGTCCGTGACTCCTCGTATCGAGGCTTCGACGCCATGACCGATCTCGCGCTCGCCACCTTCGGGTGGGGCTGGCACCTGGACGCCGCGACGGCGGCCCTGCGCCTCATCCTGCGAGGCACATTCGACCGCCACCCGGACCTTCAGATCGTGCTCGGCCACTGGGGAGAGATGCTGCTGTTCTGGCTGGACCGAGCTGACAGTCTCTCCCGTATCGCCGGATTGCAGCGGCCGGTGTCGGACTACGTCCGGTCGAACTTCCACATCACCGCATCCGGCATGCTCAACCCGGTCCTGCTGCAGCATGCCCTGTCCGTCACCTCCGCCGACCGGCTGATCTTCTCGACCGACTACCCCTTCCAGCGGCCGGCCAAGGAGGAGATCGATCTCTTCCTGAACCACTTCTCCACAGATGCGGAACGTGAACAATTCTCATGGGCCAACGCGGCTTCCCTGTTCGGATTTGACCTCCCATCCTCGGCCCAGGGCGAGAACGCCTGATCGGAGAACTGCGTCCCACGCACTCCGAATATGGCGTCCATGGAATGACGCTCCCCGCCAGTTCGTGGGCGTGGGCGTGGATGAGGAGCTGACCGTGGCGGATGTCGTCGTGGGACGGCTGGTGGCCCGCGGGGTGCTCCGCGAAGCCGAGGCCGTCCCGCTGGGGGCACTGGGTCTGCTGGACTCCGACGCGGTGCGCACACCGGTCGGGCGGATGTCGCAGGGGCAGCAGCGGCGCCTCGACCTGGCGCTGGCGCTTGCCGGGCGGCCCGGGCTGATCCTGCTCGACGAACCGACCAACCACCTGCCACCGGCACTGGTCGACGAACTCACCGACGCGATCCGCCACACGAGCGCCGTCGTCGTCGCCACGCACGGCCGTCGGTTGCTGCGTGACCTCGCCAACTTGCCGCGTCTGGAGGTGGGCGGACCTGCGGCACGTGCAGCTGGAACACCGTGAGCCAGTCGGCGTTCGCTTCGATGAACTCCCGTAGTGGGGCCGTCAGATGGATGCGTACGTTGTCCCGGCCGAGCTCATGGAGGTGCGATGACGGGCCGGCGCGCCCGTGCGGAACCGGCGCTTCCTGACTCCGTCGGCGGATGGCGTCCCTGCACGCGCGAACAGGTGCGGCACTTCGGCTTGTTGCGCTGAGTGCGGACGTGACGGACGTTCTGGCTTCGGCCTGACGGTGCGATCAGGGCGATGGCTCAGGCGTGCGGTGCCGTGGCCCGGAGGCCGGCGAGTACCACGCCGACGATGCGCTCCGCGTCGGTGCGGGTGAAGGGGCGCATGCCGCGGTTGACGATGAGGTGCACCGGGCCGGAGATCATCTCGCCGAGGAAGGAGCTGTCGACCGGGGGGAGTTCGCCCCGGTCGACGGCGGTGTCCACGCGCCGCTGCATGGCGGCCACGCGCTGGTCGAGGATTCTGGTCAGTGCCTGGACGCTGGAGCTGTGGCGGGCGGGCTGGATGGCCTGTTCGAGGGTGCGGCCGAACGGCGTTTCCAGACCGCCGGCGAGGGCCAGCAGGAAGTCCACCAGGTCCCGGTGGATGTCGCCGGTGTCGGCGACCGAGGCGAGATCCTCGGCGTAGCGCAGCAGGGCTTCGACCACCAGTTCCTCGCGGTCGGGCCAGTTGCGGTAGACGCTGGTCTTGTGCACGCCGGCGAACTCGGCGACCTCCTCGTAGCGGAAGCCCGCGATGCCGTCGCGCGCCACGAGTTCGACGGTCGCGTCGAGGATCTGCGCTCTCACCCGCGCGTTGCGGCCGCCGGGGCGCCGGGCGGGCGGCCGGTCGGCGGTCCCGTTGGTCATCGCCGCGCTCACCTCCTGTTTCCTGCTCGGGTGCCGATTGTCGCCAGGTGCGGCGTTGCGGGGCAAGCCGGTGGGAAGTAGGCTTGCTAAAAGCGACAGTTTGTTTCTTTAGTCATCGGACTGTCACGTCAGCGGCTGCCCGCCCGCCGACCGCACTGCTGAGCGGGTTCGCCTGCCTGCCCGGCGAGCGGCTGCCGGTCCGATCGCCCACCCACCTCAGCGAAACCTGGAGCGCACACACGTGAACATCCTTGTCTCCGGAGCCGGCATCGCCGGGCTCGCCTGCGCACGTGAGCTCGGCACCCGCGGCCACGACGTCACCGTGGTCGAGTACGGCCGCCACCTCCGGCTCACCGGCACACCCATCGACATCCGCGGTGATGCGATCGAGACCGCGGACAGGATGGGACTGCTCGCGAAGATCCAGAAGCAACGGGTCCGGATGTCCGAGCTCACCCAGTTCGTCGACAGCCGGGGCGAGCCGGTGGCCCGGATCCCGATGGCGGAGATCAGCGACTCCGACGACGACATCGAGCTCCTGCGTGAGGACCTCGTGCGCATCCTCGCCGATGCCCTCCCGGACACCGCGGAGATCCGCTTCGGCGACTCGATCGAGACACTGACCGACGGCGGCGTCGACGGTGGCGTCGACGTGCGTTTCGTATCGGGCCGCACCGGGCGGTACGACCTGGTGCTCGGCGCGGACGGCCAGCACTCCGCGGTACGCAGGCTGGTGTTCGGGCCCGAGGCGGACTACCTCCGGCACCTCGGTGTCTACTTCGCCCTCGCCGACCACCCCGGCGAGGCACGGTCCGAGGGCGCCGACTCGACGTATAACTCGATCTATAACGTCCCTGGACGGATGGCAGGCCTCTTCCGGTACAAGGGCAAGGCCGTTGCGGTCTTCCAGTTCCGCTCGCAACGGATCGACTACGACCACCACGACCTGGACGCCCAGAAGAAGATCCTCATCGACGCCTTCGCGGGCTACCGGTCGTGGCGGATCCCGGAGTTGCTGGATGTGGCCGTTGCCGATCCTGGCTTCTTCTTCACCTCCGCGAGCCAGATCCACCTGCCCTCCTGGCACCGCGGCCGCGTCGTCCTCGTCGGGGACGCCGGATACAGCCCGGCCTTCCTGTCCGGCCGCGGCACCTCACTCGCGCTCACCGGCGCCCGCTTTCTCGCCGAAGAACTCGAACGGTGCGGCCATGACCACACCGCCGCCTTCGCACGGTACGAGGCCCGTCAGCGCCCCTATGTCACGTTCGCCCAGGACCGTGTCCACAGCGGGCGCGACCGCATACTGCCGACCACCTGGGCTGCCATTGCCGCCCGCAACAAGGCGCTGCAGACACCTGGCACCGGCGCGCCCTGAACCCGGAGCCATGCGACGGGCATCCGGTGCCCCCGGCGTCATGCGGACAACGCCCCATGCCCTTCAGCACGCCCCCCGGAAACGGGCGTCCGCACGTTCCGCAGGACCTCACCCCCATGCGCTGGAGAGACTGCATAGTGGAAGACACGCTGGAAAAGCCCGCCCCCGGCATCCAAGAGCATCGCTGGAGCAAGCGGCTCATCCTCTGGGCGGCCGTTCTCACCCTCGCCAACGTCCTGGCCGACGTGGCCATCGGCTCGCCCATGATGGTCATGCCCCAATTGCTCCAGCACCTCCACACCGACCAGGTCGGGTGGCTGAACGCGAGCGCGATGCTGGCCGGGGCCATCTGGTCGCCGCTGCTCGCGAAGAGTTCCGACCTCTTCGGCAAGCGCCGGATACTCATCGCCACCCTGCTCCTCTCCTGCGCGGGAGCGCTGGTCTGCCTCGTCGCCCCCAACGTCTGGATCTTCCTGACAGGGCGCTTCCTCCAAGGCGCGGCCTTCGCCGCGGTCTTCCTCACGGTGGCCCTCGCACGCCAGATCTGCACCCCGCGGGTGGCGATGGCCCTGGTCGGGCTCGTGACGTCCGGCTCGTCGATCGTCGGAGTCATCGAGCCGTACCTGATGCAGCCGGTCATCGAAGAGCTCGGCTACCGGAGCGTGTTCATCACGGCGGCGCTGCTCGCCGCGGCGGCCGCGCTCTGCGTGCGTTCCATCATCCCGGAGTCGCCGATCCGCAGCACCGGCCGGATCGACGTGCGCGGGGCGTTCCTGCTCGGCGGCGGACTCGGCGCGGTGCTCGCGTACATCAGTCTCGGCAGAGACTACGGATGGCTGTCCGGTGGCATGATCGCGCTGCTGGCGGCCGGTGCCGCCGCGCTGGCCGGCTGGGCGTTCCTCGCGCTGCGCATCGACGAACCCATCATCGACATCCGGGCCCTCACCCGCCCGATCCTGCTGACACTGCTGGCCCTGGTCCTGGCAGCAGGCTCCTTCCGAAGCCTGCTGCAACTGACGGGCATCGTCGCCCAGGTGCCCCCCGACCTGGGGCTCGGTTACGGACTTGGCCACGGAGAGTCGGTCGCGGTGCTGCTCGCCACGCCCAACGCCGGCATCGTGATCGGCGGCACGTGCGCCGGCTGGATCGCGGGGCGGTACGGTCCCGCGCTGCCCCTCCTCGGCGGCATCGCCGTCGGCACAGTGGGAACCTTCGCGATGCTGGCGGGCGTATCGGCGCTTCCGATGGCGATCGCCTGCGGCGCCGTGATCGGCATCGCCGCCGGCGCGATCGGCGCCTCCGGCTACAACCTGGCGACCAGCTTCGAACCGCCCGAGCGGCAGGGCACGATCGCCGGTCTGGTGTCGGTCGTACTCGCCCTCGGCTCGGTCGTCTTCAACATCGCCGGCGGCGAGCTACTCAGAGCGACCCGAGCTCCCGCCGCTTCTGCCGACGGTGCCCTGGTGAGCACCGCGACCGGCGTGTACCTCTACGTCGCGATGGCGGGAGTGCTCTTCCTCCTCGCCGCGATGCCCGCGATCCTGCTGGCACGCAACCGGCCCGCCGCGCCGGCCGTGTCCGGGGCACCGCGGCGTCCGGGTTCGCCTGCGGTCGGCCGGTAGCCCGCCGGCCGGGCCTGTTGGCGGAGCGGTGTGCCCCGTCACCACTGCCACTGATTCAACCTTCGCAGCGGGGCTCGCTGGCCTCCTGATGCGGGGGGCAATGCAGGCAACCTCGTCGAGCTCATCTGCAGCCACGGCGAAGCGAACTGATCGCCCACTTGGGAGAGTTGGGCTGCTGCAGCTCTGTGTGCGTGGCTACGCGCAGGGACTGTCGCACGAGCACTCCGGGCCGCATCCGCAGCCCTCCCGGTCGCCCGTCTCCCGCCCGGCTGCCTCGGGGAGGCCGACCGGAACGGAGCAACAGGCCTCGCCCCGCCATGCCTCGCGTCCTTCCTTGACAGCGACGGCGGCGATGACGAGGGCGGCGGCCGGGTCGGCCCAGGACCAGCCGAGGAGGGAGTTGGCGAGCAGTCCGGCGAGCAGGACCGCGGAGAGGTATGTGCACAGCAGGGTCTGTTTGGAGTCGGCCACGGCTGAGGCCGAGCCGAGTTCGCGTCCGGCCCTGCGCTGGGCCGCGGACAGGAACGGCATCACCGCGAGGGACAGCGCGGCGAGCACGATGCCCGGGGTGGAGTGTGCGGCCTCGCCGGTGTCGGTCAGGGCGCGGACGGAGTCGGCGGTGACGTAGGCGGCGAGCGCGAAGAAGGAGACGGCGATGATCCGCAGGGTGGTCTTCTCGCGGGCCTCGCGGACGGCGTGCTCGCGGGCGGAGAACTGCCAGGCGACGGCCGCGGCCGAGGAGACCTCGATGACGGAGTCCAGGCCGAAGCCGATCAGGGCGGTGGAGGAGGCGATCGTGCCCGCGGTGATCGCGACGAACGCCTCGATGACGTTGTAGGTGATGGTGGCGGCGACCAGGAGCCGTATACGCCGGGCGAGTTGGGTGCGGCGCTGCGGGGCGGGGCCGACGGATATCTGCACCGCCATCAGCAGCAGTCCTTCGCGTCGGCGTCCGGGCAGGTCCGGTCGGCCTCGACGGCCAGTACGGCGCCACGCAGGTCGTCCAGGGCATGGCCGAGGCGGGCGTCGGCCAGCTCGTAGCGGACGCGTCGGCCGACGGGGACGGCGACGACGATGCCGCAGTCGCGCAGGCACGCGAGATGGTTCGACAGCCGGGTGCGGGAGATCTCCAGGCGCTCGGCGAGGTCGGCCGGATGGGCGGGCGCCTCGCGGAGGGCGAGCAGGATGCGGCAGCGGATCGGGTCGGCGAGCGCGCGGCCGAAGCGGGCCAGCGCGTCGATGTCGGAGGCGAGGGTCAGCACACGGATGACAGTACACAGATTCTTGGATTCAGGAAATTCTGAATCCAAGACTTTGGGCGCAGCGAGCCCGGCAAGGAGGACAACTCCCTTGCTCAGGCGCGTCTTTGCGGCGATGTGCCGCCGGACTGCCCCGCGTTCCCGGAACGATTGGCGCCGCTCAGTTGGGCCGGCCACAGCGGATCGCGAGCGGGTACCGGCAAGGTCACTGCCTCAGGCGCCTGCCTGGAGATCACAGGCCATGCTGATGGGCTGCCGGGTGACTCGGTGGGCCATCAGGGCGACGGCCGCGGAGGTGGCCGCAGGCCAACGAGACGAAGGCGTCGTGGAGTTCGGTTCGGCGTTCCCAGCGGACGGCGGCCCTGCACAGCGGCCTGTCGAAGTCGACCGTGGGCCGGATCTGGCGGCAGTTCCAGCTCAGGCCGCATCTGGCGGACTCGTTCAAGCTGTCGACGGACCCACTGTTCGTGGAGAAGGTCTACGACGTCGTCGGCCTGTACTTCAACCCGCCCGAAGGTGCGGTGGTGCTCTCGGTGGACGAGAAGTCACAGATCCAGGCCCTGGACCGGTCCCAGCCGGTGCTGCCGCTAATGCCGGGCATGCCCGAGCGGCGCACCTACGACTACGTCCGCAACGGCCTGGCCACCCTGTTTGCCGCGTTCGATGTCGCCACCGGTGAAGTCATCACGGCACTGCACCGCCGGCACCGGGCCGTGGAGTTCAAGAAGTTCCTGATCCGGATCGACAAGACGGTGCCCGCGCACCTGCAGATCCACCTGATCGTGGACAACTACGGCACCCACAAGACCCCCGCGATCAAGGCATGGCTGGCCAAACACCCAAGGTTCGAGCTGCACTTCACCCCGACCGGCTCCCCCTGGATCAACCAGGTCGAGCGGTGGTTCGGCTACCTGGCCCACCAGATGATCCGCCGCGGCGCACACAAGAACATCCAAGCCTTCGAAGCCGACATCCGCGCCTGGGTCAAGGACTGGAACGAACACCCCAAACCGTTCATCTGGACCAAGACAGCCGAAGAGATCCTCGACTCCCTCGCCCGCCTCTGCCGACGCTGGCGCGTCACTTCACGGGCATCATTCTGCCCGTCGTGACGTGTCAGACTTTAATTCCGAACAGTTTTTCCGCATTTCTGAACGCAATTTTTTCCTTGGCTTCGCGTGGCAAAGCGACTCCCCGGAACCAGTCGGTTTGAGTTTTCATATTTGCAAACGGGTAGTCGGTTGCAAACATCACTCGATCCACACTTATATACTTCAGCAGGAGATCGAGCAGTTCAGTCTGGGGGAATGCGCTGGTTGTGAACCAGAAATTGTCATGGAAATACTGCTCGAACGGCTTGTCCAGGCTCTTCTTGGTCACTTCGCTCATCTTCTCCAGGACGCGTTCGTAGAAGAACGGAAGGCCTTCTCCCATATGGCCGATGATAATCTGGAGCCTGGGATGCCTGTCGAATACTCCTGAGGTGATCATTCGGAGGCACTGAGTAACGACTTCCTGGTGCCATCCATATGCAGAGATGCTGAGAACCTGGTCCTGGAACTCCTTCTGATATTCCGGCCGCATATTGCTGTAGTAGATTTCGAAAACCTCGTCAGGCGGCAGGCCCGGATGGATGTATATCGGCACATCAAGGGCTTCGGTGCGCGCCAGCAGGGGCTCAAAGTCGGGATTGTCGAGGAATTTCTTCCCGATGATTCCATTGGTCAAACATCCCAGGAAGCCATCTTCCCGAACTGTGCGTTCCAGTTCGTCTGCCGAGGCCTCCGGATTCTGCAGAGGCAAGGTTGCAAATGCCTTAAACCGCCCCGGATAGGTGGCCATCGGTCCATCGACAAGCAACTTGTTGAGACGATACGCAAAATCGATTCCCTTCTGACCTTTGACATTCTGCACACCTGGCGTATGTGCGGAGAGGATTTGAACGTTGAGCCCTGCCTCATCCATTGCACCGATGCGGCGCGGGCCGAGCTCGGCAAGACCAGTATCCTCGAGGAACAGCCTGTCGTTGAGCACCATCAACTCATGAGTGGAAAAGGTCTCTTCCGTGCCGATGAAGGGCAGGTCCTGGTCTCGCTGTGAAAAATCCGTAGTCTCGTTCGCTGCCGCGCGGGAGGCAATGGCATGCGTGGACAAGCCGGCACCAATGCCAAGTGCTGCCGTGCCGGCTAGAAAGCCGCGGCGTCCCGTCGTGAGGTGCTTCAGAGGGTTTGCGTCGGACTTCATGTCAGTTTCTCCTCAGGTGTTTGTGTGGTGCGGTATCCGTGCGGCATCCGTCTGCAAGACACGACGGGTTACCTCGCTTATCCGGATGCCTACTTCCTACCGAGCGAACCTGAGACGAACGTTAATACGCTGCTCAGGCCGGTCGGCCGAACCAGGTGCCCAGCGCACGCACCAGCGTGGTGGCGTCGAGGTCCTGCCCGGTGGGCAAGGCCCAGGCGACACAGCCGTCGGGCCGGATCAGCAAGGCGTCGACGTCCACCCGGTCCGTGCGGGCGATGACGGAGTTGACCCGTCCGGTCCACGCAGCCGCGGCGTCGCGGACCTCAGCGCGGTCGACGAGGTCCAGCAGGAGTCCGCAGCCAGGTGCATGCGACGCTAGGTGAGAAACCGCAGGTCGACCGCAATGTCGTCGCCGCGGTGAACCGGCTGAAGGTCACATCGCATGCGCGCCTGATCCGCAATGACGAAGGCATCCTTCGCGTCCGTCTTCCCATCGCCCCGGTAGGTTCCGGAGGCGTGATGGACGGTGCGGCCGGGGATGTAGAGGACCTTTTGCCCGTGGCCGGTCAGCAGCGCGATCATCAGGGCAGCCCCGCCGGAGTTGAGGTCGATCGCCCATGTCACCGGCTCACCGCCGCTCAACTCCAGCACATCGCTGATCAGTTTGAGCAATGCATTCTCGTCGTTGACCACACGCTGCGACAGCTCCCGCGTGCCGTCAGCACCGAGCACCACGCAGTGGTGCTCGGCCTTGCCCGCATCCATACCAGCCCACAGTTGGGGCACGGCCGCCTCCGAAGTCGTTCCTCAGTCGTTCCTCTATCTGTCGCAGGACGACCTCGCCAGCGTGTCCTTACCAAGCGATCTTTGCCGCGCATCCCAATGAGCTGTGTTCATCCTGAAGTTGCTGGTCAGGGGGTTGGTGTGATGGCGGTCCTTCGTGCTCGTGCTGGTCGTGGCCGGCTGTCAGGGACGTAGATCGTCTGTCAGTGGGCGATCTCTAGGTTCGCGAGGCCCAGCAGGGCCCGCTGACGAACCGGTCGCGAGACTGAACTGCAGGCCCGCCCCGCAACGCGGGAGGTCGCCTGAGCCTGGCAGCAGCCCAACCCGGGCCTCAGCTCGACTATCACCATTACCTTGTTGATCAGCCCCGCAGTGGGGTGCCCGGCTCCTTGCCCGGTACACGCCTCACCTTCACCATGAACGCACCCCCGATTCCAGGAGACCGGAGGTCACCACGGATGCGCCCTGAGGACCTGACCGGGCCGGAACTGCGGCTGTGGGAGTCGTTCGCCACGGGCGACGAGGTCGACCTCCGTCCCAACGACGCAGCCGACGGCGGATGTGTGGCCGAGGGGGCCGACTGGGGGCCCGAGCGCACCATAAGGGCCTCGGTCATTCGCTCACTGGTCCTGGGCGGTGCCGACAGTGTCCGTGGCGAGACGGCCACGCTGCATCTGACCGGCGCCCGGATATCGGGGCGGCTGCGCCTGCTCTTCGCCGAAGCATGCTGCGTCCTGTGGCTGGAGGGGTGCTGGTTCGACGAGGCCCCCCAGTTGTATGGAGCCAAGCTGCGGGTGACCAGCTTCATGGACTCGTACCTGCCGGGACTCGGAGCGAACGCCTCGATGGTGGACGGGCACTTCGATCTGATGAACTGCCGTGTTCAGGGCACGGTCGCCCTGCACGATGCCCGTATCGGAGGCAGCCTGCTCCTCCAGGGCGCACACCTGTCCAACCCCGGCGGGCTGGCCCTGGACGGGGCACGTCTGGAGGTCACCAGCGGCATCGTCGCGACGGAGGGATTCCGCGCCGAGGGGGAGCTGCGGCTGCATGAGGCGCGTTTGCTGAGTGAGGGCCTGCACCTGGAGGGTGCCACGCTGTGCCATCCGGAGGGCGACGCCCTGTCCGCCGCCGGTCTTCAGGTCGCGTCCGGCATCGACTGCTCCGGCGGCTTCCGCGCCGAAGGCGCCGTGATACTGGCAGGCGCTGCCGTCGGCGGGCGGGTCAGCTTCGAGGGGGCCACGCTCGCCCGTCCCGGGGGCCATGCCCTGGCGTGTCATCACCTCCAGGCAGCCGAACTGGCTCTGAGGCCCGAGAGGGTGGAAGGCGGGATAGACCTCCGCCACGCCGCCCTCGGCCTCCTCCGGCTGGACGGCGGCCGACACCACCAACCGCCGCTCCACCTCGACGGGCTGGTCTACCGGTCGCTGGAACCACATCTTCCGGTACGCCAGCGTCTGGCTGAGCTGCGCCGGGATCCCGACGGATACCGACCCCAGCCGTACCAGCAGCTGGCTGCCGTCTACCAGTCCGTCGGCCACGATCGTGATGCCCGTACGGTGCTCATGGCCCGCCAGCGGCACCGCTGTACGACACTTCCGTGGTACGCCCGCGCCTGGGGGTACATGCAGGACGCCACTGTGGGCTATGGCTATGTGCCGGCACGTGCCGCGGTGTGGCTCATGGCACTGCTCGCCGTGGGTGGCACCATCTTCGCCGGCCACAGGCCCACACCGCAGGGCGATGCCCCCCACCCGGACTTCAACCCCGTGGTCTACAGCCTGGACCTGCTCGTTCCGGTCGTCGACTTCGGGCAGGAGCGCGCCTTCCAGCCCACGGCCCCCACCCAGTGGATCGCCTGGGTCCTGATCGGCGCAGGCTGGCTGCTGGCCACGGCACTCGCGGCAGGCATCACCAGGGTCCTCTCCCGCCAGTAAGCTTGCCATTCATCCAGTTCGGCGTGGTTTCGTCCACCTTGTGGTGCGCAGGGTGGCTGAACGCCTGGGGTGGGCGTGACCATCACGGCCTGCTCGACACCCCAGGTCTGGGGTCGCCGAAGAGGGCTGACACCGCCGCGCTGGGCGGCTGACCGCCCGGCGTGTCGCGATTGTCTGACGCGTGGCGGGGGTCGATTCCGTGGTTCTCCGGTCGGCGTGTGCGGTGGATTCCTTACGATCTGTCCCATCTCAGGAGAGGGGCGAGAGTGCTGGAGCGGATCGCGGCGCGACGGTCGGAGCTGGACACGCTGGAGGAGCGGCTGGTCAAGGAACTGGAAGAGGTCCGGGCCGAGCGTGAGGAGCTCATGGTGGCCGAGCGGGTGCTGCACCGGCTGCGGGAGCAGGCGGCGCAGGACGAGGAGACTCCGGCGCCGGCGACGGGGCAGCTGGCCGACCGGTCGGTGCTGCTGGTGCCGCACCGGGAGAACGGTCTGGATGAGGAGGCGTTGCCGGCCGACTGCCGGAGGATCTACGGCGCCGTCCGCGCCGCGGACGAGCCGGTCATGGCCCAGGACGTGTGCCGCGTGCTCGGCGTGAGCACCGAGGCACGCCATCGGGAGGCGCTGCGGAGCAAACTGAACCGACTTGCCGACCGCGGATGGCTGCGCAAGACGCCCGCCGGGCGTTTCACCCGCACGTTGTGATAGTCGTTCTGGAACCGCTTGCTCAGGCCGTAACTGGCATTCTCCCGGCGGCAGTTGACGTTGTATGCGAAAGAACCTCAGCCCCGCCGAGGGCACCGGGAGCCCTGTTTGCCAAGTACGCCTGCCGCTGTCCACGGCCACCATCACCACCGTCGCCGGGCTTATCCGCGCTCACCTCAAGCGCATCAACTCCCGCTGGCGCAAGCTCCCCGCGGGCCGCATCGCCGTCATCGTCCTCGCGATCCTCCGCCACGACCAGCGGCAACGACATCTCCCACACCACCGTCCGGCGCTGGCTCCTGGAAGTGATCAACCTGCTGGCTGCCCGCGCCGAACGCCTCGACCGCGCCCTGCGCCGGATCACCCGAACGGGTGGCCACGCCGTGCTCCTGGACGGCACCCTGGTTCGCACCCGCCGCCGCACCGGACCCGACAACCGGCGCAACTACTCCGGGAAACACAAGAGCTACGGCTTGCTCTTCCTCGCGATCACCGACACCAACGGGCGACTGATATGGATCTCCGCCGCCCGCCCCGGACGCTCCTCCGAGATCACCACCGCCCGCCATAACGAGATCACCCGCCAGCTGCGGGACGACGGTCTCGGCGCCATCGCCGACCTCGGTTTCACCGGCCTGGACAACGCCCCCGACGACCTCGTGCTCATCACCGGGTTCAAGGCCGCCCGCACCAAACCGCTCACGATCGTGAAGAAGCTGGCCAACAAGCTGATCGCCGTCGAACGCGCGGCCTGCGAGCACGCCTTCGCCCACCTGAAGAACTGGCGCATCCTGACCAGGCTTCGCCTGGACGCCCGTCACGCCACCACGCTCCTGCGGGCCCTGCTGGTCCTCACGAACCTAGAGATCGCCCGCTGACAGATGATCTACGTCTCTGACAGCCGGCCACGACCAGCACGAGCACGAAGGACCGCCATCACACCAGCCCCCTGACCAGCAACTTCAGGATGAACACAGCTCAATGAGTGGCCGGGTCGTCGCGGGATGCCGGGCGGCCAATCGTTTGAAGCCACCACTGGGCTGGAGACACGCAGCCACACTCAGCATCCCTGGGCCTTCCGATCCTACGAGTGACCGGAATCAGCCCCAGGAACAACGTATGGAGACACGACCCTCACCGCGGCCGCTGATGAAAATGTGTGGTCGCCAGGGGGAAGCCTCTGGCACGCTGCGGCTGCGTGGCAGATATCGACGACATCACCATCACGACCTGCGCCGAACGTCCCGAACTGATCGACCGGGTCTATGAGATCCGGGAGAACTGGCCCGCGTTCATGCTGCACGACGCGGTCGGCAACGCCCTGTTCAACCGCGTCGCGGAGGACTTTCCGGACTACTGCGTCGTGGCTACCGACGGCGACAGGGTCATCGCCCGTGGACGCAGCGCGCCCTTCAACGCATCCGTGCCCGGCCGCGAAGAACTCCCTGCCCAGGGCTGGGACCGCGTGATGGTCTGGGCGTTCTCCGATCTTCATCGGAACCGGCCCACGACGACCGCCAGCGCCCTCGACATCACCATCGACACCGACTACCTCGGGCGGGGACTGTCGCACCGCATGCTCGTCGCGCTGCGGGAGGCCGTCGGCCGACAGGGGACCAGCACCCTGCTGGCTCCCGTTCGGCCTACCGCCAAGCACCTCCAGCCGTCCCTGCCCATGGCCGACTACATCGGACAACAGCGAGACGACGGCCTGCCCACCGACCCCTGGCTGCGGGTTCACATCAAGGCAGGAGCAATCATCGAGAAGGTCGCCCCGGCCTCCATGACCATCAGCGGATCCCTCGCCGAATGGCGACGGTGGACCGGGCTCCCCTTCGACCGCGACGGTGACGTCGTGGTGCCCGGCGCGCTGGTCCCCGTCCACTGCGACACCGCGCATGACCACGCCGTCTATGTCGAGCCCAACGTATGGGTCCGCCACAGTCTGACACCCGCCCCAGGCCACGCTTGATCAACACCGGCTCAAAGGGCACGTCGCGTGGTCCCGGCGCGAGCCGACTCCCGGGGCCACTGAACGACGTTACAACCACCTCGCACACCGCGACCCGGCAAACAGACCAAACGGAGCACTACTAACCGTCCACCGCTATGAAGCGGTGGAGTATGCCGTCCGTGGACACGTACAACCCGGCGTCCTCGGGGTCGGTGTTGATGTGGATGCGGTGCCATTCCGGCAGTTCTTTCAGGTAGTTGCGCATCCCGGTGCTGAGGAAATTGTGGTGCAGGTCCAGTGACTTGAGGTGGGTGAGTGACTGGCCCGTCAGCAAGGCGGTGACGCCGTCATCCGTCAGCTTGCCCATGGACAGGTCGAGTTCTTCGAGTTGCGGCACGATGGGGGCGGTGGCGAGGGCCTTGCAGATCGCGTCCTGAAACTCACTGTTGCGCAGGGCCAGGTGTTTGAGGGCCGGGAGTCGGGCGCCGTCCAGAATCGGCGCGAGGTCTGCCACTTCGTAGTTCCCGCCCCACGTGGAGGCGCCGAGCCACAGATCCAGGTGTTCGAGTGCGGGCAGGTCGCTGGCGGCTATGCCGCGGACGACGTCGACGGGCATGGCCGTGGTCTCCACCACCAGCTTGCGCAGCCGCTCGTGGCGCACCGCGGGAAAGCTCAGATCCGTTTCGCCGCGTACGCCGAATTCCTCCAGCTCCGTGAAGGCGTTCAGCAGCGGGGTCACCTCGCCCTGGGTGATGTGGGAGGTCTTGAACAGCTCATTGCCGAGCTGGGCGATTTCCACCCACTCGTCGTTGAGGTCGCCGAGGAACAGCGCGCGCAGGGCGGTCAGTTGGTAACGCATCGCCACCAGGAGTTTGATCGCCTCCTCCGGACCGTCGGCGGGATCCCCCCAGCAACCCACGATCAGGGCACGTACCTGAGCGGCGGGGACGGTGGCGAGGAACCGGGTGAAGGCCGCCTCCCAGTCGTCTCCTTCATAGGGGTTCAGCACGCCGACACGCCAGGCCACCGATTCGGGTGCCGGTAGCTCGGCGGCGTCCTGCGGATCCAGTTCCGAAGCGGGGAAGTCGAAGACCGGCAGGCCGTGGAATTCCTGCATCCGGTTCAACATGGCCATGTGCGCCCACTCTTTCGATGTGTGTCAACGGACGGTTCTGCGCCGACACTTAAGCAGAGCGGTCGAGGAGGGCGGCGTCGAGGGGACAGGGTGTGCAGGACCGTGTTGGCGTGGCCGTGACTGGTGATCAGACTCGCGTCCCGTAACACCGTGGTGTGGTGGCTGGCGGTGGTGGGGGAGACGCCAGAGCGGCGCGGCCTCGCCGGGTGGCGGCGGCCACTACCAGTGGGACGGCCTCCTGCCGCTGCGGACCCTGCTCGTGGCATGGCCGGCCGACCAGACGGTGCAGACGCAGAGCATAGGTGCCGCTGCGACCCGGTGCCAGCCAACCGCACGGTACGCACCGTCGAAGAGAGCCGCCGAGTGGCCAATTTCCCATCCACATTGTCGGCGAATTCGGTCCGCGTCCAGTCATCGTCGCTGAAGCCGACCTGATGATGACCCTTGCATTTTGCAAAGCTCAGATGATGACACGGCCAAACATCGATGACACGGGCCACGGAACTGTCCTGTGCCATCGAAGGTTGAGCGTTGTCAGCGAAGGTTGGTGAGCTCAGGCTGCCTGATCACGGCCTTCTGCAACACGCTTTAGTTGGTTCCGGCGATGAGTTCACTGAACAGCTTGTTCGCCGCGTCCGAGGTGAACTGGCGCTGCAGTTCGGCGCGGGCGACTTGCTTGCGGAACTCGCCTTCGTAGCCGGTGAAGCCGGCGTTGTGCATGGTGTCGGTGATCCAGGTCGCGAACGCCTGATAGTTCCAGATGTGCGGCAGGCAGGTCTCGGAGTAGCTGTCGAGGAGGCTGGCATCGCCTTCCTTGGCCTGGCGGATGACGGCACGGGCGAAGACCTCGGTGTCGTGGAGGGCGAGGTGGATGCCCTTGGCGCTCATCGGCGGAACGATGTGAGCCGCGTCGCCGAGGAGGAACAGCTTGCCGTAGCTCATCGGGTCGAACACCACGCTGCGCAGCGGCACAATCTGCTTCGTGACGATCTCGCCGGTCGACACGGGGCAGCCGAAGCGGGCCTCCAGCTCGCTCCAGATGCGCTCGTTTGGCCACTGCTCGGGGGTGTCGTCGATCGAGCACTGCAGGTAGATGCGGCTGGCCTGCGGGCCCCGGGGGATCATGCCGGCCAGGCCCAGTTCGTGGATGGCCATGCCGGACGGATTCGCCGGCACTGCGGCCAAGACGGTGAGCCAGGAGTATCCGTACTCGTGGGAGTACTCGGTCAGTGCAGTGGCGGGGATGGTGCGGCGGCTCACTCCGTGGAAGCCGTCGCAGCCGGCGATGAAGTCGCAGTCGATGGCCTTTGCTGAACCGTCGGCGTGCCGGTAGCGCACGACGGGGCGCTCGCCGGTGACGTCCTGCAGGGAGACAGCGGCGGCTTCGTAGCGGAGGTCTCCGCCGTCGCGCAGGAAGACGTCCGTGAGGTTGCGCACGAGGACCTGCTGGGGACAGTAGCGGCTTTCGTTGTTGTCGTCGTCCACGTCGATCGGCATCGCTTCGCCATCGATGTAGAAGCTGCCCTCGCTCTCCGGCATGGTTTCGCCGGCTAGGACCTCCTCCAGGCCACACTCGCGGAACATGCGCACCCCGAAGGCATCGATGGTCCCGGCGCGCTGACGCCGCTCGACATAGGCACGGGGGTGCTTTTCCAGCACGATGCAGTCGACGCCGTTGCGCAGCAGGAAGTTGCCCAGTGTCAGGCCGGCGACGCCGGCCCCGACGATGACGACGGTCGTGTTGTCGCGTGTCTCGGTCATGTGTGTGCGAGCCTCCGTGCAGATAGCGGTGGCCGAAGACGCCCATGGCGTGTCCGACGGTGCCGCCCGGGTGGTGCGGCGTACAGACACCACTCTGGAACCCACACCATTCAATCCACCACCGGTGAATGGACAGCAGATGCGGAAAAGCCGCCAACCTCTTGGGGGCGCGGCACCGAGGCGTTTCTCGAGCACTGGAAGCGGGTTCGGCTACTTGCTGTCGTTGCGCAGGTCCGCCTGATAGCGGCCGGGTGTCTGGCCGACGACCTCGGTGAAGGCGTCGATGAAACTGGAGGGGTTGGACCAGCCGCACGCCACTGCGGTCTCGGTGACGGACATGCCGTCGGCGAGGTGCGCCAGGGCGTGGTGGATGCGCAGGGTGGTGCGCCAGCGGTGGAAGCTCATGCTGAGTTCGGTATGGAACAGGCGGCTCAGGGTGCGCTCGCTGGCCCCCACCATCCGTCCCAGTTCCGCCAGGGTGGTGGGCCGGGCAGGATCCTCATGGAGCAGATCGGTGGCGGAACGCAGTCGGTCATCACTGGCTTCGGGCAGATGCAAGGACTGTTCGGCGGCGTCGGCGAGCTCATCCACGATGACGGTGAGCAGTCTCCTGTGCGCACCGGGCCGCCTCTCGGGCCGGTTGGTCAATGCGAGGAGGGCTTCGCGCAAGAGGGGGCTCACTGCGAAGACGCTGGGATGGTCCACGAGTTGCCCGCACAGGTCGAGTGGGACGGCGAGGAGACGGACGTCGGTCTGGCCGTAGAAGCGGTGGGAGTGCGCGAAGTGTGGCGGTGTCCACGTGACACGGTTGGCCGGGGCTACCCAGGTCCCGCGCTCCGTCGCGGTGGCCAGCGCGCCGGCAGCGGCGTACACGATCTGCCCCTGGGGGTGTGAGTGCGGATCGAGCTGGTAACCGTGCGGTAGCCACGCTGCCCCTTGCAGCGTCGCTTCTTCGGGTTCTGCGGGCGCTGGCGAAGGTTGGCGGTCTTTCGGCATAAGGCGTCAGTTTAGCGGTGGCCTGGCGGTCATGCTGGAGCTGAGAGTGGGCGTATGAGCATTGAGACCCGCGTCCGCCGCCGTGAGAGCTGCTGGCGATGACTCCCCGAATCCAGCGCCCGCGCAGGCGGCGGATGCTGTCGCTGACCGTTCAGGGCAGTGAGCAGATCAGCCCTCATTTCATGTCCATCACGCTGGGTGGAGACGACGTCCAGCACCTCGAGCAGTCGGGGTTCGACCAGTCCGGTCGCCTCTTCTTCGCCGATCCTGACGACGACGACGTCTTCCTGCCGAGCAGTGAGCGGTGGATTCTCCAGCTCACCCTGCAAAGCTCCGGCAAGCGGCGACCGCGGGTCAGGACGTACTCGATCCGGCGCTTCAGGCCCAAGGCGTCGGCGTTCGACATCGAGATCTCGCTCCACGAAAGCAACGGATCCCACAAGCCCGCTGCCCCCGGCACCCGGTGGGCGCTGGCTGCCGAGCCCGGGGCCAAGGTGGCCTTTTTGGACGAGGGATACAGCTACGCGCCCACCGCCGGCGCCGCTTGGCAGCTTCTTGTAGGTGACGAGAGCGCGCTGCCGGCAATTCTCGCCGTCCTGGAACGCTCCGCCGAGAGCTCCCAGGCGCTGCCGGCCGAGGTGTTCCTCGAGGTCCCGGCCCCTGAGGACATCCGGAGTGAGATCACTGCGCCCCCGGGCACCGCCATCCACTGGCTGCCGCGCAGTGATCCCTCCGCGAAGCCCGGTGCCCTCGCCCTTGAGGCAGTGAAGCAGGCCCAGCTTCCCGACGGCCTCTTCTACGCCTGGGTAGCGGGCGAATCCTCGCTGGCGACCGGCGTGCGTCGGCATCTCGTCGGCGACCGCCACATCCCCAAGTCCGACATTTCCTTCCGCGGCTACTTCAGCCACGGACGAGCCAGCCTCTGACCCCCTCGCGTCAGCCGGTCGAAACCGATCGCCCGGACGCCCCCTCCGCCTGCCCGCCCCACGATCCGACCGGAGTACCCCTTCTCGTGGCCACATTCCTGTACAAGCTCGGCCGTCTGGCCTTCAGGCGCCGGCGCCTGGTCGCCTTGATCTGGGTGGCGCTACTCGCCCTCGCCGGCTTCGGTGCCGCCACCGCCGCCAGCGCACCCCCCAGTTCCTTCTCTATCCCCGGCACCGAGGCCCAGAAGGCGTTCGACCTGCTCGACCAGCGCTTCCCCGGCGGCGGTGCCGACGGGGCCACGGCCCGCGTCGTGTTCAAGGCGCCGCAGGGGCAGCAGATCACCGATCCGGCCTACAAGGCCACGGTCGAGAGCACCGTCAAGGACCTCAAGTCCGGCTCCCAGCAGGTGGCTTCGGTCACCGACCCGTTCACTGAGGCGAGCGTCAGCTCGGACGGCACGACCGCCTACACCGAGGTCTTCTACAAGGTCGGCGGCGAAGAACTGACCGACACGACCAGGCACGCGCTGGAGAACTCCGGCCAGAACGCCAAGGCCGAGGGCCTTCAGGTGGAGATCGGCGGTGATGCCCTGGCACCGCAGCCTGAGTCCGGCGCCGGGGAAGTCATCGGCATCGCCATCGCCGCGGTCGTCCTGGTCATTACCTTCGGCTCGCTGATCGCCGCCGGCCTGCCCCTGTTCACTGCCATCCTCGGCGTCGCCACAGGTATCGCCGGCATCATGATCCTGGCCAACCCCCTGGGCCTGGACAGCAGTTCCTCCACCCTGGCGATGATGATCGGCCTGGCGGTCTGCATCGACTACGCCCTGTTCATCGTCTCCCGCTACCGGGCCGAACTGGCCGACGGCCACGACCGCGAGGAAGCAGCCGGACGGGCCCTGGGCACGGCCGGATCCGCCGTGGTCTTCGCCGGCCTGACTGTGGTGATCGCCCTGGCCGGTCTGACCGTGGCCGACATCCCGACCCTCACCAAGATGGGGCTTGCAGCCGCCGGCACTGTCCTGATCGCCGTACTGATCGCGCTGACCCTGGTACCCGCCCTGCTCGGTTTCACGGGCAAGCGCATCCTCAGTCGCAAGGACCGCCGGGCTGCCAAGTCCGCTGCCGGCACGCCGCCCCAGCCGGCGAAGGAGAATGCGGGTACCCGCTGGGGACGCTTCGTGCTGCGCCGCCCCCTGTGGGTGTTGCTCATCGGCGTCCTCGGCCTCGGCGCCGTGGCCGTGCCCGCCGCCTCTCTCAACCTGGGCATGCCGGACGACGGCTCGCAGCCGACCTCCACCACGCAGCGCCGCGCCTACGATCTGCTCGCGGACAGCTTCGGCCCGGGCTTCAACGGCCCGCTGCTGGTCGTCGTCGACGGCACCAAGGCCGCCGCCGCGCGCACCGCCGACGACATCAACGCCATGGACGGCGTCGACTCCGTCACCCAGCCCGTCCTCAACAAGGCCGGCGACACCGCGATGATCACCGTGGTGCCCAAGGCCCGCCCGTCCTCGGAACAGACCAAGACCCTGGTCCACGACATCCGCCGTGCAGGTACCGGCATCAAGGCCGACACCGGCAGCACGGTCCTCGTCACCGGGGCCACCGCGATGAACATTGACTTCTCGCAGAAGATGAACGACGCCCTGATGCCCTACCTGGCCCTCGTCGTCGGCCTCGCCTTCCTGCTGCTCATGGCCGTGTTCCGGTCCATCCTGGTTCCCCTCAAGGCAGCCCTCGGCTTCCTGCTCTCTGTGCTTGCCGCCCTCGGCGCAGTCGTCGTCGTCTTCCAGTGGGGCTGGCTGGGCTCACTGTTCGGCGTGGAGGAGACCGGCCCGATCGTCGCGATGATCCCCATCTTCATGGTCGGTGTGATCTTCGGCCTCGCGATGGACTACGAAGTCTTCCTCGTCACCCGCATACGGGAGGCGTACGTCCACGGGGAGGACCCACGCCAAGCCATCGTCACCGGATTCCAGCTCGGCGCCCGGGTGGTCACCGCTGCAGCCGTCATCATGATCGCGGTCTTCTCCGGCTTCATCAGCTCCGGCGAGCAGATGATCAAGCTGATGGGCTTCTGCCTGGCCATCGCGGTCCTCTTCGACGCATTCATCATCCGCATGGCCGTCGTACCGGCCGTACTCGCGCTCCTTGGCCACAAGGCGTGGTGGCTGCCCAAGTGGCTGGACCGGATCCTGCCCAACGTCGACGTCGAAGGCGAACGCCTGCACAAGGTGCTGGCAGGCCGAACCGCGGACCCCAACCAGGACTGCGGACTGGTCAACGTCTGAGTCCGCACGCCAGGCTCGGGATTGCCATTGCCCTGGATGCCCGTGGGCGGCCTCGGGGACGCATGGCGCACCAGTTCCCGCCGATGGGTTCACCCCGGTGCTCGTGTGCCGCGGGGAGGCGCCTCTGTATTGGACGGCTCAAGACGGCCCTGGACAACGCGGACATCCACCCATGGGCCGGAGATGTCTCGGACCTGGCCGCTGTCACCGTGGTCATGAACGGTGTGCCGGGCAGTTCACAGCCGTCAGGGGCAGCTCGGCCGGGAGGGGCGCGGTCACCTGGTGGAGACCCCGCTCCTCTTCACAATGCCCTCCGTCCCAGCCGTTTATGGTGATAACCCTTTTCGGTACCGATGAATCGTTCGACGTGGACGGCGCAGAGTCAGATGGCGCGGTTGGTCGGCGCGGAACCGGATCACTCCCGCGGTGGCGGTCGATCATTCGCAAGGCACGGGCGTCGACATAGCGCCAGTAGCCCGACTCTGACCCTAGGAGTAGCAGTGACCAACCTCAACGAAGCGGTCGAATCTGTGGAGCAACTCACCGTCGGATGGCGGGCCATGGTGCTCGACCGGGACCCGCACGCCGACGTGCGGGACCTCCCGGGCATTGCCGTGCGGTGGGCGGACTGCGAGTTCGCCTTCTGGAACTGCCTCACCTTGACCGAGGTCCATGCCGATGCCCGGCTCGTCGAGCAACGGGTGCAGCAGGCTGCGGAGATCATGCGGCAGAAGAGCCGCCCCGGCTTCCTGTGGATCTTCGACGATCTCCTGGGCGAGGAGGCTCGCACGACACTCGGCGCGATGACCGAGCGCGCGGGTCTCGAGTACGCCTTCTCAGGCACCGGCATGGCGGGCGACCTGCTCCCCCTCCCCGAGCCGGTCCATCCCGAGCTGACCTTCGCGCGCGTCACGACCGACGAACAGCTCGAGGCCTACGCAGATTTGAACTCGCGCGCCTACGGTTTCCCTCTCGAAGCCGGGCGGGACGGGATCGGCGGCTCCGAGTTGTGGAAGAAGGAGGTGCACGCCTACCTGGGCATGCGGGACGGTCTCCCGGTGACGTGCGCCGCCACGATGGAGGCGGCAGGGCGCCTGTTCGTCGTGCTCGTCGCAACCGCCCCGGAGTGGGAGCGACGAGGCTACGGGGAGGCAGTAACGCGGAAGGCGCTGCACGAGGGCGGCAGGGCCACAGGACTGACCCGCGCCACGCTGCACGCGACCGCCGCCGGAACACCGGTGTATCCGCGCATCGGTTTCGTCCCGAACACACCGATGCGCTTCTTCGCCCTGAAGGAGTGAGCTGAATCCTCGTCAGCGCCGCTCCGCAGCCTCGCCGTTGTATCCACGCACGGCGCCCGGAGCAGCGCTACAAGGAGCCATGCCGGCCGGGCTATGGCGCCGCCGACCGGGTCACCAAACGCCGTCCCCGTCCGGGCGGTCGTCGGGAGCCTGCCTATCGGCCCCAAGCCGTGCCCCGCCGGAGCACCCGAGGCCAGGACGACATCCGGCTCGGTGGCGTCATCCCGCCCCGGTTGTGCCCGTAAAACCATCGTCCAGTACCCGCCCCGAGCACCCTCAACTACCCCGCCACCAGGACATACGCCCAGCGAAAGAGGAACCCAGCACTAAGGGTCCGTCTTCAAACGGATCTTGCCCAGAGCAGGAACGATGCGAGGGTGACCGCCGCTTCCCTGGATCCCCGGCCTCCTCATCCGTGACGTCCGGAGTATCCCTGTCCGCTGGTAGCGGCTGACGGCGGCGGCCCCGGAGCGCGGCAGCGCGGGCGACCTGCCGCGGACGTCACCAGGGAGGTGCCGCAGTCCGCCGGCGGAGGGTCATGGCATCCGGCCGGTAATTCCGTGTACGGGGCCGACGTTGTGGGAGATCATGCGCGTTTGTGACCTCGCGAGCAGATGAACCCATTGACGAAGCGGCCCCGCCCGCCCCCGCCGTGGCCGTCACCCCCTCCACCCCGGTGCACCGGGACGGCAACGTCCTGCGCTGGCTGATCGCCTACACGTTCTCCGTGGTCGGCGATGCCGCCTACTTCGTGGCGCTTGGCTGGGCCGCGCAGAAGGTGGCCGGACCGGCCCAGGTCGGCCTGGTGATGGCGGTCGGCGCGATACCCCGGGCGATCCTCATGCTCGGCGGCGGTGTGATCGCCGACCGGTTCGGCCCGCGTCGGGTGGTCATCTCCTCCGACGCGGTCCGCGCTGTGGTGATCCTCGCGGCCGCCGCAGCGCTCGCGTTCAGCACCCCCGGCCTCTGGTTGCTCGTCGCGCTAGCCCTCGTCTTCGGCGTCGTGGACGCCCTGTTCATGCCGGCGGTCGGAGCCATGCCGCCCCGGCTCACCGGCCGCGACCAGCTGATGCGGGTGCAGAGCCTGCGCAATCTGGTGCAGCGGTCCGGCCACATCGCCGGTCCGCCGCTCGCCGGGTTCTCGATGGGGCTCGGCGGCCCCGCCGCCGCGTTCGCCGTGACCGGCATCCTCTTCACCCTCTCGCTGCTCCTCCTGGTCGCGGTCCGGCTCGCCCCGCTGCCGCCCGAGGAACAGTCCGCCGCGGACTCCACTGCCCGCCGCGACCTGGTCGACGGCATCGTCTACCTGCGCCACGAGCCCGTCGTCGGCCCGCTCGTCCTCTCCGGACTGCTCTCCATGATCGGCTGCATCCCGCCGATGGCGATCGGCGTCATCGTGCTCGCCGAGGAACGCGGCTGGGGCCCCTCCGGCGGTGCCTGGGTGAACGCCGCCCTCAGCGCCGGCGTCTGCACGACCTCGCTCCTGCTCGTCGTGCGCGGCCGCTTCCCTCGGGCCGGCCACTGGCACAACATCACCCTGCTCGTCGCCTCCGCCGGCATCGGCCTGATCGGCGTCATGCCGAACCTCGCCCTCGCGGTCGCCGTGGCGCTCGTCTCCGGCCTGGTCTCCGGCCTCTGCGGCGGTCTGGCCCTGGCCCTGATGCAGGCCAACACCGCCCTCGCCTTCCAGGGCCGGGTCGCCTCCGTCCAGGCGCTCAGCGCGGTCGGCATCACCCCGGTGATGTTCCCGCTCTTCGGCCTCCTGGTGGAAGGGTGGGGCGCCGGCCCCACCTTCCTCCTTTTCGGCTGCATCAGCATGCTCGGCGCCACGGTCTCCACCGCCTCCCACGCCGTCCGCCATGCCGACCTGGACTTCACGAAGACCGCGGACTGACTCCGGCTCCCGGCCGGGGCACCCAGGGTCCCTTTTCAAAGATCACCCGGGTGGTGGATCGTGGTGTCGTGGTACGTCGTCATGAACTCACCGACCGGGAGTGGGAGTTGCTCGCTCCGCTGATACCCAGGGCCGCGACGGGGCGACCCCGTGTGGAGGACCGGCAGGTCGTCAACGGGATGGTCTACAAGATCCGCACCGGGATCTCCTGGCGTGACCTGCCGGAACGCTACGGGCCGTGGAATACCGTGTACAAGATCGAGCACACCATCGAGTACCTCGACCTGGTCGGCACCTGCCACGGCTTCGTCGGCACGCTGGGCCGGCTGGTGCCCCGCATGCGAGGCCAGGAGTTCACCGACGACGAGCGCGAGACCGTGCGGCGGCAGATCGGCCGGGTCCGCGCGGCGGCCGACTGGCTCGAAGGAGCCGTCGACAACGGAGAGTTCACCCTCGACGAGCAGCTCGCCCAGCTCCTCAAGGGCGAGTAGGCCATGGCCCGCAGCCCTCGCCGCCCGGCCCAGCCGCTGTCGGAGCACTACGGCGACCTGGTCCGCGTCGCGCTGATGGAAGCCAGACCGGCCGGCCTGCACACCGTCCAGCTCGTCGCCGCCACCAGGCTGAAGCAGTCCCAGGTCCAGCGCGGTATCCGGCACCTTCGCGACGTCGGCGCCGCGGAGAACCTCACCCCGATCACCTGGCGGCACAAGGACGGCTACATGTTCTCCGACGACCCCGCGGACTGGATCGAGTACGAGAAGAAACAGCTCGCCCAGCCCTCGGCCGCCTCACCCGGATGATCACGGGCACGCTCGCCCCGCACCTGGCCCGCTGCCCCGACGAGGAATGGGCCCAACTGGTATCCGCCCAGCTCACCGGG
This sequence comes from Streptomyces sp. 4N124, assembly GCF_052245395.1. Lineage (NCBI taxonomy): Bacteria > Bacillati > Actinomycetota > Actinomycetes > Kitasatosporales > Streptomycetaceae > Streptomyces > Streptomyces sp. 4N124. The sequence continues at coordinate 142,591 of NZ_JBQQBS010000020.1, forward strand.
GTCACCGCGACTCTCGCCCAGCTCTCGAAGTAACCGCCCATCCGTCTCCTCCGCGCCGTGCAACGAGCCCGCCATGCCGAACCCTGCCCGCCGTCGCCGCTACCCGTCCGACACCACGATCGCCGAGTGGGCCCTTCTCGAACCCCTATTGCCCGTCCCGGCCTGCCAGACCAAGACCGGCGGGCACCCCGAGAAGTGGCCCCGCCGGCAGATCGTCGACGGCATCCGCTACATCACCGACAACGGCGCGAAGTGGAGAGCCCTCCCGGCCGACTTCCCTCCGTGGGAGACGGTTTACGGGTTCTTCGCCCGATGGAACCGCCGCGGCGTCGTCACCTTCATCCGCGATCAGCTCCGTCGTCGTCTCGGCATTGGCCTGGGACGATGCCCCTACCCGGTCACGCTGATCATCGACTCGCAGTCGGTCAAGGGCGCCACCACGGTGAGCCGGGTGACTCGCGGATTCGATCCCGCGAAAGTGATCAATGGACGGAAGAGACACATCGCGGTGGACACGAAGGGCTTCCCCGTGATGATCATGGTGACGCCCGCCGACATGCAGGACCGGGACGCCGCCCGCGAACTGCTCTGGCGACTACGTCTCACCCCACCCCCAGATCACCCAGGTCTGGGCCGACTCCGCCTACGCCGGCAAACTCGTCCCCTGGGCAGAGGACTTCCTCCACATCACCCTCAAGACCGTCTCCCGCCCCAAGGGCGCCAAAGGGTTCGTCGTCCTCCCGCGTCGCTGGCGTGTTGAGCGCACACTGGGATGGATCATGAGCGCCCGCCGCAACGCCCGAGATTACGAGCGCCTCCCGCAGCACTCTGAGGCTCATCTGAACTGGTCGCTCATCACCCTCATGACCAGGCGGCTGACCCGGAAGAAGCCAGCCCGCGGGTGGGCAAAGAAGCCGAATCCCACCGGCTGAGCCGGCCTACGAGGACGGCTCGTGTCTGACAAGACATGTCAATCTGGCGCCTGATAGTGACGCCAGTCATCCTCTTCGCGCTTCCGCTTGGCCTCTTCGCGCTTCTGTCTGGCATCTTGGGCTGCCAGGTCGACACTCTCACGAACCGAGCCAAGACTGTCGTAGTACTCGACTGCCCGCTGCAGCCCGTGTGGATGGAGGCATCCGTGCTCCAGCAAGGCTGCCCTGATGGCCGGCGCTTCCGGACACTCCAACACAGAGCGAGCCTCGGTATGCGAGCGCTGCTTCTCGACGTGGAGGGCCCACATGTCGGCTTCAAGGAGCAGCCCCAGCTTGGACACCCCTGGGGAGTGGCGGAATCGCTCGACATAGGCAGCCGCTGTCCACAGTTGATCGCGGGTGGCCCCCGTCATGACCAGCCTGAGAACAAACAGCTGTAGACGGCTGAGCGAGCTCCGGTGCCTTCGGTGCCTCACCGCACACCCTTCCCCGTTACTGGTCATGCTCAGGCTAGAGCCCACCCCAGCCCGGAGAACAGGACGTAGAAGTTCGAAAACACTCACTAAGCTCAGATAGGTGCCAACACATCAGAGTTCAGAACTCACCTTGTGTAGCGGGGCACTGCGTCGGGTCGGCCTGCCGCTGTACGCGCAGTTGCGGATCACGCATTCAGTTCGGCGCCGGTCATCAGGGCGAGCAAGCTGTGGGGCGCGTGGTCGTCGATCATGATCGTGTAGAAGCCGTCGTCGTCCGCTTCCACAGCTGCGGCGCGGGCGAGCATGGCTTGTTCGTGCGCGGCGAGCGCGGTCTCCGCATCGCCCGGGTGCGCGGCGAGGGCTCGGCCGAGTTCGGCGCCGTCCTGCATGGCCAGGTTGGCGCCTTCACCGTTCGGTGCCCGGAGGTGGGCGGCATCGCCGAGCAGGGTCACCCCAGGCACGCGCTCCCAGTGGTGCCCGGCCGACAGCGTGAAGATGGGGCGCAGGGCCGGCGGGGTGTTGCTGTCGGTGATCAGGGCGGTGAGTGCGGGAGCCCACCCGTCGAATTCCCTTGCAACCCGTGAGGTGAGGGCTGCGGCATCGGTGGTGTCGAGGGCAGTGAACCAGTCCTGGGGCTTCTTCAGTTGCGCGTAGGTGTGCAGGGTTCCGCCGCCTTCACGGTGGGCCAGTAGTCCCCTGCCCGGTGCGAGCGCGAACAGCGAGCCGGCTCCGACCGCCTCCGCGGAAGCGCGGTGGAGGGTTTCTGCGTCGAAAAGGAACGTCTCCACGCTGCAGACGCCGAAGTACTCCGGAGCGGCTGTCGAGAGCAGCGGCCGTACGCGCGACCAGGCTCCGTCGGCGCCGATGAGCAGGTCCGCGACGGCGGTGGTGCTGTCGGCGAAGTCGATCTGGTGGCGGCCGTCGCCGAGGGTCCGCACCGCGGTGACTTTGCGGCGCCAGCGGACGGTGCCGGGGGGCAGGGAGTCGAGGAGCATCTGCCGGAGTTCGCCGCGCGGTGCCTCCGGGCGTTCGCCGGTTCCGTCGTCAGGCAGGTCGAGCAACACGTTCCCCTCCTGGTCCATGACCCGGTACGCCTCGCGGCCCGGGAGGATCAGCTTGTGGAACTCCTCGATCAGCCCGGCCGCTTCCAGAGCGGCCTGCCCGCTGTGGGGGTGTAGGTCGAGCAGGCCGCCCTGGCGGCGGGCGTCCGGCGCGGGCTCCGCCTCGTAGACCGTGGCGGGGATGCCGTGCACGTGCAGTACACGAGCCAGTGTCAGCCCGCCCAGGCCTGCTCCGATGATCGTGACGGGTGTCGTCATGGTGTCCTCCTAACCCCTTGCGGGGTGCCGTGACGCCCCCTTTGGATCGCCACTCCAATCACGCTAACACGAAGTTGGATCGACGCTCCATTCATGCGATGCTGGGGTCATGGCGAAGAGGACAGCGAAGGGATCTGCGCGGGCTCCGCGGCGGACGGACAGCCTGTCGAGGGAGCTGATCATCCAGACCGCGATCGAGATGCTGGACAGTGGCGGCGAGAAGGCGCTGACGCTGCGCGCACTCACCGTGCGCCTGAGCACCGGCTACGGGGCGATCTACCACCACGTCGCGGACAAGAATGATCTGCTCGCGACGGCCGCTGACGAGGTCATCACGGGCGTAATGTCCGGCGCGGTTGCCGACGCGGATCCGCGTACTGCTCTGCGCGTCCTCACCCTCGGCCTGTTCGACGCGATCGACGCCCACCCCTGGGTCGGTGCGGAATTCTCCCGCCAACCGTGGCGGCCCGCTCTGCTGGACTTCTACGAGGGCGTCGGCCGCCTGCTGGACGCCCTCGGTGTTCCGGAAAAGGCGCGCTTCGACGCGGCCGGCACGCTCGTGAACTACGTTCTCGGTGTCGCCGCGCAGAACGCCGCGAACGCACGGCTCCGCGCGGGCAGCGACACGGACCGAAAGACCTTCCTGGAGAACGCCGCCACGCAATGGGCGCAGATCGACCCGGGCCGGTACCCGTTTGTGCACGCGGCGGCGACTCAGTTGGGCGAGCACGACGATCGCGAGCAGTTCCTCGTCGGGGTAGACATCTTTCTCGCCGGCATCTCAGCCCTGCGCTAGAAGACCCCGACACTCGCTGTCCCCTGCGGCGCCGCCCTGCTGGTGCGCATCCGTACGCCGCGGCGCGATGCCAGCCTCGGCTGACCTGCAGCGGGCGCCCCTCTCACTTCCTTACCCGACCGCTCGGTCCTGTCGGCATACGATTCGTTTGCCGACAGGTGGCCGACGCGTCCAATGAACCCGTGCAGTCCAGGGGTTCGCGGCGGCGCGAATCCGATCAGATCCGATGGTGATTGCTGACAGGGTTTGACGACAGATAGGGGCCGACCCTCCGTCCGGAAGGGGCCCCTCGGTGGCGAACCTGGTCTACAGGCGCGTCTCGACCGACCAGCAGTCGACCGCCCGGCAGAACCTCGTCCTGGACGAGGCCGGGATCGAGGACCCGGTCGCCTTCGAGGAGGCCCCGGCACTCCCAGCCGCCTCCACCCCCTCCAGCGCCCCAAGTTCCGCGAGCTGCTGACGTACGCGAGGCCGGGCGACACCGTCCACATCTCCGAGATGGTCCGCCTCGTACGCGGCAGCGGGCGCATCCTCGATGTGCTCGACGTCCTGCACCGCGAGCAGGTGGCACTGCGCATCCACGACGGCGCGTTCTCCGCCAGGGACCTCACCGCCCGCCACCCGCGCACCGGAGACCTGCTCTCCACCGTGAAGTTCATGGTGCAGACCCTCGCCGCCGCCGGCGACCTCCAGCGCGACCTTCAGTGCGAACTGACCTACGACGGACTGCGCGCCGCCGAGGCCAAGGGCAGCGAGGGCGGGCGTCGCCCCGCCCTGGCGGCCACGAAGACCGACACCGTACGCACCGCGTATCTGGAAGGCCGCTCCATCGCCGCCCTCGCCCGCGACCACGGCGCGATCCGCACGGCCGTCGCCGACCTCCTGCCAGACCACACCGCCATCGAGGACGCCCCCGCCCCGGAACTGCCGGTCACCCTCGACATGCCGGGGAAGGTCGCCGACTTCCTCGGCGCGGCCGACCTGGAGCCCGCCGGGCGGGTGGTGGCGGAGGGTGTGTCGCGGTTTGGTGTGGGGTGCTTCGGCGTGTGTGGGTGGTGGTGGGGTTTTCGGCTGGCTGCTGGGCTGGGCTGGGTTGGTCGTTACCTGTGTGTGGGGTGTGGGTGGGTGGGGGTGGTGGGGTTTTCGCCTGTGCATTGGTGGGTGAGGTGGTGGGCGCGTTGGTGGAAGGCTGCGGCTGTTTCATTGTCGTCGAGGAGGTGGAGGGTGTTGGCGAGGTCGGTGTAGGTG
>NZ_JBQQBS010000021.1:0-142666 GCF_052245395.1 Streptomyces sp. 4N124
CGCCGCCCTTGGCGTGCACCTTGGCGACGAGTTCGGCGTCGATCGGCACGAACCGGTAGGCCAGGCTCTCGGCAAGAGTCAGCAGGCCCTCCGTCGGCAGCCCACCCGACCAGAAGAACGCGTCGATCTCGCCCTTCTTGAGCCGGGCGGGCCCGGTGTCGATGCCGTCGGACAGCGGCGTGATGCCTTTCTCCGGGTCGATGCCGGCCGCCTCGAGCACGCGGTTGGAGATCAGCCGTACGCCTGAGTGAGTCGGCCCTATGGCCACCCGCTTGCCCCGCAGGTCCGCCACCGAGTCGATGCCAGAGCCCGGCCGAGCGATGAGCTGCACGTAGTCGTCGTACAGCCGCGCGACACCGCGGAGCCGGTCGGCGCCGGGCCTGCCGGCCAGGTCGTACGTCTCCACGGCGTCGGCCGCCGCGATTGTGAAGTCCGCCTTTCCGGTCGCCACGCGCGCAACGTTCTCCTGAGAGCCGTCGCTGGTAGTGAGCCGCACGTTCAGGTTCGGCATGTCCTTGCCCAGTTCCTTGCGCAGCAGCTTGCCGTACCTCTGGTAGACGCCCGCCGGCGTCCCGGTGCTGAACGTGATCGTCCCACCGGGCGGATCCTCCCCGAGCGGCAGCAGCCACCACAGCAGCAGCCCGAACACGACAAACCCGGCAGCCGCGCCCTGCAAGGCCCGGCGCCTGCCGATACGGGGGAAGACCTGGGACATGCGGGCGATCCTGCCAGCACGGATGCGGTGCTGACCAGCGCCGGGGTCACACGTGGGGCGACGGCGCCGCCCCGAGGGACTGTCAGTGGGCGTCGCTAGAGTTCCCCGCATGAGCTCATCGCCCGCCGACCTGGTCCGTGCCTTCCATCGCGCCGTCGGGCTGGACGTCCGCAGTACCCCGACCGAGGTGTCTCCCGAACTGGCCGCCCATCGGGGCGAGTTGCTCGCCGAGGAGGCCGCGGAGGTCGCCGAGGTCTCGGTCACCGGCCCGCTCGACCGGCTCGCGCACGAACTGGCGGACGTGGTCTACGTGGCGTACGGCACGGCGCTCGTCCATGGGATCGACCTCGACGCGGTGATCGCCGAGATACACCGCTCCAATATGAGCAAGCTGAGCCCCGAAGGCCATGTCGCCCGCAGAGCGGACGGCAAGGTCCTCAAGGGCGAGCACTACGAGGCACCGGACGTGTCGGGGGTGCTGCGCCGTCAGGGGTGGGCGCCCGGCACCGCCTGACGGCCGGGCGCGGACTGCTGCGCACCTCGGTGCTGCCCTACGGCGTGCCGCTCCGGCGCAACCACCTGCCACCCCCGCCTCGGTCCCCGTGAACACCCAGACCCTCATCCGCCCGCTGACGCCTCACGGCCATGGCCCTTATGAACCCCCGGCCCGACGCCTCAGTGACCTTTCGCCGAATCCACGGCATCCGCCGAAGCGGTCGCCCCCGGCGATTCCGTCGCCGTTGGCTGACTCTCCCGCGAGTCGCGACGCTTGCCCCCACGGCCGCCCCACCACATAGCCACCGGCTCGGTGTAGCGCGCGGTCAGCGGCCCGAGGACGACCAGGATCAGGACGTACGCCGTCGCCAGCGGGCCCAGGGACGGCTCGATGCCCGCACTGACCGCCAGCCCGGCGATGACGATCGAGAACTCGCCGCGGGCCACCAGGGCGCCGCCCGTGCGCCAGCGGCCCTTCACGGAGATGCCGGCGCGCCGGGCGGCCCAGTAGCCGGTGGCGATCTTCGTCGCGGCGGTGACGAGGGCCAGCGCGAGGGCGGGGAGCAGGACGGGCGGGATGCTGGCGGGGTCCGTATGCAGCCCGAAGAAGACGAAGAACACGGCGGCGAACAGGTCACGCAACGGGCTCAGCAGAGTGTGCGCGCCTTCGGCGACCTCGCCGGACAGCGCGATGCCGACCAGGAACGCGCCCACGGCCGCGGAGACCTGGAGCTGCTGCGCCACGCCCGCGACCAGGATCGTCAGCCCGAGCACCACCAGCAGCAGCTTCTCCGGGTCGTCGCTCGACACGAACCGGGAGATCACCCGCCCGTAGCGCACCGCCACGAACAGCACCAGCCCGGCCGCGCCCAGGGCGATCGCCAGCGTCACGCTGCCCGCCAGCAGCCCGGCCCCGGCGACCAGCGCGGTGACGATCGGCAGGTACACCGCCATCGCCAGGTCCTCCAGGACCAACACGCTCAGGATCACCGGGGTCTCGCGGTTGCCGACCCGGCCCAGGTCGCCGAGCACCTTCGCGATCACGCCGGACGACGAGATCCAGGTGACACCGGCCAGCACGACGGCGGCCACCGGCCCCCAGCCCAGCAGCAGCGCGGCCAGGGCACCCGGCAGGGCGTTCAGGGCACCGTCGACCAGCCCGGCCGGGTAGTGGGACTTGAGGTTGGTGACCAGATCGCCGGCCGTGTACTCCAGGCCGAGCATCAACAGCAGCAGGATGACGCCGATCTCGGCACCGGTGGCGATGAACTCCTCGCTCGCGCCCAGCGGCAGCAGCCCACCCTCGCCGAACGCGAGCCCGGCGAGCAGATACAGCGGGATGGGCGAGAGCCGGAAGCGGGCGGCGAACCGGCCGAGCAGGCCGAGGCCGAGGATGATGGAACCGAACTCGATGAGCAGGACCGCGGAATGCACCGTTCACTCCCGCCCGAGTATCGCCGCGGCCGCGTCGACGCCCTCGCGGGTGCCGACGACGATCAGCGTGTCACCGCCCACGAGCCGGAAGTCCGGTGCCGGGGACGGGATCGCCTCGGCCCGCCGCAGCACCGCCACGACGGACGCCCCCGTCTCGGTCCGCATCCGGGTGTCGCCCAGCACCCGCCCGTTCCAGCGTGAGGTGGCGGCCACCTCGACCCGCTCGGCGACCAGCCCCAGGTCAGTGGTGTACAGCAGGCTCGCACTGTGGTGGGACGGCTTGAGCGCATCGATCAGCGAGCCCGCCTCGGCGCCGGTCAGCCGGAGCGACTGGGCGCAGGAGTCGGGGTCGTCGGCCCGGTACACGCTCACCGTGCGGGCGCCGTCGCGGTGTGCCACCACCGACAGATGGCGGTTCTCGCGCGTCATCAGGTCGTACTGGACACCGATGCCCGGCAGCGGCGTGGCCCTCAGGCGTGGAGCGGACACGTTTCTTCTCTTTCTCTCGTCCCGGTTCTGTCTTTCGTCCCGGTGCCGGCCGGCTTGATCGGCTTCAGGCCGACGCCGCCATGCTGTCACTCCCGCATACGGTGGCGACATGGGTGTTGTGACGGATATACGTGGCCGCGGGCGGGCGGCGAGTCTGGTACGGGCGCAGAAGTGCCGACGGATCGGACGGAGCGGAGCCGGGAACGTGTCGCTGTTCTGGCGGATCTTCTCGCTCAACGCCGCGGGCCTGATCGTGGCCGCCGCCCTGCTGCTGGGCCCGGTCACCGTCTCGACCCCCGTCCAGCCCGCCGAGGCGCTCGTCGTCGCCGCCGGACTGGCCGTGCTGCTGGCCGCCAATGCCGTCGTCCTGCGCCTCGGGTTGGCCCCGCTCCAGCGGCTGGGCCGGGCCATGGCCGCCGCCGACCTGCTGCGACCGGGCGCCCGTGCGGTGGTCGCGGGTCCGGCGGAGACGGCCGAGCTCATCACGACGTACAACACGATGCTCGACCGTCTGGAGGCCGAGCGCGCCGCCGGTGCCGCCCGTGCGCTGTCCGCGCAGGAACGTGAACGCCATCGCATCGCCCGGGAACTCCATGACGAGGTCGGCCAGACCCTGACCGCCGTCCTCCTCCAGCTCAAGCGCGTCGCCGACCGCGCCCCCGAGGACCTGCGCGCGGAGGTCGGCCAGGCCCAGGAGGCCACGCGCGCAGGCCTCGACGAGATCCGCCGCATAGCCCGCCGGCTGCGCCCGGGTGTCCTGGAGGAGTTGGGCCTGCCCAGCGCCCTGCGCTCGCTGGCGACGGAGTTCACCGCGCACGGTCTCTCGGTGCGCCACCACATTCCCGGCGAGCTGCCCGCGCTGCCCGAGGAGGCGGAACTCGTCGTCTACCGGGTCGCCCAGGAGGCTCTCACCAACACCGCCCGGCACGCCGGAGCCGATCGCGCCGAGATCCGGTTCCGGCGGATCGCGGACGGCGTCGAGCTCGTCGTGGGCGACAACGGCAAGGGCGTCGGTACGGCGGCGGAGGGCGCCGGGATCGGGGGCATGCGGGAGCGGGCGCTGCTGATCGGCGCGGACCTCGCCGTGCGGCCGGGGTCCGAGGGCCGGGGGACGGACGTATGCCTGTGCATACCGGCCGGAGGCCGCTGATGCCCGCATCGGAACACGGCATCCCGGCATCGGACGACCGCATCCGCGTCCTGCTCGCCGACGACCACACGCTCGTACGCCGTGGTGTGCGGCTGATCCTCGACGGCGAGGACGATCTGACGGTCGTGGCGGAGGCCGGCGATGGCGCCGAGGCGGTCGCGCGGGCCCGTGACACCGAGGTGGATCTCGCCGTCCTGGACATCGCCATGCCCCGGATGACCGGCCTGCAAGCGGCCCGCGAACTCTCGCGCCGCATACCGGGGCTGCGGATCCTCATCCTCACGATGTACGACAGCGAGCAGTACTTCTTCGAGGCCCTCAAGGCGGGGGCCAGCGGCTATGTCCTGAAGTCCGTCGCCGACCGGGACCTGGTCGAGGCGTGCCGGGCGGCGATGCGCGACGAGCCGTTCGTCTACCCGGGCGCGGAACGGGCCCTCGTCCGCTCCTATCTGGACCGTTTGCACCGGGGCGACGACCTGCCCGCCCGGGCCGTCACCGAACGCGAGGAGGAGATCCTGAAGCTGGTCGCCGAGGGACACACTTCCAAGGAGATCGGCGAGCTCCTCTTCATCAGCGCGAAGACGGTCGAACGGCACCGGGCCAATCTGCTGCAGAAGCTGGGCATGCGAGACCGCCTGGAGCTGACTCGGTATGCGATACGGGCGGGGCTCATCGAGCCATGAGGCCCAGGTATGGACTAAGTCCGGGCGACCCGCCACTATGACGCTGTCATGACAACACGGATGCGCTTCCTCAGGGCGGCACTGGTCGCCGTACTCCTCCTGGTGCCTCTGACGTCCGTCCCCGCGCAGGCGGCCGAGGAGGACTGGACGGGCCCGCTCAGCACTCGCGGCCGCTGGATCGTCGACGCGAACGGCGACCGCTTCAAGCTGCGCTCCGGCAACTGGCACGGAGCCAGCGGCACCTGGAACGGCTCGGGCAGCACGGCGGACGACGCCAACCACCATGCGGGCGAGAACTCCGGACGGATCCCGCTCGGCCTGGACCGCGCCCCCATGGCCGAGATCATCGCCGGTTTCCGGGAGATCGGGATCAACAGCATCCGTCTCCCCTTCTCCAACGAGATGATCCACGACACCGTTCCCGTCACGGACGACGCCGTCGCGGCCAATCCGTCCCTGCGCGGAAAGACACCGCTCCAGGTGTACGACGTCGTAGTGCGCGAACTCACCGGCGCCGGACTCGCCGTGATCCTCAACAACCACACCAACACCACCCGTTGGTGCTGCGGAGTCGACGGAAACGAACGCTGGAACACCAGCCAGTCCGCCGGAACCTGGGAGAACGACTGGCTGTTCGTGGCCCGCCGCTACCGGGACAACGATCGTGTCGTCGGCGCCGACCTCTACAACGAGGTCCGCCGCACCATCTGGGACGACCCCAACTGGGGCCTCGGCAACGATCACGACTGGTTCGCCGCCTCCCAGCGCGTCGGCGACCGCATCCTGACGGAGGCCAACCCCGACCTGCTGATCATCGTCGAGGGCATCAACTGGACCGGCATCCCCGTCGACGGCTTCGCGCACGAACGCCCCACCCTGGAGCCCGTACGCCGTCTCTCGCACACCCTCGTCGACTCCGGAAAGCTCGTGTACTCCGCCCACTTCTACGACTACACGGGCCCGAACCACAGCGGGGCGACCGGGACGGGCGAGACCAGCGACCCGCGCTACCGGGACTTCAGCCCCACCGAGCTGATCGACGTGCTGAACCGCCAGGCCTTCTTCGTCACCGCAGAAGAGGACCAGCACTTCACCGCACCGCTCTGGATCAGCGAGTTCGGCGTCGGCGGCCGTGACGAGACGGGCGCCAAGCAGCGCGCCTGGTTCGAGAACTTCGTCGACCAACTCATCCGTACCGACGCCGACTTCGCCTACTGGCCGCTCGTCGGCTGGCACGAGGACCGCAAGGGCAACGGCTGGGCGCTGCTGCACTGGGACGCGGCGGGCCACCGGATGGGCGTGTACGACGGTGACGACTGGCGCGCGGCGGCCTGGACCCGGCTCGTCCAGGCCCCAGGGCGTACGGGCCACGTCGCACCGGTCGCGGAGTGGTCGATGCTCAGCCCCGACCACGGCGACTTCGTGCAGTCCCGGCGGATGCGGTCGCTGCCCGACTTCGACTCCGGTGCCCGCAAGGCGGTCTGCCCCGACGGACAGCGCCTGCTCGGTATCGCGCACACCGGCAACCGGGGCCTGTGCTCGGACATCGGTTCCTCGTGGGGCACGGCCGGTCATGAGGTGGTCGTCAATGAAAGGCATGTGACGCCGGGCAACGACTGGGCCTCCGGCTACACCAAACTCCAGTGCGCCGACGGCGACTTCCTGATCGGGTACAGCGTGCGCGGGGCGGCCATGTCCTCCGCCCTGTGCGCGGCCGGTTCGGTCCGGAGCACAAGCGGTCGTACGGTCTGGTTCGACCGTGGCGACAACCGGGGCTCGGCCCCCAAGGGCGGCGATTTCGCCCAGGGCCACTACAAAGGGCAGTGCGCGGACGACGAGTACGCGGCCGGGATCGCGTTCACCGGCCGGGTGGGGTCGGCTCGGACGCCGGACGCGCTGTACTGCCGGAAGGTGAGCTGAGCAGCGGCAGCGGGTCGAAGGCGTGGTGCTGCCAGAGGAGGCGTGAGGTTTCTTCCGGGTAGCGGGTTACGGTCGGCCGGGCGTCGTACAGTTGCACCAGGCGCTGTTCTGTGTCGTACGCGGGCCAGCCCGGGTCGCCTTCGACGGCGAACCGCGTCCACGCCGCGCGCATGCGTGCGGACAGCGCCTCCGCCTCGGGGGACGGGCCGTCGCCGAGCAGCACGGCCGGCTGGCCGCGGTCCAGGTTCCCGAAGACGAGCGGTACGTCCAGGCCGTGGCAGGCGCCGAGAACGCCGCCCATGCCCGGGGCGGGCCAGGTCAGCTCGTAGACGTACGCCCGGCCGCCGGCTCCGTGCTGCTCGTGGGCGAGGCGGAGGCTCGGCATGCGGAACAGCCAGTCCGAAAGGACCAGTTCGTGCAAGGCATCGGGGCCCGCGTCGGGGAAGCCGTCCCGGTAGCGGCGCGTGCCGTCCGGCCCCGGGGCGAGGATGCGCAGCGCCCCCTCGGCCTGCTCCTCCGTGACCTGACCGAGCGTTCCGTCCAGCAGGCTGAGCAAACGCTGCTCGTCGCGCGCGTGCCCGACGAGGAGGTCGATGCCCCGGCCCGCGCCGTCGGCCAGGGCCCGCCAGGGCGTCACGGGAAGGACGTCGCCGTCGACGACGGGCGCGTACATGATCGACCGGTACGCGGCCCGGCCCCATCGCTCGACCGACGCGGGCATCCGGGCGGTGACCGCGTCTCCGGCGGCGGCCAGCAGTTGCGGGTCCACCGTGGACAGCTCGGCCGCCGTGGGACGCAGGCCCAGCTCGGACGCGCATCCGGCGGCGATGTCGGCGGCGAGTTCCGGCGAGAAGAACGTGCCTTGCACGCTCTGCGCGACCGCCCGCCGGAAGAGCCCGGAGGCTCGCTCCATCGCCAGCAGCGCGGCGACGGAACCGGCGCCCGCCGACTGGCCGAAGACGGTGACGCGGTCGGGGTCGCCGCCGAAGCTGCGGATGTTGTCGCGGACCCACTCCAGGGCCGCGACCTGGTCGAGCAGACCCCGGTTGGCCGGAGCCCCCTCGATCTGCGTGAAACCCTCCACACCGACCCGGTAGTTGAAGGTCACCACGACGACGTCCTCGGCGAGACGAGCACCGTCGTACTCGGGAAGGCCGGACATGCCGAACGTATAGGCGCCGCCATGGATCCACACCATCACCGCACGCGCCGCACCCGGGTCCGGCTCGGGCGTCCAGACGTTGACCGTCAGCCACTCGTCGCCCTTCGAGTCCGCCGCCGTCGCGTCCATGCCCTGCGGGGGCGGCGGCCCGAAGTCCAGAGCGGGCCGCACTCCGTCCCATCCGCGCACGGGCTGAGGTGCGGCGAATCGGAGGGCGCCGACCGGCGGTTCCGCGAAGGGAATGCCGCGGAACACCGCCACATCGCCCTCCTGGGTGCCGCGCAGCGTCCCGGCGGTCGTGCGTACCAGCACGGGCTGAGGCTCGGGTACGGGCTGGGGCTGGGGCTGAGGCTCGGGCGAGGCGAAGGCCATGCCCGGATCATCCCGTCGTGCCGCGCTGTGTGCCATTCATTTATGGCGGCCCAGGGCTGCGGCTCCCTGCCCTCAGCACTGGGGCCAAGGGTTCTGCCGGGACCGCCTACCCTTGAGGAATGACCAGCAGCAGCGACCGGAGCCAGGCAGTGGACGTGAAGACCTACGAAGTGCGCACCTATGGGTGCCAGATGAACGTCCACGACTCCGAGCGATTGTCCGGGCTGCTCGAAGAGGCCGGTTATGTGCGCGCCCCCGAGGGCTCCGACGGCGACGCGGACGTCGTCGTCTTCAACACCTGCGCCGTCCGTGAGAACGCCGACAACAGGCTGTACGGCAACCTCGGCCGCCTCGCCCCGAGGAAGGCCTCGCGGCCCGGCATGCAGATCGCCGTCGGTGGCTGCCTGGCGCAGAAGGACCGCGACACGATCGTGAAGAAGGCGCCCTGGGTGGACGTCGTCTTCGGCACGCACAACATCGGCAAGCTTCCGGTGCTGCTGGAACGCGCGCGCGTGCAGGAAGAGGCGCAGGTCGAGATCGCCGAGTCGCTGGAGGCGTTCCCGTCGACGCTGCCGACGCGGCGCGAGAGCGCGTACGCGGCCTGGGTTTCGATCTCCGTCGGCTGCAACAACACCTGCACCTTCTGCATCGTCCCGGCCCTGCGCGGCAAGGAGAAGGACCGCCGGACCGGCGACATCCTCGCCGAGATCGAGGCCCTGGTCGCCGAGGGCGTCAGTGAGATCACGCTGCTCGGTCAGAACGTCAACGCGTACGGCTCCGACATCGGCGACCGCGAGGCCTTCAGCAAGCTGCTGCGGGCCTGCGGAAAGATCGAGGGCCTGGAGCGCGTCCGCTTCACCTCCCCGCACCCGCGTGACTTCACCGACGACGTCATCGCCGCCATGGCCGAGACGCCGAACGTCATGCCGCAGCTGCACATGCCGCTCCAGTCCGGCTCGGACACGGTCCTGAAGGCGATGCGCCGCTCCTACCGCCAGGAGCGCTACCTGGGGATCATCGAGAAGGTCCGCGCCGCCATCCCGCACGCCGCGATCACCACCGACATCATCGTGGGCTTCCCCGGCGAGACGGAGGAGGACTTCGAGCAGACGCTGCACGTCGTCCGCGAGGCCCGTTTCGCGCAAGCGTTTACGTTCCAGTACTCCAAGCGGCCCGGCACTCCTGCGGCGACCATGGAGAACCAGATCCCCAAGGAGGTCGTCCAGGCGCGCTACGAGCGTCTCGTCGCCCTTCAGGAGGAGATCTCCTGGGCGGAGAACAAGAAGCAGGTCGGCCGCACCCTGGAGCTGATGGTCGCCGAGGGCGAGGGCCGCAAGGACGGCGCCACCCACCGCCTCTCCGGCCGCGCCCCCGACAACCGCCTGGTCCACTTCACCAAGCCCGACCAGGACGTCCGCCCCGGCGACGTCGTCACCGTCGAGATCACGTACGCCGCCCCGCACCATCTCCTCGCCGAGGGCGCCGTCCTCGACGTGCGTCCCACGCGCGCGGGCGATGCCTGGGAGAAGCGCAACGCCGCCGAGGCAGCCGAGCCGGCCGGCGTGATGCTCGGCCTGCCGAAGATCGGCGTCCCGGAGCCGCTGCCGGTGGCCACGGGCAGCGGCTGCGGCTGCGACTGACCTGGGGCGGCGGTCCCTAGCGAGGGGCGCGGTCCTGAGCGGGGCGCGCAGCTCGGTCACAGTTGTACGGGGTTAATCTGCCGACCATGCTTGTCGCCGCCGCCGTCTGCCCCTGTCCACCGCTCCTCGTGCCCGAGGTCGCCGCGGGCGCCGCGCCCGAGATGGACACCGCGCGCGCCGCGTGCACGAACGCGCTCGGCGTCCTCGCCGCCGCCCGGCCCGACCTGCTCATCGTGCTCGGGCCAGCGGAGCTGAGCGGGCGCGAAACGCACCCGGAGGGCACACGCGGCTCCTTCCACGGATTCGGCGTGGATCTCGACGTACGCCTGGGCAGCGCCAAGGGTGACGACGACACGGCACCGGCGGAGTCGGAGCGTTGGCTTCCGGCTTCGCTCGCCGTGGCCGCATGGCTGCTGGAGCGCATCGGATGGTCGGGCGCCCCGATCGAGGGACTCGGTGTGGGGGAACCGCTGGTGGCCGAGCGGTGTATTGAAGTGGGAAGGGCGATCGCCGCTCGTGCCGAGCGGGTGGCGCTGCTGGTGATGGGCGACGCCAGCGCGTGCCGCACGCTGAAGGCCCCCGGCTATCTCGACGAGCGGGCGGCGCCCTTCGACGCGGAGGTCGCGCGTGCGCTCGGGACGGCGGACGTGGCGGCGCTGAAGGCGCTCGACGTGGGGCTGGCGCATGAGCTGAAGGCATCGGGGCGGGCCCCCTGGCAGGTTCTCGCGGGCGCGGCCGAGGAGGCGCAGCTGGAGGGTGCGCTGCTGTACGAGGACGCGCCGTACGGCGTGGGGTACGTGGTCGCGACCTGGTCGTAGAGCCGTATCGGCACGGCAGGGCGGCATCGGCTCCGCGCGGGTGAAACGGCGGACGGCCGGGAGCTCATCCGCTCCGCGGCCGTCCGTCGGTGTGCCGTTCAGGAAGTTGGCGGCGGCGGCGAGTCCGGCGGCGTCGTGGGTGCGTCGCCCGTGCCGGTGTCGTCCTTGTGCGCGAGTCGGTCCATGGCTCCCTTGGCCTTGCCCGTGCCCGACTGGATCTTGTCGCTGTACTTGCCCTTGGTCTTCTTGTCGACGGTCTCTGCGGCCTTGTCGAGGCCGTGCGTGATCTTGTCCCCGTGCTGCTGCGCGAGGCCCGAGACCTTGTCCTTGGCCGGGGCGAGTTTGGCCTTCATCTTGTCCAGGAGACCCATGGTCCACCTTCCCTCGCGGGAGCAGTTACGTGCGGGCGCCCTCGCCGGCCTCCCGGTCGGCAGCCTCCTCCGAGGACTGCTTGGGGATGTCGTGCTTGGGGACCTCGACACCCTCCGCGGCGGTGGCCTCGACGGTCTCCGCCGCCTCCTCCGTGGCCTCGGACGGCGCCTTCGGCTCCGCCGCCTCCGTGGCCTCCGTCACGTCCGCCGTGGGTTCGGCCGTCGGTGTGTCGGCCTGTGCCTCGGCGGTTGACGTCTCCTCCGCAGTCTTCGACCTTCGGAGAAGTCGTGCAAAAACGCCCATATCCACTCCATACGTTACTCGTGCGGGCGAATTCCCGCGTAGCCCGGTGCGCCCGTTTGTGCCGCCCGGGTAACCGCCTCTCTAAATCGGCGGCGAAAACCTCGCAACAGGGAACGACCCCGGGCCCGTGCCGTCACGTAACTCGTTCGAGACGGCGGCCGGAGGTTTGCGAGACTGGGTCGGTGAGCAGTGCACCCCCCGCCCCCCGCGTCATCGCCGTCGTCGGACCCACCGCGGCCGGAAAGTCCGATCTGGGCGTCTTTCTGGCCCAGCGTCTCGGCGGCGAGGTCGTCAACGCCGACTCCATGCAGCTCTACCGAGGGATGGACATCGGCACCGCCAAGCTGACGCCCGAGGAACGCTCCGGCGTCCCGCACCACCTCCTGGACATCTGGGACGTGACCATCACGGCGTCGGTCGCCGAGTACCAGAGACTCGCGCGAGAACGGATCGACGCCCTGCTCGCCGCAGGACGCTGGCCGATCCTGGTCGGCGGCTCCGGCCTGTACGTCCGCGGCGCCGTCGACAACCTGGAGTTCCCCGGCACGGACCCCGACGTCAGGGCCCGCCTGGAGGAGGAGCTCACGCTCCGTGGCTCCGGTGCGCTGCACGCCCGGCTGGCCGCCGCCGACCCCGAGGCCGCGTACGCGATCCTGCCCAGCAACGGCCGCCGTATCGTCCGGGCCCTCGAGGTGATCGAGATCACCGGCAGGCCCTTCACCGCCAACCTTCCCGGCCATGACTCGATCTACGACACCGTCCAGATCGGCGTGGACGTGACACGTCCCGAACTCGACGACCGCATCGCCCGCCGGGTCGACCGGATGTGGGAGGCAGGGCTCGTCGACGAGGTGCGCGCGCTTGAGGCGCAAGGGTTGCGGGAGGGGCGTACGGCCTCGCGCGCGCTCGGCTACCAGCAGGTGCTCGCCTCGCTCGCGGGGGAGTGCACGGAGGAGGAGGCGCGCGCCGAGACCGTCCGTGCCACCAAGCGCTTCGCGCGCCGTCAGGATTCATGGTTCAGACGCGATCCCCGGGTGCACTGGCTGAGTGGGGCGGCGGCGGATCTCACGGAACTTCCGCACCTCGCGCTGGCCTTGCTCGAACGACCGGTTACAGCCTGATCACGTCCTGGCATCGGGACGCTCCGGCCGACATCCCGGTCTCCGGCGCCGTGCCATCATCGAGCTTCGATCGACCAAGTGAGTCCGAGTTGGGAGGGCGCGTGGCGATGGAGGCCGGCCCTCGCGACACCGCACAAGACACCGAACCTCTCACCGCCGACAGCGGTGAGCAGGCACCGGACGGCGACCGTCTGAGCCCGGACGGGCCCGACGAGGACGGTGTGACCGACGACGGCCCGGAGCCCGACGAGATGTTCGCCGGCGGCCCGGAGGTCGAGGTCGAGCTGCGGCCGCAGCGCCGACTGCGCATCTGGCAGCTCGCCCCCATCGTCGCCCTGGCCGCGGTCGGCTCCCTGATGTTCGCCTTCCCCCTGGCCTTCGACTTCGGCGACAGCGGCGCCGTGATCGCCATGCTGGGGCTGCTGATCTGCTCCTGCGCGGCCGGCTGGGGCATGATGGCCGCCCGTCGCGTCGGCTACACCTGGCCCGGCCTGCCCCAGCGCGGCTCGGGCCGCCGCCCGGACTGGCGGGTCGTGATCGCGTACGTCGTGGTGGTCGCGGCCGTTGTGGTGCTGGCCGTCTGGCGAGTGGCCCGGCTGCGCTGAGCCCGGTGTCGTACCCACCCCTTACGATCGAGGAATGAGCACGCGGATCGCCTTCCTCAAGGGGCACGGCACGGAGAACGACTTCGTGATCGTCCCGGACCCCGAGAACGCCATCGACCTGTCCCCGGCCGACGTCGCCGCCCTGTGCGACCGCCGCGCGGGCATCGGCGGCGACGGGCTGCTGCATGTCGTACGGTCCGCCGCGCACCCCGAGGCCAAGGACATGGCGGCCGAGGCGGAGTGGTTCATGGACTACCGCAACGGCGACGGCTCGATCGCCGAGATGTGCGGCAACGGGGTGCGGGTGTTCGCGCGCTATCTCCAGCGCGCCGGTCATGTCACCGAAGGCGACCTCGCCGTCGCCACGCGCGGGGGCGTGAAGAGCGTGCACATCGCGAAGGACGGTGCCGTCACGGTCGGCATGGGCAGGGCGCGGCTGCCCGAAGGGGACGTCACCGTGAGTGTCGGCGAGCGCAGCTGGCCCGCGCGGAACGTGAACATGGGCAACCCCCACGCGGTCGCCTTCGTGGAGGATCTCGCGCACGCGGGCAACCTGTTCGCCCCGCCGCCCTTCAGCCCGGCGTCCGCCTACCCGGACGGGGTGAACGTCGAGTTCGTGGTCGACCGCGGCCCCGCCCACGTCGCGCTGCGCGTGCATGAGCGCGGCGCCGGCGAGACTCGCTCGTGCGGCACGGGCGCGTGCGCCGTCGCCGTGGCCGCCGCCCGCAGAGACGGCGCCGACCCCGCGGTCACCGGCGCCCCGGCGACGTACACCGTCGATGTCCCCGGCGGAACCCTGGTGATCACTGAGCGGCCCGACGGCGAGATCGAGATGACCGGTCCCGCGGTGATCGTGGCCGAAGGAGAGATCGACGCGGAATGGCTGGAAAACGCGGTTCGGTGACCGTCCGTAGCGCAGCCCCAGATGCCGGAAGCCTTGGTTTCAGGGCCTCGCGAGGTCCGGAACTGCCGTCCGCCGCAGGTCACATGGCGCGAAATCGCAACGTCCAGACCATCGCTCGAATGGGTGATCCGTTTCACGCTCGGCGAGAGGCGGTCAGTCACGCGTGATGGGCTCGGTAGCATCAAGCACCGGCCCGGACGGGGGAACGAAGCCATCCCCTGAGTCGCCGTCCGCCATGGGGCAACCCCGTCCGCCGGTCCACGCAGCCGGAGGTGCCCATGAGTGCGGAGGCAACGAACCCTGCCGCAGGTCCCGTAGTCCCCACCGGGCCCCGCAGGAGGTCGCTCCCCAGGATCGACCTGCGCCGTCTGGGCCGTGCCGCGCTGCTCGGCCCCACCGCTCGTGACCGGCTGCCCGACGCCATCGGCCATGTCGTAGAGGCCCATCGCGCGCACTACCCCGACGCCGACATCGAACCCCTGCGCCGCGCCTATGTGCTGGCCGAGTCCTCGCACCGCGGGCAGATGCGCAAGAGCGGTGAGCCGTACATCACACACCCGCTCGCCGTGACCCTCATCCTCGCCGAACTCGGCGCGGAGACCACGACCTTGACGGCCTCTCTGCTCCACGACACCGTCGAGGACACCGAGGTGACCCTCGATCAGGTCGGTGAGCAGTTCGGCGCCGAGGTCCGCTATCTCGTCGACGGCGTCACGAAGTTGGAGAAGGTCGACTACGGCGCCGCCGCCGAGCCCGAGACCTTCCGCAAGATGCTCGTCGCCACCGGCAGCGACGTCCGCGTGATGTCGATCAAACTCGCCGACCGGCTGCACAACATGCGCACCCTCGGCGTGATGCGCCCCGAGAAACAGGCACGCATCGCCAAGGTGACCCGGGACGTCCTCATCCCGCTCGCCGAACGCCTCGGCGTCCAGGCACTGAAGACCGAACTGGAAGACCTCGTCTTCGCGATCCTGCACCCCGAGGAGTACGACCACACACGCGAGTTGATCGCCGGCAACGCGGCGCTCCCCGACGACCCGCTCGCCGAGATCGCCGAAGAGGTGCGCACCGTCCTGCGCGACGCCGGCATCCAGGCCGAAGTCCTCATCCGGCCCCGGCACTTCGTCTCCGTACACCGCGTGGCCCGCAAGCGGGGGCGCCTCAGGGGCTGCGACTTCGGCCGGCTGCTGGTGCTGGTGGGCGAGGACGCGGACTGCTACGGCGTCCTGGGCGAGCTGCACACCTGTATGACGCCCGTCGTCTCGGAGTTCAAGGACTTCATCGCCGTCCCCAAGTTCAACCTCTACCAGTCGCTGCACACCGCCGTCGCCCGGGGGGACGGCCAGGTCGCCGAAGTCCTCATCCGCACGCATCAGATGCACAAGGTCGCCGAGGCGGGCGTCGTCGCGCTCGGCAACCCCTACGCCCCCGCCCCCGAGGACCCGGCCGACGGCGAGCGCGTCGACCCCACCCGGCCCGGCTGGCTCTCCCGCCTGCTCGACTGGCAGGAGGGCGCTTCCGACCCCGACACCTTCTGGTCCACCCTGCGCGAGGACCTCGCCCAGGACCGCGAGATCACCGTCTTCCGGCCCGACGGCGGCACGCTGGGTCTGCCCGACGGCGCGACCTGCGTGGACGCCGCGTACGCGCAGTACGGCGAGGACGCGCACGCCTGCATGGGCGCCCGCGTCAACGGCCGCCTGGCGACGCTGAGCACGGTCCTGCGGGACGGCGACACCGTCCAGCTCCTCATGGGGCAGGACCCGGCCTCCGAGCCCTCCAGAGAGTGGCTGGAGCACGCGCACACACCGGCGGCCAGGATCGCCATCCAACGGTGGCTCGCGACCCACCCTTCGCAGGCCGAACCGGAGGCCGAGCGCGGTCGCGAGGCACCGTCCGCGGCCCCGCGGCCCGCCGCCGACGTCCCCGCCACCCGGCCCGGCGCCGCGAACGCGGTGGTCGACCAGCCCGGCGCGACCGTACGGCTCGCCGGCTGCTGTACGCCCGTACCGCCCGACGAGGTCACCGGATTCTCGGTCCGCGGGGGAGCGGTGACCGTGCACCGCGTCGAGTGCGCCGCGGTGGTGCGTATGAAGAGCACTGGGCGCGCGGAGGTCGGCGTGCGCTGGGGCGACACCACCGAGTGCCGGGTCACCCTGGTCGCCGAATCGTTCGGCCGCCCCCATCTCCTGGCCGACCTCACGGAAGCCATCGCCCTGGAGGGCGCCGAAATCGTGTCGGCGACCGTCGAACCCCCGAGCCAGCAACGCGTCCGTCACACGTACACCCTCCAACTCCCTGACGCCGCCCACCTCCCCGCCCTCATGCGGGCCATGCGGAACGTGCCAGGGGTGTACGACGTGGGACGGGCCCAGACACCGGGAGCGTAAGGCGCGGGGCGCCGGCCCACGCGCGCGTGCGGCATCGTACGACTTCCTTCAGCACCCCATTCGAGTGGGCCGGACGCGCGTCGTCGCCGTGCTCCGGGTGAGCCCTGGTAGCCGTGGTCCATGCTGCTCACCCCCCGCACCCCCCGACGGCTGAAGGCGGCTCTGCTCGCCTCCGCCGTGTCCGTCTGCCTCATCGCGGCAAGTGCCCCGCCGACCCCCCTCGGCGTCGGCGACCGCCTCTTCCCGCACCTCGGCAACCCCGGATACGACGTGGCGTCGTACGACCTCTCGTTCACCTATCCCGGCACCAACAGCAAGCCCCTTCAGGCGGTCACGACGATCAGCGCCTGGACGACCACCGCACTGGACCGCGTCAACCTCGACTTCGCGCACAGCCAGGTCAAGTCGGTCGAGGTCAACGGGGAGAAGGCGACCTTCGCCAGTGCCGAGGAGGACCTGGTGGTCACCCCGGCGAAAGCGCTGCCCGCCAGCAGCTGGATGCGGATCACCGTGCGGCACACCAGCGATCCCCGCCCGGCGGCCGGGGGCCGGGACGGAGGGTGGGTGCGGACCGCCGACGGGCTCGTCATGGCCAATCAGGCCGACGTCGCCCACCTGGTCTTCCCGTGCAACGACCACCCCTCGGACAAGGCGATGTTCACCTTCCGGGTCACCGCACCCGACGGCCACACCGCCGTCGCCAACGGGATGCCGGCCGGCGTCGACCGCGCGCGCGGGAAGACGACATGGACGTACCGGACCCGGCACCCCATGGCCACCGAACTCGCGCAGGTCTCCATCGGCCGCTCCACGGTGCTGCACCGCACCGGGCCGCACGGCATGCCGATCCGGGACGTCGTCCCCACCAAGGACCGCAAGCTGTTCGAGCCGTGGCTGAAGAAGACCCCTGCTCAGATGAAATGGATGGAGGGCAAGGTCGGGCCGTACCCCTTCGAGACCTACGGCCTGCTCATCGCGGAGGCGGACACCGGGTTCGAACTCGAGACGCAGACCCTCTCTCTCTTCGAGAGAGACCTGTTCACCGAGTCCGGCTTCCCCGAGTGGTTCGTCGACTCGATCATGGTCCATGAGCTGGCCCACCAGTGGTTCGGCAACAGCATCGGCCCCCGCACCTGGTCCGATCTGTGGCTCAACGAGGGGCATGCCACCTGGTACGAGGCCCTGTACGCGGAGGAGAAGGCGAACAAGAAGCTTCAGACCAGGATGAAGGCCGCGTACCGCTCCTCCGATGGCTGGCGTGCCGCCGGCGGACCACCGGCCGCACCCAAGGTGCCCGAGCCCGGCCAGAAGATCGGCATCTTCCGCCCGAACGTCTACGACGGCGCCGCGCTCGTCCTGTACGCGCTGCGCGAGAACATCGGCCGCCCGGCCTTCGAGCGCTTGGAGCGGACCTGGGTGCAGCGGCACCGGGACGGCTCGGCGACCACGGCCGAGTTCGTGCAGCTCGCCTCCGATGTGTCCGGACGCGACCTCGGCGAGTTCTTCCAGGACTGGCTGTACGGCACGAAGACCCCGCCGATGCCAGGTCACCCGGACTGGAAGTCGGAAGCGCCCGGCGCCTAGCGCCTGAGCCGTCGCGCCCGACGAATAACACAGTGACGAGACGCCCCGTACCGTGCGACCATCGTCAGGTCGGCGGGGTACGGGGCGCGGGAATCTCCCGGGCTGCTCGTACGTTGTGTTCAATGACCGCCGAAATGGCATCTCCAACGACGTAAGGACCCAATGACCTCCTCTTCTTCCCCTTCCCAGGACACTGAGCGCCTCGCGCACGCCTACCCCGAAGGTCTTCGGGCCGATGCCCTGATGGAAGAGGACGTCGCCTGGAGCCACGAGATCGACGGAGAGTGGGACGGCGACCAGTTCGACCGCTCCGAGCGTGCGGCTCTGCGCCGCGTCGCCGGCCTCTCCACAGAGCTCGAGGACGTCACCGAGGTCGAGTACCGACAGCTCCGTCTGGAGCGGGTCGTGCTCGTCGGCGTCTGGACCACGGGGACCGCGCAGGACGCGGAGAACTCCCTGGCAGAGCTCGCCGCTCTCGCGGAGACCGCGGGCGCGCTCGTGCTCGACGGTGTGATCCAGCGCCGCGACAAGCCCGACGCGGCCACCTTCATCGGCTCCGGCAAGGCTCTCGAGCTCCGCGACATCGTCGTTGAGTCCGGCGCGGACACCGTCATCTGCGACGGTGAGCTCAGCCCGGGCCAGCTCATCGCCCTCGAAGACGTCGTCAAGGTCAAGGTCATCGACCGTACGGCCCTGATCCTCGACATCTTCGCCCAGCACGCCAAGTCCCGAGAGGGCAAGGCGCAGGTCGCGCTCGCGCAGATGCAGTACATGCTGCCGAGGCTGCGCGGCTGGGGTCAGTCGCTGTCCCGGCAGATGGGCGGCGGCAAGGGCGGCGGCCTCGCCACCCGTGGTCCCGGTGAGACCAAGATCGAGACGGACCGGCGCCGGATCCGCGAGAAGATGGCGAAGATGCGCCGGGAGATCGCGGAGATGAAGACCGGCCGCGAGATCCAGCGCCAGGTGCGCCGACGCAACAAGGTGCCCTCGGTCGCCATCGCGGGCTACACCAACGCCGGCAAGTCCTCGCTGCTCAACCGCCTCACCGGCGCCGGTGTCCTGGTCGAGAACGCCCTGTTCGCGACCCTGGACCCGACCGTGCGCCGGGCCGAGACGCCGAGCGGCCGGCAGTACACGCTGGCGGACACCGTCGGCTTCGTCCGGCATCTGCCGCACCACCTGGTCGAGGCGTTCCGCTCCACCATGGAAGAGGTCGGCCAGTCCGACCTGATCCTGCACGTGGTCGACGGTTCGCACCCGAACCCGGAGGAGCAGCTGGCCGCCGTACGCGAGGTCGTCAGGGACGTCGGCGCCACGGACGTACCCGAGATCGTCGTGATCAACAAGGCCGACGCGGCAGACCCGCTGACGCTCCAGCGGCTGCTGCGGATCGAGAAGCGCTCCATCGCCGTCTCGGCCCGCACCGGCCGGGGCATCGCCGAGCTGCTGGCGCTCATCGACAACGAGCTGCCGCGGCCGTCGGTCGAGATCGAGGCGCTTGTGCCGTACACGCACGGCAGGCTGGTCGCCCGCGCCCACACCGAGGGCGAGGTGATCTCCGAGGAGCACACGCCGGAGGGCACCCTGCTCAAGCTGCGGGTGCACGAGGAACTCGCGGCGGATCTCGCGCCGTACGTTCCGGCGCCGCTCGCCTGACACCGTACGAAACGGAAGGCCCGCCCTTGCTTCTTGCGGGGGCGGGCCTTCCCGCGTGCGCGGGCGCGCTGCCGGGTCATTGACCGCCGTACGCCTTGCTCATAGGTGAAAGATTCCTGGTGGCACGCCACCGCCGTCTCACATCACTGGCCGGCGAACTTCTCGCTCACCGAGTCGTACACGCCCTTGGCCTGCTCACCCAGTCGCGGACCTGCCAGCCAGCCCGCGGTCACCGGGCCGATCGAGGTGTTGGACACCAGGGTCTCCTCGCCGTCCGCACTCGTGGTGACCCAGCCGCCGCCGGACGAACCGCCGGTCATGGTGCAGCCGATGCGGTACATGGTCGGGTCGGAGGCGTTGATCGACAGCCGGCCGGGCTTGTCCTGGCACTGGTACAGAGTCTGGCCGTCGAACGGCGCCCCCGCCGGGTACCCGGTCGCCGTGATGCTCTCCACCTGCTGCACGGCCGGAGCCTCGAAGTCCACCGGCAGCGCCGAACCGACCGTCTCCTCCAGCGACTTGCCGTCGCCGCTCTCGGGCGTCACATGGATGACGGCGAAGTCGTACGACGCGCCGTCCCCGCCCGTCGCACCACCCTGCTCGATCCACTGATCTGAAGTCTGCGCCCAGTCGCCCCACCAGACACCGTAGGGAGCGACCTCCTCCTTGGTGGCGTTCTCCAACTCCGCGGCCGACTTGCCCGAGTCGTTGTACGACGGCACGAACGCGATGTTGCGGTACCAGCCGCCGCTCTTGCCCGCGTGCACACAATGGCCCGCCGTCCACACCATGTTGGACTTGCCGGGGTTGGCCGGATCCTCCACGACAGTCGCCGAGCAGACCATCGTGCCCTCGGGGGAGTCGAAGAACACCTTTCCTGCCGTGGCGGCATTGTCGTGGTACGTAGGCGGTACGGCCTTGGCGTCCACCGGCTCGGGCGTCGGGTCGGTCACGCCCTGGTCACCGGCGAGGTCGCTGTCGTCGACACCCTGGTCCGGCTCTTCGGCGTCCCGCATCCGGTCCGGGTTCCACAGGTCCTCGATGATGGGGTTGACGAAATCCTCGGCCTCACGGAGCCAGTCGTCCTTGTTCCAGTTCTTCCAGGCGCCGTTCTTCCAGTTGTCTATGTCGATCCCGTGCTCTTTGAGCCGGTCCTTGATGTCGTCCGGGATCGTGATCTTGCCGTCGCCCTCGGCGGAGGCCGAGGCCTGGCCGCCCGCGTCGGCGTCGCCCGAGCCGCAGGCGGTCGCGGTGAGCACGAGTGCGGAGGCGAGCGCAACGGCGGCCAGTACGGGGGAGGTTCTGCGGCGCGCGCTCCCTTCTCGGCGAGCGGTGAACGAAGGCCTTGTCGATCGCATGATCTGACTCCCCCTGAGGTAAACGAATTCGGCGCTGCGGCGTGCTCTCGCGCGAAGCCCACTTGATGCCGGCTGACGCCACGGCGTCCAGGAACGGCAACTCACACTATGCGCTCGCTGTGGGGGACTTCCGACGGAACAGCAACAGTTCCGTCACGGGAAGGATCTTGAGGCAACCCGTAACCCGGTCAGCAGTGCGCGGTTGGTAGCGGTGGGGGGCGGCCTGCTGTCCGCGTGTGCGGTCCCCAGTGCTGAGTGCGCATGGCCAAGTGTGCGAAGAATGCCGGGTGTCGGGTGTCGGGCGGTTGATGCCGGGAGCCGGGCGCCCCTGGACAGCGGGAGGACAGGGAGTCGTGACCGTGACCGAGTCTGCGCCCGGGGGGACTGCAGAGCCGGCGGGGGTGTCTGCGGCGCGTCATGCCGCGGGGACGCGCTCCGTGCACGAGGGGATCCTGCGGCGCCAGTCGGCACGCGAGTCGGCGGCACGCACCTATGCGCGTGCCCTGCCGATCGTGCCCGTGCGGGCACGCGGGATGACCATCGAGGGTGCGGACGGACGCCGTTACCTCGACTGTCTCTCCGGCGCCGGAACCCTTGCCCTGGGGCACAACCACCCGGTCGTCCTGGAGGCCATCCGCAAGGTGCTCGACTCCGGCGCACCGCTGCACGTCCTCGACCTGGCGACGCCTGTCAAGGACGCGTTCATCACGGAGCTGTTCCACACCCTGCCGCCCGGCCTCGCCGACCACGCGCGCGTGCAGTTCTGCGGACCGGCCGGCACGGACGCGGTGGAGGCCGCCTTCAAGCTCGTACGGTCCGCCACCGGGCGCACCGGGATGCTCGCCTTCACCGGTGCCTACCACGGGATGACCGCCGGCGCCCTCGAAGCGTCCGGGCACGCCTTCGACGTTCGGGTCACACGGCTGCCCTACCCGCAGGACTACCGCTGTCCCTTCGGCATCGGCGGCGCACACGGTGCCGAACTCGCCGCCCGCTGGACCGAGTCCGTCCTCGACGACCCCAAGTCCGGCGTCCCGCGCCCCGCCGGGATGATCCTCGAACCCGTGCAGGGCGAGGGCGGGGTCATCCCCGCGCCCGACACCTGGATGCGCCGTATGCGGGAGATCACCGCCGCCCGGTCCATCCCGCTGATCGCCGACGAGGTCCAGACGGGCGTCGGGCGCACCGGTGCCTTCTGGGCGGTCGAGCACAGTGGAGTCACCCCCGACGTGATGGTCCTCTCCAAGGCCATCGGCGGCAGCCTGCCTCTGGCACTTGTGGTCTACCGCGACGACCTCGACGTCTGGGAACCCGGCGCCCACGCAGGCACCTTCCGCGGCAACCAACTCGCCATGGCAGCGGGGACGGCGACGCTGGCCCACGTCCGCGAGAACCGCCTCGCCGAACGGGCGGCCGACCTCGGCACCCGGATGCTTTCCCAACTTCGCTCCCTTGCTGATGAGTTCTTCTGCGTCGGTGATGTGCGGGGGCGAGGGCTGATGATCGGCGTCGAGGTGGTGGACCCGGAGGCGGGCGCGGAGGCGGAACCGAGTACTGACGGTGAGGCGCACACGGATTCCTCGCATGACCGCGCCGTCAGGGCAGTTGACCCTGCGGACGCGCAGGCACCCCTTCGCGATCCTCGCCCGGCTGCTCCCGAACTCGCGGCCGCCGTACAGCGGGAGTGCCTGCGCCGCGGCCTGATCGTCGAGCTCGGTGGCCGGCACTCGAGCGTCGTACGGCTCCTGCCACCGCTGACGATCAGCGACGAGCAGGCGACCGCGGTGCTGGACCGACTGGCCGATGCGGTGGCCGCGGTGGCCCGCGATCGTCATCCGTCCCGACGAGGAGGACCAGTCGCGCCGACGTGAGGGCGACCCCGTCGAGCGAACGGGGTAGTCCGGCGCCCCGGGGCGGGCTCGCCTGAATATCCGTGCGTCCGCCGTTGCACGGGCACCGATTCGCCCCCCGGGTCTTTCACCCATGCCATCTCACCTCCAGGGCTCGTCGCGCAACGAGCCAGAACCGCCTCACGAGGAACAGCGTTGAACACCATTCCCACACCCGGCGCCCACGCCCTCACGGATCTGTCAGGCCCCGCCGAACCTGGATCTCCCCTGACGGCCACGGCCCAGCCGACCTCCCAGTCATCGGCCGAGCGCCCGGAACGGGTCCCGGAACAGGGCGGGGCTCCCGATGGGGAACGCCATCCCGAACAAGACGCAGCCTTTGCCGCCGGAAGACCGCACGAGGGCACCGCTGACCTCCTGGAACATCCCGACCCGCATACGGCGGCTCAGTCCGCGGCCGTGGAGAACCTGCTGCGCTGCTGGGTACGCGAGACCAACCTCCCCTCTCCCGACAACGGCACCCTCCGCATCCCCCTGCCGGCCAGCGGCACGGCCCTGCTCGTCCCCGTCCACTACTGGTCCCCGACGGGCTGCCACCGCTTCGGCCTTCCCCGCTTTGCCGACGCCCCGGAGGCATCTCCACCGGCCGACGCGGTCACGGTCGCGGCCCTGCTCACCAGGGAGACATCTCCGGTGGCGGTGGCGGTGGCGGTGGCGGGAACGACCGATCTGCCAGCCAGGGCTGCCGAGTCGAGCCCCGGCCCTTTCCAGAGAGCCGCTTCCGATGCAGACGGGCGCACCATCCCTGGCACTGGCGATCGCACCGCCCCCGAGGCAGCCGATCGCACCACCCCCGACCCAACCGATCGCACCACGACCGACGCAGCCAGCCGCACCGACCTCGTCTCCCGTGTCGCCGACTCCGTCCGCCTGACCACCTCCTTCATCAATGACCGTCGGCAACACCCTTCCGACGTGCCCGACCTCTTCCTCGCGGCTGAACAAGCGCTCCTCCTCGGCCACCCACTGCACCCGACCCCCAAGAGCCGCGAAGGTCTCTCCGAGCGCGAAGCGCGGTGGTACTCACCCGAGTTGCGCGGCTCCTTCTCCTTGCACTGGCTGGCTGTCGCCCCCTCCGTCCTGGCCAGCGACTCCGCCTGGACCGAACGAGGCCGCCCTGTCCCGGCCCTGCAGCTCACCGCACGACTGGCCGAGGCGGATCTGCCCCTGCCCGACGGCCATGCCGCCCTCCCACTGCACCCCTGGCAACTGCGCGAAGTCCACGGACGCCCCGAGACCGCCGCTCTGCTCGACGCAGGCCTGCTCCGCGACCTCGGAGATCACGGCACCCCGTGGCATCCCACCTCCTCCGTGCGAACCGTCTACCGTTCCGACGCCCCCGCGATGCTCAAGCTGTCTCTGGGCCTGCGCATCACCAACTCCCGCCGGGAGAACCTCCGCAAGGAGCTCCACCGCGGCGTCGAGGTCCACCGGCTGCTACGCAGCGGCCTGGCCAAGCAGTGGCAGGCGGTCCACCCGGGCTTCGACATCGTCCGCGACCCTGCCTGGCTCGCCGTCAACACGCTGGACGGCAACCCCGTGCCCGGCCTCGACGTGATGATCCGGCACAACCCGTTCAGCCCTTCGGACGACGTCTCCTGCGTCGCAGCACTTGTCTCCCTCCGGCCGTACCCTCCCTCGGACACGGTCGCAGGCAGCTCCGAGTCCGGCGGAGCACCATCGCGGTGGCCATGCGTCGAGTCCCGTCTGGCAGAAGTGGTCACGCGTCTCGCCGACCGGACCGGCCGACCTCTCGGCGCGGTTGCCGCCGAGTGGTTCCTCCGCTACCTCGAGCAGGTCGTCCGACCCGTCCTGTGGCTGGACGCGGAGGCAGGCATCGCACTGGAGGCACACCAACAGAACACGCTGCTTCTGCTGGACGCCGACGGCTGGCCGACCGGCGGCCGCTACCGCGACAACCAGGGCTACTACTTCCGTGAGTCCCGGCGCGCGGAACTCGAGGCCCGGCTGCCCGGCGTCGGCCGGCACAGCGACACCTTCGTCTCCGACGACGTCGCCGACGAGCGCTTCGCCTACTACCTGGCGATCAACAACGTGCTCGGCCTCATCGGTGCGTTCGGCTCCCAGCGCCTCGTCGACGAGCAGCTGTTGCTCGCCGCCTTCCGCCGCTTCCTCGGCGAGGTCGCTGTCGGCCCAGCCCGCTTGCGCAGCTCCTTGCCCGCCCAACTGCTCGATTCACCCGTGCTGCGCTGCAAGGCCAACCTGCTGACCCGGCTGCACGGTCTCGACGAGCTGATCGGCCCGATCGACACCCAGTCCGTCTACGTCACCATCGCCAACCCCCTCCATTTCTGACCATCACCAACTCCCTTCACTTCCGAGGAACATGCCCCGCCCCTTCTCCTGAGAGGAGCGTCACAATGCCTCCCACCGACGCGAGCGCCGACGCCGGTACCGCAGCCGTCACTGACGTTGGTCCCGCCACCGCCGACGAGAGCGCCACCCGTCCGAGCCCTGATGCTGACGAGAGCAGGACCGGGACGGACGCCTGCTCGGAGGCGGACTGCGAGGACACCCTCGACCTGCGCCTGCCCGAGGAGTTCATCGCCCTTTTCGCGCAGGAACGTGCGGCTGCGGAGGAACGGGCCCTCCCGGAGGAGCAGACCGATGTGCGCGAGCAGGCTGACACCGGGGCGCAGTCCGGCGCACGGGAGCAGGCCGACGCCGGGAGGCAGGCGGACGACGGGCAGCACGGCGACTGTGACCGGCAGACGGACGCGCAGGATCGGGCCGACGCCGACCGGCCTGCCGCCGCTCACGGGCTGGCCCACCCCAGCAGGCAAGCGGATGCGCTTGAGCGTGCCGCGGCGGGGTGGCGGGCCGGCACGGATGGGAAGCGGAGCCGCGGTGGGGACGCGCCTCATTCCGTCTCTTCCGTACAGGCCGACGACGACCTGCTCGACCACGTCGCCGACTGGGGGCCGACCGTCACACCAGCAGGCGTGTTCCGGCTCGTCCCGGTGGACCCGGAGCAGGATCTGCCGCTCGTCAGCCGCTGGATGAACGACCCTGCCGTGGCAGCATTCTGGGGGCTGGAGGGCGCCCAGAACACTACCGAGGACCATGTGCGTGCCCAGTTCGCCGGAGACGGACGCAGCATCCCCTGCCTCGGCGTGCTGGAGGGCACGCCGATGAGCTACTGGGAGGTCTACCGAGCGGACCTCGACCCGCTGGCCCGCCACTATCCCGCTCGACCTCACGACACTGGAATCCACCTCCTCATTGGTCGAGTCGCCGATCGCGGGCGGGGACTCGGCGGCACCCTGCTCAGAGCCGTCGCCGACCTCGCGCTCGACAAGCGGCCCGCCTGCGCACGCGTCGTCGCGGAACCCGATCTTCGCAACACCCCCTCCGTAGCCGCATTCCTGAGCGCAGGCTTCCGGTTCTCCGCCGAGATCGAGCTGCCTGCCAAGCGGGCCGCCCTGATGGTCCGAGACCGTTCCCTTCGCCATCTGCTGTAGCGCAGCGCCATCACGCTGTCACTTTTGGTACACCGCCCGAGCCGATCCGGTTCCCGCTCCCGTCGGACCGATTCGGTCGGCGGCCGGTCTGCCTGACGCCGATGGGCTCCCTGCTCAAGACCGGTCCGCGCCTGCCCAAGGCTGGTCGATGCCGCGAACCGGGGCCGGTCTTCGGCCATCGACGCGCTACCTCGGCTCGACCGGTCGGTGCTTCACCACGGACCGGCATCGTTCCTGCATACCCGACCCGGCAGCACCCCGACTTTCCGAAGAATCGCGCCCGCAGCTGCCCACGCGACCAAACCCGCCCCTGCCCACATCCGAACCGATCCGAGCCATCTGTGACCCCTCTCCGCCCCGATCAGGTCAGCCCCGACCGGCAACCGAACCGATCCGATCTCCAACCGAGCAGCCCACGGTCTTGATCCAGACCCTCGCCCCGCCTTGACCGCTCGTTTGTCAGTGGTGGGCCGTAGGGTGGTCGCGCTATGACGAAGCCCTCACTCCCCGAACTCCTGCATGCTGCCGTCACTGCCGTCGGCGGTACGGAGCGCCCCGGTCAGGTGACCATGGCCGAATCCGTCGCGAAGGCAATCGACGACGGCTCCCATCTGCTGGTCCAGGCCGGCACCGGCACCGGAAAGTCGCTCGGCTATCTCGTGCCCGCGCTCGCGCACGGGGAGCGCGTGGTCGTGGCGACCGCCACGCTCGCACTGCAGCGCCAGCTCGTGGAGCGGGATCTGCCGCGCACGGTCGATGCGTTGCACCCGCTGCTGCGCCGCCGTCCGGAGTTCGCGATGCTCAAGGGCAGATCCAACTACCTGTGTCTGCACCGTCTCCACGAAGGCGTTCCGCAGGACGAGGAAGAGGGCCTCTTCGACCAGTTCGAGGCAGCCGCACCCACCAGCAAGCTGGGCCAGGATCTGCTCAGGCTGCGCGACTGGTCCCAGGACACGGAGACCGGTGACCGCGACGACCTCACCCCCGGCGTGTCCGACCGCGCCTGGGCGCAGATTTCGGTCTCGTCGAGGGAATGCCTGGGTGCCACGAAATGCGCCTACGGTGCCGAATGCTTCGCCGAGATGGCCCGCGAGCGCGCCAAGCTCGCCGAAGTCGTCGTCACCAACCACGCACTGCTCGCGATCGACGCCATCGAGGGCGCCCCGGTCCTTCCCCAGCACGAGGTGCTGATCGTGGACGAGGCGCATGAACTGGTCTCCCGCGTCACCGGCGTGGCCACCGGTGAGCTCACCCCCGGCCAGGTCAACCGCGCGGTGCGGCGCGCAGCGAAGCTCGTCAACGAGAAGGCCGCCGACCAGCTCCAGACCGCCGCTGAGGGCTTCGAGCGGCTGATGGAACTGGCCCTGCCTGGTCGTCTCGAAGAGATCCCCGAGGATCTCGGCTACGCGCTCATGGCACTACGCGACGCTGCCCGCACCGTCATCTCCGCGATCGGAGGGACCCGCGACAAGTCCGTCCAGGATGAGGACGCGGTCCGCAAACAGGCCCTGGCCTCCGTGGAAGCCGTGCACGACGTGGCGGAGCGGATCACCAACGGCTCTGAGTGGGACGTCGTGTGGTACGAGCGCCATGACCGCTTCGGCGCCTCACTGCGCGTCGCCCCGATGTCCGTGTCGGGCCTCCTCAGGGAGAAGCTCTTCACCGACCGCTCGGTCGTCCTGACCTCCGCGACCCTGAAGCTGGGCGGCGACTTCAACGGCGTCGGTGCCTCCCTGGGACTGGCACCCGAGGGCACGGAGGGCGACGATCTCCCTCAATGGACGGGCCTCGACGTCGGCTCCCCCTTCGACTACCGCAAGCAAGGCATCCTGTACGTCGCCAAGCACCTGTCCCGCCCCGCGCGCGACGGTGACCGGGCGGACATGCTGGACGAGCTGACCGAACTGATCCAGGCGGCCGGTGGCCGTACGCTGGGACTCTTCTCCTCGATGCGGGCCGCCCAACTGGCCGCCGAGGAACTGCGCTCCCGTATCCCCGAGTTCCCGATCCTCCTCCAGGGCGAGGAGACGCTCGGTGAGCTGATCAAGAACTTCGGAGCCGACCCCAAGACGTGCCTCTTCGGCACGCTGTCGTTGTGGCAGGGGGTCGACGTCCCCGGCCCGAGCTGTCAGCTGGTCGTCATGGACAAGATCCCCTTCCCGCGCCCTGACGATCCGCTGATGAGCGCCCGCCAGAAGGCGGTGGAGGACAACGGCGGCAACGGCTTCATGGCAGTCGCCGCCACACACGCGGCCCTGCTCATGGCCCAGGGCGCCGGCCGCCTCGTACGGGCGTCGGGAGACCGCGGCGTGGTGGCCGTACTGGATCAGCGACTGGCCACCGCGCGGTACGGCGGCTATCTGAAGGCGTCACTGCCCGACTTCTGGTACACCACGGACGGCAACCAGGTCCGGAAGTCGCTGGCCGCGATCGATGCGGCAGCGCAACAGGCGGCTGTGCAAGAGGCCGGATGAGAACCGGCTCCGCCCGTCGGGGTGGAGCCGGACAGCACAGGGCCCCGGAACCGGCGCAGGGGTCCCGGGGCCCGGTCAGGGGGCGGGCTGGTCGGCCCGCCCGCCGCAGCCGTCACACGCGCCGCAGCACAGCCACCACCTTGCCGAGGATGGTGGCGTCGTCGCCCGGGATCGGCTCGTACGCCGAGTTGTGCGGGAGGAGCCAGACATGGCCGTCCTCGCGCTTGAAGCGCTTGACGGTGGCCTCGCCCTCGAGCATGGCGGCCACGATGTCGCCGTTCTCGGCGACGGGCTGGCGGCGGACCGTGACCCAGTCGCCGTCGCAGATCGCGGCCTCGATCATCGAGTCGCCGACGACCTTCAGCACGAACAGCTCACCGTCACCCACCAATTGGCGGGGGAGGGGGAAGACGTCCTCGACCGACTCCTCGGCGAGGATCGGGCCACCGGCGGCGATGCGGCCGACCAGCGGCACATACGACGCGGCCGGCTTGCCAGCGGTGTCCGTGGGCTGCGCGGAGGCCGCCTGGTCCGAGCCTCGTACTTCGTACGCGCGCGGACGGTGTGGGTCGCGGCGCAGGAACCCCTTGCGCTCCAGTGCCATCAGCTGGTGTGCGACGGAGGAGGTGCTGGAAAGGCCGACGGCCTGCCCGATCTCGCGCATCGACGGCGGGTAGCCGCGCCGCTGCACGGAGTCCCTGATGACCTCGATGACGCGGCGCTGCCGGTCTGTGAGGCCCGAGCTGTCCGCCCGGATCCCTGGAGGTCGGCCCGGCAGGGAGCGCTTGTGCCCCTCGGGATTGGTGGCTTCGTTCATCGCATGCACCGGCTCGAGTCGGCCCTGGGAGCGGTCCTGGGCAGTGATGGTGGCACTGTCTGCGGTGGTGGTCACGTCGGCCCCTCTCGATGGTCTCCCTGCTGGACAACGGTAGTTGCTTTCGAAAGGTTGCGCCAAACACACGTTCGAGTGAAAAATCGCGAATCACCCGCCGCGATCATGTGTCTGGGTGTATAGCTAACGCGACACCTGGCGGACAAAAGCGCCCATTGTTGTACTCTTCGCCACCGAGGAGCGACCTCTTGGGTCGTTGCCCCAGTCTGCCATCCGGCATCCGGTCAACACGGAACCGACCCTCATCTGTGCGGGAGTCGCACGACCTCTCCCTGCGGTGCCCACGGTATCCCCGCATGTGCCTCGGCGGTACGGCTGTGCACGCACGCGTGCCGACGTGGCGGTGTTGCCGTACGGCATGTGCCCCGGCGGGTGCGACACGCGCGGACGGCGTGCATGTATGGGCCAATCCCCACATCTAGTGGTTGGATTGCAGCAGCAGCCCAGAAGTTGTGGTCCCCCGGGTCTTCGGGCCCTCGGTCATCGCCTATGCTTGGGGCTGCTTCGAGGGGCCCAAGTGGTCTTTCGAGGCTATTGAGTCTGCTGTGAGGAGGGTTGGAAGATCATGCACTGCCCCTTCTGCAGGCACCCCGACAGCCGTGTCGTCGACAGTCGTACGACCGACGACGGCACGTCGATCCGCAGGCGCCGCCAGTGTCCGGACTGCTCCCGTCGTTTCACGACCGTGGAGACGTGTTCGCTCATGGTGGTCAAGCGGTCCGGAGTCACCGAGCCTTTCAGCCGTACCAAGGTCATCAACGGCGTGCGCAAGGCATGCCAGGGACGACCTGTCACCGAGGACGCGCTAGCCCAGCTCGGCCAGCGGGTCGAGGAGGCGGTGCGGGCCACCGGAAGCGCCGAGCTGACCACCCATGACGTGGGGCTGGCCATACTCGGCCCGTTGCAGGAGCTCGACCTCGTCGCCTATCTGCGATTCGCCTCCGTCTACCGGGCGTTCGACTCGCTGGAGGACTTCGAGGCCGCCATCGCGGAACTCAGGGAAGAGATGCGACGTCCCGGCGCCGACGACGACGAAGACGCGCGCGCGGGGAGCCAGGAAGACGATCGCGGGCCCGGGGGGACCACCCAGGTCCCCGTGCCCGCCAACGCCGCCGACTGACAGGCGGACCGGACCCGGACCCCAGGGCTCCGGGCCGGCCGGTCGGCGGCGAGCGAAGACCTGTTGCGGGCGGCGGCGAGAGGTGCCCGCAACACCAGACAGAACACCGTGCCACGGGAACATCGTGGCACTTCAGGGCGTTTTAGCCCGTACAGGGAGGCGGCATGACAGAGACGGCGAGCGGTCCGGCACGAGGTTCCCGAACCAAGGGCACCAAGGCGAGCAAGGGCCTGCGTATCGAGCGCATCCACACGACCCCCGGCGTACACCCGTACGACGAGGTGGCCTGGGAGCGCCGTGACGTCGTCATGACCAACTGGCGCGACGGCTCGGTCAATTTCGAGCAGCGTGGCGTCGAGTTCCCCGACTTCTGGTCGGTGAACGCGGTCAACATCGTCACCAGCAAGTACTTCCGCGGTGCCGTCGGCACCCCGCAGCGCGAGACCGGCCTCAAGCAGCTGATCGACCGCATCGTGAAGACGTACCGGAAGGCCGGTGAGGACCACAAGTACTTCGCCTCGCCCGCCGACGCCGAGATCTTCGAGCACGAGCTGGCGTACGCCCTCCTGCACCAGATCTTCAGCTTCAACAGCCCCGTGTGGTTCAACGTGGGCACGGCCCAGCCGCAGCAGGTCTCGGCCTGCTTCATCCTGGCCGTCGACGACTCCATGGAGTCGATCCTCGACTGGTACAAGGAAGAGGGCATGATCTTCAAGGGCGGCTCCGGTGCCGGCCTGAACCTGTCCCGTATCCGCTCCTCCAAGGAACTCCTGTCCTCCGGTGGCAACGCCTCCGGCCCGGTCTCCTTCATGCGCGGCGCCGACGCCTCCGCAGGAACGATCAAGTCGGGCGGCGCCACCCGCCGCGCCGCCAAGATGGTCATCCTCGACGTCGACCACCCCGACATCGAGGACTTCATCGAGACCAAGGTGAAGGAGGAGGAGAAGATCCGCGCCCTGCGTGACGCGGGCTTCGACATGGACCTGGGCGGCGAGGACATCACGTCCGTCCAGTACCAGAACGCCAACAACTCGGTCCGGGTGAACGACGCGTTCATGAAGGCCGTGGAGAACGGCGACAAGTTCGGCCTGCGTGCCCGGATGACCGGCGAGGTCATCGAGGAGGTCGACGCCAAGGTCCTCTTCCGCAAGATGGCCGAGGCCGCCTGGGCCTGCGCCGACCCCGGCATCCAGTACGACGACACCATCAACCACTGGCACACCTGCCCGGAGTCCGGCCGTATCAACGGCTCGAACCCCTGCAGCGAGTACATGCACCTGGACAACACGTCCTGCAACCTCGCCTCGCTGAACCTGATGAAGTTCCTGAAGGACGACGGCAAGGGCAACCAGTCCTTCGAAGCCGAGCGCTTCGCCAAGGTCGTCGAACTCGTCATCACCGCGATGGACATCTCCATCTGCTTCGCGGACTTCCCGACCCAGAAGATCGGCGAGAACACGCGCGCGTTCCGCCAGCTCGGCATCGGCTACGCCAACCTCGGCGCCCTTCTGATGGCGACCGGCCACGCATACGACTCGGACGGCGGCCGCTCCCTCGCCGGCGCCATCACCTCCCTGATGACCGGTACGTCGTACAGGCGCTCCGCCGAACTGGCCGCGGTAGTGGGGCCGTACGACGGCTACGCCCGCAACGCGCAGCCGCACCTGCGGGTCATGAAGCAGCACTCCGACGCCAACGAGAAGGCCGTCCGCGTGGACGACCTGGACACGCCGGTCTGGGCCGCCGCCACGGAGGCCTGGCAGGACGTGCTGCGTCTTGGCGAGAAGAACGGTTTCCGTAACTCTCAGGCGTCCGTCATCGCACCGACCGGCACCATCGGTCTGGCGATGTCCTGCGACACCACCGGCCTTGAGCCGGACCTCGCCCTGGTCAAGTTCAAGAAGCTGGTCGGCGGCGGCTCGATGCAGATCGTCAACGGCACCGTTCCGCAGGCTCTGCGCCGCCTGGGCTACCAGGAGGAGCAGATCGAGGCGATCGTCGCCCACATCGCCGACCACGGCAATGTGATCGACGCCCCGGGCCTCAAGCACGAGCACTACGAGGTGTTCGACTGCGCCATGGGCGAGCGCTCCATCTCCGCGATGGGCCACGTCCGCATGATGGCCGCGATCCAGCCGTGGATCTCCGGCGCGCTCTCCAAGACGGTCAACCTGCCGGAGACGGCGACCGTCGAGGACGTCGAAGAGGTCTACTTCGAGGCGTGGAAGATGGGTGTCAAGGCGCTCGCCGTCTACCGCGACAACTGCAAGGTCGGCCAGCCCCTCTCCGTGCAGAAGAAGGAGAAGGAGAAGGTCGAGGTCACCGAGAAGACCGAGGCGACCATCCGCGAGGCGGTCGAGAAGGTGGTCGAGTACCGCCCGGTCCGCAAGCGTCTCCCGAAGGGCCGTCCCGGCATCACGACCTCCTTCACCGTCGGCGGCGCCGAGGGCTACATGACCGCCAACTCCTACCCGGACGACGGTCTCGGCGAGGTCTTCCTGAAGATGTCCAAGCAGGGCTCGACCCTCGCGGGCATGATGGACGCCTTCTCGATCGCCGTCTCGGTGGGTCTGCAGTACGGCGTGCCGCTGGAGACGTACGTCTCGAAGTTCACGAACATGCGCTTCGAGCCGGCGGGTATGACGGACGACCCGGACGTGCGGATGGCCCAGTCGATCGTCGACTACATCTTCCGCCGCCTGGCGCTGGACTTCCTGCCCTTCGAGACCCGCTCCGCGCTCGGCATCCACTCCGCCGAGGAGCGTCAGCGTCACCTGGAGACCGGTTCGTACGAGCCGTCCGACGACGAGGTCGACGTCGAGGGTCTGGCCCAGTCGGCGCCTCGCGCCCAGGAGCTGAAGGCCGTAGCGACACCGAAGGCCGTCATCGAGGCGGCCAAGCCCGCCCCGCAGCAGGCCCACACCAGCGCGGAGCTGGTGGAGATGCAGCTGGGCATCCAGGCCGACGCCCCGCTGTGCTTCTCCTGCGGTACGAAGATGCAGCGGGCCGGCTCCTGCTACATCTGCGAGGGTTGCGGCTCGACCAGCGGCTGCAGCTGACCCCAGTTGACAGCCAGGCCCTGAAACAGAGGGGCGCCGACACATGGTCGGCGCCCCTCCGGGCTGTTCAGGACCAGCGTGTCTTCCCCATGACCTGGGTGAACGTGGCCGGGTCGTCCTCGAAGCCGTGGATTCCCGCGTGGAAGTCCCATGTGCCGGATCCTTCGCGCACGAACTCCCCGACCGCTGCTGCTGTCGCCGCGAGCACCCCGCCGAAGTCGTCCTGGGCCAGGACGTCGTAGCCCTCGCTGATACGCAGGTTCGGCTTGAGCACGCTGACGAAGGTCCGGTGTGCGGGGCGCTGTTGGATGATCACGCCGACGACCACGCGCGCGTACCGGCTGTCGAGCCGGTCGAGCTCCAGGGTCATGACCTCGTCCCAGCCGAAGCCCTTGCCGTCCTTGCTGTCCCGGTTGAGCGTGATGGTGCCGTCGGGAGAGCGGCTGCCGAAGTACACCGCATAAGCGGGATCGCCGTACGGATCGCTCGCCAAGTAGGTCGCGGCCACGATGTCCAGATCCGTGGGCGGCTGCCCCGCAGGACTCGGGTCCCACTTCAGTGCGACCTCGGCCTTCCGAATCCCCTTGCTGAGCCCGTTCACCAGACGTCACCTTCCCCGTGTGGACCTGCCCCAACTGCCGGACAGTCAGGGTTGGTTGTCCATCGTGCCACGCGCGCGTGGGCAGGTGCGCGGATGCGCTCCGCACGAGCGTGACCGAGGCCACGCTCCGTGGCCTTACGATGGCGCGGTGCTGGTCAAGTGGATTCGCTGCACCGTGGTGGACCGCCGCGGCTTCGAGCGGGGGCAGCGAAAGTGGGCGGGGCTTCTGGGGGAGCCGGGGTTTCGAGGGCAGGGCGGAGGCTGGAGTCGGGGGCGGCCCTCCGTCGCGCACATCTTCGCCTTCTGGGAGAGCCGTGCCTTCTACGACTCCTTCATGGCCCGTTCCCACGACCGGCTCGCGGCGGCCCAGTCGGGTACGTTCAAGGATGCCCAGGTCAGGCTGTTCGACTATCGCTTCGACGTGAAAACGGGCTTCGAGCCGCGTTTCACCGACGCCGATCTGGTCCGGGTCGCCCACTGCCGCGTCCACGAGGACCGCGCCGAGCACTTCATGCTGATGCAGGAGAAGGTGTGGAACCCCGCGATGGCCGGCTCGCCCGGCATGATCCGCGGGCTGTTCGGTGAGGCGCCCGGGAACGAGTTCCTGGTGCTGTCGATGTGGCAGTCGGCCGCCGAACACGGCAAGTACCGCACTGAGCGCGTGGAGCGGCTCGCCCTGCGTGCTCAGACCGAGGCGGACATCGCGGCCCTCAGAGGTGACATCGTGGGGTTGGAATCGGCCTGGATAGTTTGAGATCTGGACGCACTCTTCGTGTGCCCAATGTGGCCCACGGCGCAAGAAATGTGTGACCTACGCTGTATGGAGCCCGTACGAGTGCTCGATGGGCCGTCACTCGATCTAGGGTTTTGGCATGGCACGACCACGGCGCATCGTCCTTGTCCGGCATGGTGAGTCAACCGGCAATGTTGATGACACCGTGTACGAACGCGAGCCCGACCATGCCCTGGCGCTGACCGAGCGGGGCTGGCGGCAGGCTGAGGAGACGGGAAAACGGCTGCGCGAGGTGTTCGGCCGCGAGCGCATCAGCGTGTACGTCTCTCCGTACCGCCGTACGCACGAGACGTTCCGCGCCTTCCACCTCGACCCCGAGCTCGTCCGCGTGCGCGAGGAACCCCGGCTGCGCGAACAGGACTGGGGCAACTGGCAGGACCGGGACGACGTCCAACTCCAGAAGGCCTACCGGGACGCGTACGGCCACTTCTTCTACCGCTTCGCCCAGGGTGAGTCCGGAGCGGATGTGTACGACCGGGTCGGCGGCTTCCTGGAGAGCCTGTACCGCAGCTTCGAGGCCCCCGACCATCCGCCGAACGTGCTGCTGGTCACTCACGGTCTGGCGATGCGGCTGTTCTGTATGCGCTGGTTCCACTGGACGGTCGCGGAATTCGAGTCGCTGTCGAATCCGGGGAACGCGGAGATGCGGATGCTCGTTCTCGGGGAGGACGGCAAGTACTCGC
Source organism: Streptomyces sp. 4N124 (assembly GCF_052245395.1). Classification (NCBI taxonomy): domain Bacteria; kingdom Bacillati; phylum Actinomycetota; class Actinomycetes; order Kitasatosporales; family Streptomycetaceae; genus Streptomyces; species Streptomyces sp. 4N124. Next base: position 36,189 of record NZ_JBQQBS010000021.1, read on the forward strand.
TCGACCGGCCGTTCGAGCGCTGGCGAGATCCGGAACCGTACGGGATCACCGGATAGAGTGGCAGAGCAATGACCGCTGACTCCTCTCCCGACGGACGCCTGGACCGCGCCCTGGCCAGCCTGCGCGGACTCGCGGTCGGCGATGCCCTGGGCTCGCAGTTCTTCGTGCCGGTGAACTACCCGCTGCTGAAGCGCCGCGAGCTGCCAGAAGCTCCCTGGCAGTGGACGGACGACACGGAGATGGCGTGCTCCGTCGTGGCCGTCCTCGCCGCCCACCACCGCATCGACCAGGACGCCCTGGCCCGCTCCTTCGCCGAGCACCACGACTTCGACCGCGGATATGGTCCGGCGGTCAACCGTCTGCTGCGGCTGGTCCGTGAGGGTGGCGACTGGCGTGAGCTCGCGGCTGCGCTCTTCAACGGACAGGGGTCCTGGGGGAACGGCGCCGCGATGCGGATCGCCCCTCTGGGCGCCTGGTACGCGGACGACCCGGAACAGGCGACCCACCAGGCCGAGATCTCGGCGTACCCCACGCACCAGCACCGTGAGGCCGTGGTCGGCGCCATGGCCGTCGCCGCTGCCGCCTCCATGGCCGCGGCCCCCGGCGGCCCGCCCAGTGCCGAGGTACTCCTGGACGGCGTCATCGCGCTCGTTCCCAAGAGCGCTGTCGGAGCCGGCTTGCGGCGCGCCCGGGACATGCTGGACTACGCCGACGCGGCCACGGTGGCGGCGGTGCTGGGTTGTGGGCGGCGTACAACGGCGCACGACACCGTGCCGTTCGCGCTCTGGTCCGCCGCGCGTGCCCTCGGTGACTACGAAGAGGCGTTCTGGACCACCGCCCAGGTCGGCGGGGACGTGGACACGACCTGCGCCATCGTGGGCGGGGTGATCGCCGCCGGGAAGGCGGGGACACCGCCCGGCGCCTGGGTGGAGCGGACGGAATCGCTACCGGAGTGGATGCCCGCGTCGGCGTAGCGCCTCGAAAAACTTCGGTGGAAACTCTCTGTGTATGACGGGAACTCTGCGTAACCGTCTGCTCGTTGTCGTGGCAGTTGCTGTGCGACGCATGAGTCGGAGCATGCAGATGGCACGCGAGGAGTGCGGGGGTGGTCATGGAGTTCTTGGCGATGCTGTTCAGGCTGCTTGCCGCGGCGGCCGTGATGCCCTGGCGTCCACGTGCCGTCAGGGGGCGCGACATCGCGCCCCCTGACATCGTGCCCGGTGCGGGCAGAACCGGGTCAGCCGGCTATAGGGCCCGACGTACCTGCGAGGGCTTCCAGGTCGCTCTTGCGGACCCGGATCACCAACCACGCAGTGATCAGCGCCAGTACGGCCATCGACGCTGCCGCGACGAAGCCCATCGAAATGCCGTGGGTGAGCACGTCGTGCCCCCAGGGCGCGGGCAACTGCTGCGTCTTGGCGAACTCGGCCTTCTGCTCGGCCGAACCGTCGGCCATGAACTTCGGCAGTTGCTTCTCCGCCTCGTCCTTGCTGGCCGAGCCGAACACCGTCGTCAGGATGGACAGGCCCAGCGAACCGCCCACCTGCTGCGTGGCGTTGAGCAGTCCGGAGGCCGCACCGGCCTCATGCTGGGCGACACCGGACACCGCGGTGACCGTCAGGGTGACGAAGTTCAGGCCCATGCCGAAGCCGAACACCAGCATCGGCCCGAGCACCCCGCCGACGTACGAGCTGTCGGAGCTGATCAAGGTCTGCCAGACCAGGCCGATCACCGCGAGCGCCGAGCCGACGACCATGAACGGCTTGGGGCCGAGCACCGGCAGGAACCGTTGCGACAGTCCCGCGCCGATCGCGATCACCACTGTCACCGGCAGGAAGGCCACACCGGCCGCGATCGGGCTGTACCCCAGCACGTTCTGCACGAACAGCACGATGTAGAAGAACATGCCGAACATCGCCGCTGCCAGGCTCAGCATGATCACGTACGTGCCCGACCGATTGCGGTCGGTGAACATGCGCAGCGGGGTGATCGGGTCCGCTGCCCGGGTCTCGACGAAGGCGAAGGCAAGCAGCAGGACGACCGCGGCGCCGAAGGAGCCGAGCGTCATGCTGTCCTGCCAGCCCTCGTCGGCCGCACTGATGAACCCGTAGACGAGCGCTGCCATGCCGAGCGTCGACGCGAGCGCGCCGGCGATGTCGAAGCGCCCAGGGTGCCGTTCGGACTCGCTGATGTACAACGGCGTGAGGACAGCGATCAAAACGCCGATCGGTACGTTGACGAAGAGCACCCACCGCCAGTCGAGCCACTCGGTGAGCATGCCGCCGGCGAGCAGGCCGACGGCGCCGCCGCCCGCGGAGACGGCGGCGAAGACTCCGAACGCCCGGTTCCGTTCCGGGCCTTCGGGGAACGTGGTGGTGATGAGAGCCAGCGAGGTCGGCGACGCGATCGCGCCCCCCACGCCCTGAAGGGCGCGCGCGGCCAGCAACTGCCAGGGCTCCTGGGCGAGTCCGCCGAGCAGCGAGGCGAAGGTGAACAGCAGGATGCCGGTCATGAACACTCGGCGGCGGCCGAGGATGTCTCCGGCCCGGCCGCCGAGCAGCAGCAGGCCGCCGAAGGTGAGCGTGTAGGAGCTGACCACCCACGTGAGGTCGGTGGTGCTGAACCTGAGTGCGTCTTGAATGTGCGGGAGAGCGATGTTCACAATCGTCGCGTCGAGTACCACCATGAGTTGGCAGGCCGCGATGACGGTGAGCGCGATACCGGGATGTCCTTCCCGGCGTGCCGCACCTGGCTTCTGATCCTTGATCAACTGAGAGGTTGTCACTATGGGTCCCCCACAAGTGCCTTAGTGAACGCTCGCGTTCACTGTCGCGACAACCGTAGTGAGTCCCCGACAGTGAACGCAAGCGTTCACTTAGCTTTGTGTCGCGAGGCGTTTCCCCCTTTGACGCCACGCGGCATGTCCCCCTTCTCCGGAATCACCGCTTCCGCTGTTCGTTGGAGACGATCAGATGGTTACTTCGCGCTGGACGGCCGCCCCCGCACAGACGGCTTCCCTCCGCCGGCGCGGCGCCGTGCTCGAACGAGCAATCCTCGACGCCGCGTTGGATCAGCTCAGCACGGTCGGCTGGAACGGCCTCACGATGGAGGGCGTCGCCGCGGGCGCCCAGACCGGCAAGGCCGCGGTCTACCGTCGCTGGCCGTCCAAGGAGGATCTCGTCGCGGATGCGCTGAGGGCCGGGCTGCCGAGCTTCGAGGCGGCGCCCAACCTCGGGAGCGTGCGCGACGATCTGCTGCAGCTGTGTCGCCAAGCGCGCGACGCGATGTACTCAAGGCCCGGTTTCGCCTTGCGTTCGGTAATTCACGAATGCGACAACATCCAGGCGGAGCGCTTCCATGGGGTGATCATCAAGGGTGTCGTGGAACCGACCATCCAGTTGCTCCGAGAGGTCATCGACCGTGGAATCGAGCGAGGCGAGGTGCGAGCCGACGCGGCCAACGGATACGTCGTCGATGCCATCCCGGCGATGATGATGTACCGATCGAAGATGTGCGCAAGCGAATGGAATGATCATGAGATCGAGGAGATGGTCGACCAGCTGATGGTCCCGCTGCTGCGGCCGTACGGGGTCTGACTGCGAGGTTCGCGGATGGTGAAGTCCCCCAGGTGAACCGGGGTGTCGCCAGAGGATCCGGGCGGCGTAGGCTAAGGGCGCCATGCCGTACGAACCACCTACTCACACCGTCGAGCGCTCCCTTCGCGCCACGACCGGAGCCAAGGTCATTGCCGGTGTCGACGAGGTGGGGCGCGGCGCGTGGGCCGGCCCCGTCACCGTCTGCGCCGCGATCACCGGACTGCGTCGGCCCCCCGAAGGCCTCACCGACTCCAAGCTGCTCACCATCAAGCGCCGTACCGAACTCGCCGAGGTGCTCCTCAAGTGGGTGACCTCGTATGCCCTGGGGCACGCCTCTCCGGAGGAGATCGACGAACTGGGCATGACGGCCGCGCTGCGCCTGGCGGCGGTGCGTGCGCTGGAGAGCCTGCCGGTCCGTCCCGAAGCGGTGATTCTCGACGGGAAGCACGACTATCTTGGCGCGCCCTGGAAGGTCCGCACGGTGATCAAGGGGGACCAGTCCTGTGTGGCGGTTGCGGCGGCCTCGGTGATCGCGAAGGTTCAGCGCGACAAAATGATGGCCGAACTGGGCATCGACCATGCAGACTTCGGTTTTGCGGACAATGCCGGGTACCCCTCGCCCGTGCACAAGGCCGCGCTGGAGGAGCGGGGACCCACCCCGTACCACCGGTTGTCGTGGGCGTATCTTGATGCGCTGCCCCAGTGGCGGCACCTCAAGAAGGTCCGCAACTGGGTGGACGGAAGCGTTCCGGAGATCGAGGGGCAGCTCGGCTTCGACTTCTGACGATTCCGCTCGCACTGATGTGCCACCCGCCGACGCGAGCCGTACCAACGTTTGATAAATATCAGCTCATGCCTCTCATTCCCGAGGAGCCTCAGATTCACGAGAGTGCCCAGGGTCCCCGCGCCACTCCGGCCAGTGGCCGTACCGCGCCGACCCCCCGTCCTGTACCCGGCCCCCGCCCCGCGGCTCCGTCGCGCCCCGGTCGTCCCGGGCCCCTCAGGCCCACGCCACCGGTGCAACGTACGCCGCGAGACGTGGCCAAGCCCGGACCGTCGGGCCCGGCCGACCATGCCGCCTCTGATGCGGCCCCGGCGACTCCGCAGATCCAGCTGATCCCGGCCTCGGTGGAAGGCGCCCTCGACGCCGCCGAGGAGGCCGTGGATCTGCTGCTGGACTCGGGTCGCGCCCCCAGTGACGTGCTGGTGATCACCACCGGCGAACAGCATCCATGGGCCGCTCACGAGCTGTCCTTCGGTGAAGCCGCCTATTGGGCGCAGCACGACTCCGGTGACGACGTCTTCTATGCGGACGCCGCCGTCGCGAGCCGTGCTGCCTCGCGTCCGGTGGTCGTCGTCGCTGTCAACGGCGGCCCCGACGCCGCTGCCGCCGCCGCTCTCCCTCTGGCCCTCACCCGGGCCGGCGCACTGTTGATCGTCTGCGGCGACCCGCAGCAGATCAACTCGGTGCTGGGCGCGGGCGTCTGAGCCCGTTCCGCAACGTCCGGGGGACGGCGGGGCGGTGGTGACGTCGCCGCGGCGGTGTTTGCACGGTGGAGGGTTTGGCGTGCATACGTGAGTGGGGCTTGTGGGGCTCGCGTGCCGCAGGTTTCAAGACGGGCGATCCGCTTTCGTGTCGTGGCCTGGGACCGGCGAGGCAGGGCAGGCGACGGTGCGGCTTGTGTTCCGTGGGGCATTGACTCCGGGCGGGGAGGCGATCGAGGGCGGCCGTGATCCTGGCTGTCGTACAGGCTCCGCGGGATTGTCCTGCACGGCTCTGGGGTGTAGGTGCACGCCCTGAGTGGGGGCGTCTTGGCGCGGCGTGCGGTCGGGCCCGGGGGTATTCGGTGGGGTCGAGGCTGGAGCGTACCGATGGTCGGCTCGGCCGAAACGTTCCGTCAGGCTCCGTCAGCGTTTCCTCAGGGAACCGCGCACTCAGCGAGCCGCCGCGCGGCGCAGGACCTCCGACGCTGCTCCGCCGGTCTGCCGCTTCGGCGGTGGCGCCTCGGACGTGGCGAAGGCTTCCGGGGTGGAATCTGCGCTGGGTCGGCGTCCGCCGCGGCCCTCGCCGAGGACCTGCCAGCCGCCACGGGTCAGCGTGATGTACGCCCCACAGCGCAGCCCGTGCAGAGTGCAGGCGTCACGCAGCCCCCACATCCACGCGCCGTCTTCCTCCGTCCAACGCGCGTCGCCCTCACGGCAGTACAGCAGCACTGCGGTGCGCACCGGCGTGCGGCGCCGCAGGTCGTGGGGGATGACCCGGCGCAGTTGGGCGAGCAGGACGTTGCGGAACATCCAGCCGTCGGCCGGGGCCGGGCTGCGGACGAAGGAGGCACTGGCGCAGAGCCGTTCGTCCGGGTCGAGGACGGCCACGATGGCGGTTGCCGGCCGGGGGTGGTGCCGGGAATGCAGTCCGCTGACAACTTCCCGTGGGTCGCGCAGGAGGGGGATTCCGGCCGCGGCCCACTCCGCGGGTTCGAGCATGCGGGCCAGAGGGTTGGCAGACGCGGCGGACAGGTCGGACGACGTGGATGCCGCGGGGGACGGAGCGAATCCGAAGGTCACGGTCCTCCCTTCGGCTACGCGCCCACACTACGGGCGGGGTCGGATTCGGGGGAGCGCACACCGCAGCGGAGCCCTGCCGGATCACGGCGAGCCGTGCGGGGAGCGGACCTCAATTCTTCCTGTCGAATGTGGATGCGGCAACGAGCAATTGGGGCCACCGACCGATATCTGATGGTGCGTGGTTTATATCCCCACCAGGTGTGTCATCTGCGACGCATGGTGCGACCGTGCCTCAAGGGCGGACGCCGTTTGAGGAGAGGGGGTCAGGCAATCGGCCTGCCTGGCGGTGCGGCTCTCGGGGCCACCGTTCCCGCCAGCGCACGCGTGCATGGAGCCGCCCTTCGCGATGGATGTGATCAACCCTGGACTGCCAGGACCAGCGGTAGCACTCCCTGGGCGCCGGCACGCCGGAGCAGGCGGGCTGCGACCGCGAGCGTCCAACCGGTCTCGGTGAAGTCGTCCACCAGGAGGACGGGGCCTCCGACGCCGGACAGAGCGGAGGCGAGGGCCGGCGGCACGGTCAGCACGCCGTCGAGTGCCTTGAGCCGCTGGGCGCTGTTGCTCCGGGAGACCTGATACCCGTCGCCCGTGTACTCGACGGAGCCCAGCAGTGGCAGTCGGCCCACCTCCGAGATGTGTGCGCCGAGGGAGTTGATCAGTTGCGGCCGGGAGCGCGAGGCGATGGTGACGACACCGACGGGACGCGCCTGGGCGTCCGTCGCCCCCGGGGCCCAGCCTCCGGGCCCCTTGGCCCAGTCCGCCAGTACGCCGACGACAGCCTTTGCCACGTCGTCCGGTACCGGGAAGTCCGAGGCATGCGGGGCCAGCATCGGCCGGAGCCGGTTGCCCCAGCCGATGTCCGACAGCCGTCCGAGAGCCCTTCCGGGCGCGGCCTGCTCACCGGCGGGAATGCGGCCCTTGAGATCGACGCCGATCGCCGGCAGCCCGGTCGGCCACATCCTGCGCGGTTCCACCTCGACGCCCGCCCGCCCGAGGTCGTCGCGCGCGGCGTCCAGAGCGGCCGGGGACATGTCGGCGGTGAAACGCGCGCCCGCGCAGTTGTCACAACGTCCGCAGGGCTTGGCTCCCTCGTCGTCCAGCTGGCGTTGCAGGAATTCCATACGGCAGCCCGTCGCCGACGCGTACTCCCGCATCGCCTGCTGTTCGGCCTTGCGCTGCCGGGCCACCCAGTCGTACCGCTCCGCCTCGTACGTCCACGGCTGCCCGGTCGCGATCCAGCCGCCCTTGACCCGCTTGACCGTCCCATCCACGTCGAGGACCTTGAGCATGGTCTCCAGGCGGGACCGGCGCAGCTCCACCAACGGCTCCAGAGCGGGCAGCGAAAGGGGCCGCTCCGCGCGCGCGAGGACGTCGAGCGTGCGCCGCACGAGGTCCTCCGACGGGAAGGCGAGCGAGGCGAAGTACTCCCAGATCGCCTCGTCCTCCTTGCCCGGGAGGAGGAGTACTTCGGCGTGCTCGACGCCGCGTCCCGCTCGGCCCACCTGCTGGTAGTAGGCGATGGGCGACGATGGCGAGCCAAGGTGCACCACGAATCCCAGGTCGGGCTTGTCGAAGCCCATGCCGAGCGCGGAGGTGGCGACCAGTGCCTTGACCCGGTTGGCGATCAGGTCCTCCTCGGCCTGCTGCCGATCGGCGTTCTCCGTCCTGCCCGTGTACGGGGCTACGGTGTGTCCGCGCTGTCGCAGGAAGGCGGTGACCTCCTCGGCGGCGGCCACAGTGAGCGTGTAGATGATGCCGGAGCCCGGCAGCTCGTCGAGGTGGTCGGCGAGCCAGGCCATCCGGTGCGCGGCGTCCGGCAGCCGGAGCACGCTCAGGCTCAAGCTCTCCCGGTCCAGCGGCCCGCGCAGCACGAGGGCGTCCGACGTGCCGCCGGTGCCGAGCTGCTCGGCGACATCGGCGGTCACACGCGCGTTGGCGGTGGCCGTGGTCGCGAGTACCGGCACACCGGGCGGGAGGTCCATCAGCATCGTGCGAAGCCGTCGGTAGTCCGGGCGGAAGTCGTGACCCCAGTCGGAGATGCAATGCGCCTCGTCGACCACGAGGAGTCCGGTCGCGGCGGCGAGTTTGGGCAGCACCTGGTCGCGGAAGTCCGGATTGTTGAGCCTCTCCGGGCTGACCAGCAGGACATCGACCTCGCCCGCGGCGATCTCGCTCTGGACCATGTCCCACTCCTCGGTATTGGAGGAGTTGATGCTCCGCGCGTGGATCCCCGCACGGGCCGCGGCCTCGACCTGGTTGCGCATCAGCGCGAGCAGTGGGGAGACGATCACGGTGGGGCCACTGCCCCGGGCGCGGAGCAACGAGGTAGCGACGAAGTACACCGCCGACTTGCCCCACCCCGTGCGCTGGACGACGAGGGCGCGGCGTCTGTCCGCCACCAGCGCCTCGATCGCCCGCCACTGGTCCTCGCGCAGCCTGGCCGCGCCTGTGGCGTCCCCGACGAGGCGGGCGAGGACCGCGTCGGCGGCCGCCCGGAGATCCGCGTTGCTCGTGTGCTCCATGCCTCCCATACAACAGGACGGCGCTGACAATGCCGGCCGGCTGTGGACGATGAGGGTCTCTCCGATCGGATTGACGTGTCCCTGGTCGGACTTATCCACAGGCCGAAGCGGAGGCCCGTAATCCGGGAGATCGTCGGCGCATGACGAACCACAGCGAAACGACTGGATCTCCTGAAAACGAGGACATGGCCGGGCGCGAGGGGCTCGATGCGCACGGCGCGAGGGACGAGCCCGGCGGAGGCCATGAGGCCTTTGGCCCCGACGATGCCTGTGTCCCCCACGGCCCTGATGGGTGCGACGCACCCGAGGCGTACAGCGCCCCTAACGCGCACAACCGGCCCGACGTGTACGACGGCCATCCCGGCGAGCACCAGGTCACCCTCCGCACCCCGGCCGAACTGGCCGACGCCCTGCCGTATCTGCTCGGCTACCGCCCAGAGGACAGCGTCGTCCTGGTCGCCCTCCACGACAGGGGTGGCCGCGGACGCTTCGGCGGCCGGGCTCGACTCGGCATTCCCGCGAACCCGGACGACTGGCCGTCCGCGGCCCGGCAGTTGGCCCACGGGCTGGTGACGGGCAGCGAGCGCCGCGGTGCCCGCCCGGAACAGTTGGTCGCCTACGTCTGCCAGGAACCGGCGAACGGGGAATCCGGCCGCCAGGTCATGGAGCGACTGCAGGCGCTGGCCCAACGGCTACGCGTCGAGTGCGGTCTGCTGGACGTGCCGGTGATCGAGGCACTGTGCATCTCGGACGGCCGTTTCTGGTCGTACTGCTGCGTGAACAGGCAATGCTGCCCGCCTGAGGGCACGCCCATGGGCCTGCCAGGGACCTCCGTGCTGGCCGCCGCCGCCACGTATGCGGGCCTCCAAGTGCGCGGCTCCCTGCGTGAACTGCGGGCCAGGCTCCTGCCCTGGGAAGCCGCGGCCGCTCTGGAGCAGGAGGTTGCTCTGGACGCCGCCGGAATGAGCCTCGTCCCCCGGATCCTCGACGACGAGAGCCGGGCGGGTGTGGCCCGGGAGACGCTCGATCTTGCCCGGCGGGTCATGAGTCGTATGGCCGAAGCCCCGTCCGTGTCCGGCACGGTCAGGGCCGACCTGCGCGACGACGGACTGCTCGGACACGACGAAGCCGCGACGCTGATTCTCGGCCTGCAGGACCGTACGACGCGTGATCGAGCGGCCGAGTGGATGGAGGGCGACGAGGCCGGTCCGGCGCTGCGCCTCTGGCGAGCCCTGGCCCGCCGCTGCGTCGGCCCGTACAGCGAACACGCCGCGGCGCCGCTCACGCTTGCCGGGTGGGTCGCCTGGTCGACGGGAGACGACCTGGAGGCCAGGGAAGCCCTAGCGATGGCGCTCGGCGCGGACCCCGGCTACCTCTTCGCCCGTCTGTTGCACCAGGCCTGCAACGAGGGGCTGGACCCGGAGTCGATCCGCCGCTGCCTGCGTGCGGAACGCGAGGGTCGTGAGCCGATGCGAGCCGGCAGCGTGGAGGTCACGCAGGAGCCGACGCTGAGCAAGGCCGCCGGGCCGGACCCGTGCGCCGCTCCCACATCGGCGTCAGCCTCACGCCGCCGACGCCGTGCACGGCCCGCGAGTGCAAGCGACGACTCACCTCGCTCCGCGAAGCCCAAGGCGCGAGAGCCGAGGCCGAAGCCCTCCCGGCCGAGCACGACGGCTGCGGGGGTTACGCGCCCGGCGACTGCTCGTGTGGGCGGCATGCGCACACGTGTCTCAGCCAAGGGAGCGGCCCATGGCACCGGCAATTCGGGAGACCTGCACGCCAAGAGCGACAGCCAAGAGGGAGACACGTGAGCGGAAGCACGGGCGGCTGCACTCGGACGGACGGCAGCAGCCGAGTGAGGACGGTTCGACAACCGGGGCAGGTTGCCCTGGGCGGCCCAGTCCGCCATCACTCGCTCCAGTCGCCCTGCCGGGGGCGTTACCCCGAACAGCCCTATGCCGTTCACCTGAGTGGCGGAACGCCTGGACGGGCATGGCCGCCGCACCACCCATGTCACTCCGGACGCATCCAGCACGGCGCCAACACGCCCGAGGCGCCCAGAGCGCAGAAGGAGCCGCCCATGCATCAGCTGACTCCGCCCACGACCGTTGTCGACGACGAGCGCCGTACGCACGGCGGGTCCGCTCCGGGTACTGGTCCACTGTCGTGCGCGGACAGTGCCGGCGCCCGCAGGTCCGCGTTCCCGAGCGGTTCGCAGGGCTGGGCACCGTCCCAGCCCCAGGCTCAGACACGCGGTCCGGCCACGATCCCGTCTCGCGCCGCTCCGCTGCCGATCTCGGGTCGGCCCCTGGACCTGCCGCCCGCCCACACCGCTCTGGTCTGCGTCGCGCTCCCCGGATTCGCCATCTCCACGGAACAGGGGCAGCTGACCGGTCGCGGGCTGGAGGGGTTCTACCGCGCTGGCCGGCGTGTGCTCTCCCGCTGCCAGGTTCGGGTGGCCGGCCGCGAGCCACTCGCGGTGCAGGCCAGGATGACCGCGGCCGACACCGCCCGGTTCGTGGGCACCCTGCGCACGTCCGCGCACGCCGGTCCGGACCCGGAGGTTGTCGTGGAGCGCCTCCGCGGCGCGGACAGTACGGAACGGATCACCTTGCACAGTGCGGCACTCCGCCCACTGCGCCTGCCCGTCGAGGTGGCCCTCGGCACGGATCTGGCCGATCTGGCCACGATCGCGAGCGGTAGCGCGGGGCACGAACTGCCGGCCAGCGTCCACGCCTGTGGCCTGCGCTGGTCCTGTGCCACCGGGAAGTCCTCGGTCACGGCCGACCCACCGCCGCACGATGCACTGGCCTCCGCGGGGCTGCTGCGCTGGGAACTCGAACTGCCCCCGGGCGGCAGCACGAGCGTGGAGCTGCGCGTACGACCCGACGGAGCGGGACCCCTCCGGGCCGTGGGCCGTTCGACGACGAGCCCCCTGTCACCCGCCCGGGCGGCCGGAGACAACCCCGGAGTGCAGGCACTCCTGCGCACGAGCATCGAGGACCTCCAGTCCCTGCTGCTGCGCGACCCCGCCCACCCGGTGGACACGCACCTGGCCGCCGGCGTGCCGTGGCGCTGTGGCCTCGCCCCGGCGGACGCACTGGCCGCCGCCAGGATGACGCTCCCCCTCGGCACCCGGCTGGCCGCGGGCACACTGCGCACCCTCGCCCGCACGCAGCTCGACGGCCCGGGCACCCGATTCGGCATGATCCCGGGCCCGCGACGGGACGCGGGCCCCCATCTGCCGCCGGCCTGCACGGGCACGGAAGCCACGCTCCTCTTCCCCGTGCTCCTGGCCGAAGCCCGCCGCTGGGGCCTGTCCGAACATGAGACACAGGAACTGCTCCCGGCTGCCGAGCGCTGTCTGACCTGGCTGCGCACCACGGTGGGCGACGGCACGTATCTGCGCGGCCCGCACGCTGGCGGGCCGTTCCGCTGCGAGACGCAGGCGTATGCCCACCGCGCCGCACTGCTCGGCGCCGATCTGCTCGACGACTCCGGCAGACCGGGTGGGGCGGGGCTGCGGCAGTGGGCCGAGGCCTTGCGGACGGCGTTCCGGTCGGACTTCTGGGTCGACGACCTGGGCGGCGGCCGGCCGGCGGCCGCGCGTAGCCCGGACGGCCGGCTCGTGCCGCACCTGGGCGCGTCCGCCGTCCACCTCCTCGACACCGGCCTGAGCGGCGGGGGCCGGCAGGCAGCCGGTCTGCTCGACAAGGTGCAGACCGAACAGCTCGCCCGGCTGCTCGGGGGCCCGGCCTTGGACTCGGGCTGGGGTCTGCGCGGGCTGGGCGCGAAGGACCCGGGGTACAACTCGTTCGGCCACCGCAGCGGGGCCGTGCGCGTCCAGGAGACGGCCGTCGCGGTGGCGGGGCTGGCCGCGGCCGGGTACGAGAAGGAAGCGGGAGCCCTGTTGCGGGGCGTGCTGTCCGCGGCCGAGACCTTCGGCCACCGGCTGCCCGAGATGTACGCGGGGGAGCAGCGCACGGACGGGAGCGCCCCCCTCCCGCACCCCGCAGCCTGCCGCCCAGCTGCCACGGCCGCGGCTGCCGGCGTGCTGCTGCTGACCACCCTCGCCGGCATCCGTCCCGACGCACCCGCCGGGACGGTCACCCTGCGCCCCATAGGCACCGCTCCCCTGGGAGAGGTCGTCCTGACCGGACTGCGTGTGGCGGACGCCCCCTTCTCCGTACGGGTCAGCAGACTCGGCCTCGCCATGGTCGAGGAGGCGGCCGACCAGCTGCAATTGGGAAGGTGACCTCGTATGCAGCGGCACCGCACGACTGCCGGGAGAGCAAGGTGAAGCCCATACCGAGCCAAAGTGGATCAGCGATCGATGCGGCCGACGAAGGGAGTGTTTATCGTCAGGCAGACGACTATGATCGCCGCATGCCCTACGACCCGTCAGCCTTTCCGCCCTTCGCCGTCACCGTGGACCTGGTCGTGCTGACCGTGCGCCGCCATGCCCTGTGCGCGCTGGCGGTACGCAGGGGCGAACCGCCGTTCCAGGGGCGCTGGGCGCTCCCTGGAGGCTTTGTACGGGCCGACGAGGACCTGGCGCAGGCGGCGGCCCGTGAGCTGGCCGAGGAGACCGGGCTGCGCGCCCATGATCCGGCCGTCCCCGTCCAGGACAACGGCGCCCACCTCGAGCAGCTCGCGACGTACGGCGACCCCAAGCGGGATCCCCGGATGCGGGTGGTCAGCGTCGCGCACCTGGCGCTCGCCCCCGACCTGCCGGCCCCACGAGCGGGTGGCGACGCCAGCAATGCGCGGTGGGCGCCGGTCGAGGAACTGCTGCAGCAGAGCGGCTACGGCCGCGACGGCGAACCCGAGGCGCCGCTCGCCTTCGACCACGCGCAGATCCTGTCGGACGGTGTGGAGCGCGCCCGGTCCAAGATCGAGTACTCCTCCCTGGCCACGGCGTTCTGCCCCACCGAGTTCACCGTCGGCGAGCTGCGCCGTGTCTACGAGGCGGTGTGGGGCGTCGCGCTCGACCCGCGCAACTTCCACCGCAAGGTGACGGGCACACCCGGGTTCCTCGTCCCCACGGGCGGCACCACCACACGCCAGGGCGGTCGCCCGGCCCAGCTCTTCCGGGCCGGCGGCGCCACGCTGCTCAACCCTCCGATGCTGCGCCCCGAGGTGTGACGCCGGGCACGGGAAGCGAAGGGCGAACGGAAGTCCGATCCGGCCGACCACCGCCGGTCAGCAGGCTGTGGCATGCCCGAAAAACCGGACATAGCGCGCTATCTTGCTTCGGGTGATCGAGGTCTTCGGATTGACCAGCAACCCCCGCAAGGAGCTTCCCCCCGCCGTCGACGACGTCACCTTCGAGGCGCGCGCGGGCCACGTCACCGCGCTGCTCGGCGCGCCGGGGGCAGGTAAGACGACGGCGCTCAGACTGATGCTCGAACTTCAACAGGGCCGCGGAATCACCTACTTCAGAGGCCGCCCCCTGCACCGTATCGCCCATCCCTCGCGTGAAGTCGGCGTACTCCTCGGCGACGTACCCGGACACCCCGCCCGGACCGTACGAGGGCACCTTCGCATGCTGTGTGCCGCCGCGGGCCTTCCCGTCCGCCGCGCCGACGAGGTCCTTGAGGTGGTCGGCCTGGTCAGCCTGCGTGACGAGCGTCTCGGCACCCTCTCACGCGGCATGGACCGCCGCCTCGGCCTCGCCTGTGCCCTGCTCTCCGACCCGCACACGCTCGTGCTCGACGAACCCGCCGACGGCCTCACCGCCCGCGAGATCCGTTGGCTGCACGCCATGCTGCGCGCGTATGCCTCCCAGGGGGGCACGGTCCTGCACACCACCGCCGACCCCAAGGAAGCCGCGCGCACCGCCGACCGCGTCGTCACGCTGGAGCAAGGCAGGCTCGTCGCAGACCAGGAGGCCGCCGAGTTCGCCCGCACCCGGCTCCGCCCCCGGGTCGCCGTCCGCAGCCCGCACGCCGTGCGCCTCGCAGCGCTGCTCACCAAGGAGGCCCGCACTGGGCAGCGCTCTGTCGAGGTCGTGCGCGAGGGAGGCAACCGGCTCTCCGTGTACGGCAGTACCTGCGCCGACGTCGGCGAGACCGCGTTCCGCCACGGCATCCTCGTACATCAACTGGCCGATGAGATCGGGGACATGGGGGCCGGTGCGGCTGCCGTACCCGCGCAGGAACCGCAAACCTCCCGCCAACCGCACCCGGTCGCGGCCGATCGCGCACCGGACGTGCCGCGGCAGACCGAGAACTCTTCGGCGCCGCCTGAACCGTCGCTGGACGCCGGGGATGCATCGCCGGCGCCGCTTGACACCGGGGACGCACCGGGAGCGCCACTCGACGCCTCGCAGAACTCCGCGGACGCACACCGGCCTCCGCTCGATGCGTCGAAGAGCGCCGTGGGCGCGCCCCGGGCGCCTCTCGACGCGTCGCGGAACGCAGACGACGCACCCCGGGCAGGTGTCGACGCACCACAGGCCCCCTCCGAGCCTGTCGACGCGTCACCCCCCTCGGCCGACGAGCCGCAGATCTCCACCGAAACGACCACGGGAGCGCAGGGCTCCGACGACACGCGCGTCGCGGCCAGCCGCGCGCGAGCGCGCTCCCACAGTTCCGGCGAAGCCCGCACCCTCGACACCCCGCCCGCGCTGCCGCCCCCCATCTCCGTGCGCCCCTCGCCCAGTCCCCTCCGCCCGCTCCGCTACGAGCTGCGCCGCGCCGCCGGAATCAGCACGGGGTTCATCACCGGGGCCGTCGTACTCGCTGTGTCCGTCCTCACCGCCGTAGTCCTGGCCCGCATCGGCCACACTCCCCAGCCGCGTCTGCTGGCCGCGTGGCCGCAGGAACTGCCGCTGCCGCCCGCGGCGCTCGGCGCGGGACTGCTCGGCGCGCTCTCCTTCGGCGACGAGTTCCGCCACCCCGCCCTGGCGGCGGACCGCGGCACCGTGCCCCGCCGACTGGGGCTGCTCGCCGCCAAACTCCTAGTCAACGCGGCCACCGCGCTGCTGCTGGCCTTCCTCACGGTCGGCTGCAACGCCGAAGCGCTCTATCTCGTATACGGACGGGAGCTCACACAAGTTCCCGCCGACTGGCTGTCGCTGAGCGCGAGTTGGCTCGGTCTCGTGGTCGGCTGCGCCTGGGCCGGAGTGCTGTCCGCCGGTATCTTCCGGTCCACCACGGCCGGGCTCGCCGCCGTGGTCTCCGTACCGATTCTCGTCGTACCTCTCGTACACAAGGTCCTGGAGGGACCGGCTGTGCGAACGGCGGCCGGGTTTCCCATGCGACTGCGCGAGGTGCTCCTTATGCAGTGGCCCTTCGGCGGAGAGCGATATCTGGCCGCAGCGGCCCGGGTGGTGGGTCAACCCGTGGGCGGCGCATTGGCGTTGTCACTGTCCGTCCTGCTCTGCGCATATCTGCTCACGACCCTGCGTAGCAGGGTCCGATGACGACCATCCGAGCCTTTCCGATCCGGCCCTGCGCACAACTCCCCCGGGGAAAGCCCATTTCTTTCCGATAAGGCGTCAATTGCGACGGGGTGAGCGATCACCCTTTCGTGTGCTTTTCACCAAAGACCTCAAGGGAGTTGGAGACGGCGCCGACAAAGGTTCCGTGAGTACCCTTGCGCACACCATGATGACCGCCGCCCGCTCCGCAGACTCCGGTCTCGCCGGCCCGGGCGAACTCGACCGCTATCCCTACGCCGAGGCGCCCCCCGCCGACCGTGTCGGGGCCTCCGCCTGGGACGGCGCCGATCCGGAGCTGGGCCGGGTGGGCCGGCGCGCCGCCGGCAGCCGCGGACGCGGGCTGCACGGCCAACTCGTCCAGCAGCTCGGCCAGATGATCGTCTCGGGCGATCTGGGCGCCGACCGTCCGCTGGTGCCCGAGGAGATCGGCCAGCGCTTCGAGGTCTCCCGCACCGTCGTCCGTGAGTCGCTCCGCGTCCTGGAGGCCAAGGGCCTGGTCAGCGCCCGCCCGAACGTCGGCACGCGCGTGCGTCCCGTCAGTGACTGGAACCTCCTCGACCCGGACATCATCGAATGGCGCGCCTTCGGGCCGCAGCGCGACGACCAGCGACGCGAGCTGAGCGAACTGCGCTGGACGATCGAGCCGCTGGCCGCGCGCCTCGCCGCCGGGCACGGGCGCGAGGACGTCCAGCAGCGGCTCGCGGACATGGTCGAGATCATGGGCCACGCCATGGGGCAAGGGGACGCGCTCACCTTCTCCCGCGCGGACGCCGAGTTCCACTCCCTGCTCATCCAGGTCGCGGGCAACCGCATGCTGGAGCACCTCTCCGGGATCGTGTCGGCCGCCCTCCAGGTTTCCGGCGGCCCCGTCACGGGTTGTGACAGGCCGAACGAGACGTCGCTGGCGCATCACGGCAGGATCGTCGACGCGCTCGCCACCGGCGACGGCCCGGCCGCCGAGGCCGCGATGCGCCAGTTGCTCACCGTCCACCCTGAGGTGGAGCGCGTGGTGCCCGCGCCGCGCGAGCACTGACGCGCACCACGGGCGGCGCGGACCGGGGTTGCCTCCCCCTCCTGTGGCCATGCCGGTCGGCGGACCGCCCCCTGTCGGACCCCGCAGGACCCCTCGGGTTCCTGCGGGGTCCGACGGCGCGATCGAGCGGAAAGGCACGCGGTATGGGTCCGTCACAGGCACGAGTGACCCCCTCTGTCCGCGTCTGACCGTTTTTGAGCGCTTACGGGGTGTGACTCGGGCCACGCAGATTGGGCGTAACGCTCGTGGGAACAGTGCGATGACCTAAGAGGTGACAGCCGCGGAGGGAATACGGACGCCGTTCAAGGCGCTGTGCATCTTCCCGGCCCCCGCCCGCACCGTCGGCTCATCCCCAAGTCGGCGGTCGGCTCCTGTCCGCCGTGGACGGGGCCGGAAGCCGTTTTCCAACGTTCCGAGAGGTTGTTCGTGTCGGCCAGCACATCCCGTACGCTCCCGCCGGAGATCGCCGAGTCCGTCTCTGTCATGGCGCTCATTGAGCGGGGAAAGGCTGAGGGGCAGATCGCCGGCGATGACGTGCGTCGGGCCTTCGAAGCTGACCAGATTCCGGCCACTCAGTGGAAGAACGTACTGCGCAGCCTCAACCAGATCCTCGAGGAAGAGGGTGTGACGCTGATGGTCAGTGCCGCGGAGCCCAAGCGCACCCGTAAGAGCGTCGCAGCGAAGAGTCCGGCCAAGCGCACCGCCACCAAGACGGTCGCGGCGAAGACGGTGACCGCCAAGAAGGCCACCGCCACCGCCACCCCGACGGCACCCGTCGTCGACCCGCCCGTCGAGGACGAGGCGTCGGCGACGAAGGCCGCTGCCAAGAAGACGACCGCCAAGAAGGCGGCCGCGAAGAAGACCGTCGCCAAGAAGACGGCGGCCAAGAAGACCACGGCCGGCGCCAAGAAGGACGACGCCGAGCTGGGCGAAGAGGAAGTCCTCGAGGAAGCCAAGCCGGGCGAGGAGCCCGAGGGCGGCGAGAGTGCCGGGTTCGTGCTGTCCGACGAGGACGAGGACGACGCGCCCGCGCAGCAGGTCGCCGCGGCCGGTGCCACGGCCGACCCCGTCAAGGACTACCTCAAGCAGATCGGCAAGGTCCCGCTGCTCAACGCCGAGCAGGAGGTCGAGCTCGCCAAGCGCATCGAGGCCGGTCTGTTCGCCGAGGACAAGCTGGCCAACGCCGACAAGCTCGCCCCCAAGCTGAAGCGCGAGCTGGAGATCATCGCCGAGGACGGCCGGCGCGCCAAGAACCACCTCCTGGAGGCCAACCTCCGCCTGGTGGTCTCCCTGGCCAAGCGCTACACCGGCCGCGGCATGCTCTTCCTGGACCTCATCCAGGAGGGCAACCTCGGTCTGATCCGCGCGGTCGAGAAGTTCGACTACACCAAGGGCTACAAGTTCTCCACGTACGCCACCTGGTGGATCCGCCAGGCGATCACCCGCGCGATGGCCGACCAGGCCCGCACCATCCGTATCCCGGTGCACATGGTCGAGGTCATCAACAAGCTCGCGCGCGTGCAGCGCCAGATGCTCCAGGACCTGGGCCGCGAGCCCACCCCGGAGGAGCTGGCCAAGGAACTCGACATGACCCCGGAGAAGGTCATCGAGGTCCAGAAGTACGGCCGCGAGCCGATTTCCCTCCACACCCCCCTGGGTGAGGACGGCGACAGCGAGTTCGGTGACCTCATCGAGGACTCCGAGGCCGTCGTCCCGGCCGACGCGGTCAGCTTCACGCTCCTCCAGGAGCAGCTGCACTCCGTCCTCGACACCCTGTCCGAGCGCGAGGCGGGCGTCGTCTCCATGCGGTTCGGTCTCACCGACGGTCAGCCGAAGACCCTCGACGAGATCGGCAAGGTGTACGGCGTCACGCGTGAGCGCATCCGCCAGATCGAGTCCAAGACCATGTCGAAGCTGCGCCACCCGTCCCGTTCGCAGGTGCTGCGCGACTACCTCGACTGAGCCAAGTCCCACCGAACGCCCCTGACCTGCACTTTGCGGGTCGGGGGCGTTTTCTGTTCCAACCACAGCGCTCCTAGCCCAGATATCAATTCACCGCCCTGGCATATGCTTGCGGCATGAATGAAACGGGCATACGTGAGCTTCTGGACTCCTGGGTGATCCATCTGGCCGCCGAGCGAAAGTCCGCCCAGACCTTGAAGACGTACGCGGACGGCGTCCGTTCCTTCCTGAGATGGGCCGCAGCGACCGGCACCCCACCCGTTCTGGACCGCCCCACCGTCAACGCCTTCGTGGCGGCACTCATCGAGGGTGGCGCCGAGCCGGCCACCGCCCGATCCCGGCAGCTTGCGCTGCGCCGGTTCTCCGCCTGGCTGACCGATGAGGGCGAGATCGACACCGACCAGTTGCAGAACCTGAAGCCGCCGAAGCTGGATGTGAAGGTTGTCGACGCCCTCAGCGACGACCAGCTCCGGGCCATGCTCAAAAAGTGTGCTGGCCGGGACCTGCGCGACCGCCGCGATGCGGCGATCATCCGCCTCATGGCCGAGACCGCCGCCCGCGCAGGAGAGGTTGTGGGCCTGGTCGTCGGGGACGTCGACGTTTCGGCAGGCCTCGCGGTCATCCGCCGCGGCAAGGGCGGCACGGGACGCATGGTGGCGTTCGGTTCCCAGACGGGACAGGCCATCGACCGGTACATACGGGTCCGCCGTACCCACCGCCTCGCCGCCTCGCCGGCGCTTTGGCTCGGCGACCGCGGAAAGAACTTCTCGTACCAGGGGCTGTACAGCGCTCTGACCTACCGCGCCGAGCAGGCAGGGATCATAGGTTTCCACCCGCACCAGCTCCGCCACACCGCGGCGACCCGCTGGCTGGCAGCGGGGGGCTCCGAGGGGGGGCTCATGGCGATGGCGGGATGGAGCCGCAGGGACATGCTCGACAGGTACACCAAGGCGTCATCGGAGCAGCGTGCCGCCGAGGAGGCGCGACGGCTCAACCTCGGGGACCTGTGAGGGCTGGGCAACGCCGCCCGACTCTTCCGCGTGCTCGTCCAGCACATTGGGCTCGTGACCCGCTTGAAGCGCAGTGCTCCGA
Organism: Streptomyces sp. 4N124; assembly: GCF_052245395.1. Taxonomy (NCBI): domain Bacteria; kingdom Bacillati; phylum Actinomycetota; class Actinomycetes; order Kitasatosporales; family Streptomycetaceae; genus Streptomyces; species Streptomyces sp. 4N124. Next base: position 56,403 of record NZ_JBQQBS010000021.1, read on the forward strand.
TATGTCACTCTTTGGAGCATTAGACGCGAAACGCGGGGGCCTTCCGGGGCCGCGCACCATCCCAATCGCGTGAAGACTGGGTCTCTCCTGTCAGAGGGCCCTGATCGAAGTGCGGATGGTGCCCTGCATGGCCCTCACCTCTGAACAACGTCGTCTTCGCGCCGCAATCGCGGCGCACACCCTGTGGGCGAACTGCCCGGACCGTTCTGCCCAGACCGCGCCGGCCAGGACTGCCTTCCTCCAACGCTTCGAGAGGCAGGTCGACCCCGACGGCACCCTCGCGCCGGAGGAACGCGCTCGCCGCGCCGAGCACGCCCGCAAGGCCTGGTTTAAGCGGCTTGCGCTTGCTTCCTCCCGCGCCCGCGCCGCGCGTAGCGCTGGGCGCTCCGAGGTGCCCATCTCTGGCATCACCGACGAGGGTAGTGCGCAGCTGTCGCAGGGCGGTGACCGCGATGCTGCCTGAGATCGAGGCCGCCTACCGCGACCGTGCCCGGCAGCTCACTGACGAGATCAAGACCACGCTCACCGCCGCGTGGGATCTGATCATGGAGGCGTGGGAGACGCGGGCTTGGGTTGCCCTCGGCTACGACTCGTGGGACGACTACTGCGCTGAGGAGTTCGACTCCGCCCAGCGACTCCGGCTGCCCCGCGAGGAGCGGGCGGGCATCGTCACCTTGATGCGGGCCGCCGGCATGAGCCATCGCGCCATCGAGTCGGCGACGGGCGTGAGCCGCGAGACCGTGCGTCGTGATCTCTCAGGTGACACGGTTGGGCCACCAGGGAGGGGCAAGGTCGAGGTCCGCGACGCCCCCAACCACAGCGCCGACGTGTTGCCGATCTGCGGGACGGCAGAGGGTCACGGAACCCCGACGAAGCCGACTGCCGTAATCGGGCTCGACGGCAAGACGTACCGGCAGGAGTCCCGGAACGCGAAGCAGGCCAAGACTGCCGAGGCCAGCAGGAAGCGCAAGGAGACCCTCCGCAAGAAGGAAGAGGCCGAGCGCGCCGCGCGTCTTGCCGACCAGAAGGCGGGAGGGTTCGCCGCCGATCTTGCCACCCAGCTCCAGTCCGGCGAGAACCTACCCGGCGAGGAGACCAAGTACGGCCTCTTCCCCAGGGTCACAGTTTCCGATGCCGCCGAGGCTTGCCGCGCCGCCGTCAAGGCTTACGAGGAGCTATTGGCGGCAGCTCGGAATGTCCCCGACCTCGCCGATGCCGAGGATTCGTTCGTCTCGGATTTGAGCGGTGAGCTCACCCTCCTCAAGGCGAGGGGTTCCGCACTCCATTGGCACGCGGAGGAGTTCACGGAGGCCGCGGCGGACCTTGCCCATGCCCTGCGAGCAGGCGAGTTCCCCCAGTGTGACGACAGCTGACCCCAACTCGCGCTGCCGCAGAAGGAAATTCCAGCGACGGACCATGCAGGACAACAGGAGTGACGCCCGGACGGGGAATCCGCAGCCGGGCGTCGACAACTCCATACGCGGGGGCGCGAAACCTTCCTGCCCGGCGTGGACGTTATGGCGTGCTCAGGGCGACGGTGGCCAAGCCAACCCTCGGTTCAACGGCGGCCCGTACAAGGCTGGGACTGAAAGGGCCGTGCCCCGGTCATGTGTCCTGTGGTGCAGGATCCCCCTTAGATCTCACCCAGGCCAGGAACGATCGTTTACGCAGGAAGCGATTCATTCGGCCCGACCAGACGCCGGTGAAGTGAATTCCCGTCCTGGGCTCCGTTAAATTATCTATAATTACAGAGCGTTGCTATATGGGGGCATACGCTCACGAATAGTGAAAGTGTACGGATAGGTGTACGGGGGAGTACGGCGATCAAGGAACGCCCAGGTCGGGGGATGTGCGGGTAAATGTAATGGGGTGTATGCCCAAGGATACGTCTAGGTGTACGTATCCACCCCCTCCCGAAGGGGGTGGTATACATCCGACATCTAAAGAATCTTGAAAAAATATCCCGAGGCGCTTTACCTAAGCAAAGGCGACGGCTATAAATGATGGTTACGGGCCGAACCCGGCAGCTCTGGCCGGCCTAACAAGTTCATGGCGAATACCCGCACGCCATGGCCGGACTTATCCGGCCGACGCTCCACCGCAACGGAGTCTCTGGCCGACGTGCGCAAAGGAAACCGCCATGACAACGTGCTTCAGTCAGCCCGCCGCCCCCGAAGGTGATATCCGTCCCATCTGTATGCAGCACCGGCAGTATCTGCCGTGCCCTTCCAAAGGCTGCGCCGAGAGCGCTTATGCCCCGCCGTCGGAGGCGACGAAGAATGACGAGTACGGCGGCCATTCCGTCGGTGTCTACTTCGCTCTGGTCGACTACTGCGCAGCCATCCGTAACACCGAGGAGCGGCAGGAGAAGGCTCAGAAGTTCTTCTCCAACGACGCCGACTATGTTTCCTTCATGCAGGTCGTCCAGGTGCAGCGGGACAAGGGCGACATCGACCGCCAGAGGGAGCTGGAAAGCTACGCCGACGAGTATGCGCTGAAGGACGAGGCCAAGGAGCTGGCCAAGCAGCGCCGTGAGGACGCCCTGCGCGCCGCCTTCGGGGTTGCGGAGCAGTCTGTGGTGTCCGGTGCCGACTTCATCCTGAACAGGCCAGAGACTCCCGTTGCGGTGTGGGGCGACGGCGACGACGTCCTCCTGGCCCAGGGCGAGGCCTTGATGCTCGTCGGCAAGGGCGGCGTGGGCAAGACAACCGTCGGCGTCCAGTTCCTCCGCGCCCGCCTGGGCATCACAGACAAGGCCATGGGCTTCACCGTCCAGCCGAGCAAGAAGAGTGTCCTCTACCTGGCCTGTGACCGTCCCGAGCAGGCGGCACGGGCGATGGCTCGCGTGTTCACGAAGGACGACGCCGCTGTTCTCGACCGCCGGCTGAAGGTGTGGAAGGGTCCGCCCCCGTTCGACTTCGCCCAGCACACCGACGCGCTCCTGAACATGTGCCTGGAGGCCGGGGCGGACACCGTCATCATCGACTCCCTGAAAGACGTCGCCCTCAACCTGTCCGAGGACGGCGTCGGCTCCGCCTATAACCGGGCCCGTCAGCTTTGCCTGGTCAACGGCATCACCGTGGTGGAGCTGCATCATCAGGTGAAGCGCGGGGCGAATGGCGCCACCCCGAACAAGATCGAGGACGTCTACGGCTCGACGTGGCTTACGGCCGGCGCCGGCTCTGTCGTCATCCTGGATGGCGAGGCAGGCGATCCCGTCGTGAAGTTCCGGCACCTGAAGCAGCCGATCAACGAGATCGGACCGCTCGACCTCTACCACGACCACGAGACCGGCGTCTCTACCCTCGGCGAGAAAGCCGACCTGGTGGCCCTGGCCCAGCACACGGCCATCACCCGCCTGGACGCGGCGCGGGCCATGTTCGACACCGACAAGCCGACGCCGGCCGAGAAGCAGAAGGCGACCAGAGCACTGGAGAAGCTGGTGAAGTCAGGCCAGCTCAAGGTGATCCACGGTGGCGTCGGTGCTGCCGACACTTACTATCCGGCCCTGGCGTTCGTGCCGAAGCAGGCCGAGGCCGAGACCTACCAGCAGGAAGAACTGGACGCCCCCTAGACCGGGCCGAGGGAGTGTTGCGGCTTCCTATGACGCCCGCGCGAGCCCCCCGCTCCCGGTTTCCGGCGGGGGGCAATCGTGCCCGCTCTTGGTTAACGGAAAGGAATGATCCAAATGGCCATCGAAGAGCTCCGCCAGGCGCCCCATCGCTCCAAGATCCATGACGCCGCCATGAACCCGGTCATCGCCGCGGAGCTCCGCCTGCTGCATGAGACGGCACCGCTTGAGGAACTCATGGAAGGCGTCCTCCACCATCAGAGCCAGCAGGCGGTCGAGGCCAATTGCGCCATCTGCCCGAGTGAGCCCCACTAGGCCCACTCCTAGGAATCGAAGACGGGAGGAAGGGCTCGCCTAGGTTTTTGACCCGGGAGAGAGAAAGCGAGGGCGGGGTCGCAGGTGGGTGCGCGTAACGCCCGGGCGGCACCTACCCCCCTACCTCCCTCAGAGGGGCGAGGAACTTCGCCGGATTCACGGATTCCTCAGGACGCTGGCGGCCAGGTCGGGCCGAGCCCCACACCCACATGCATCAGACTCAGTTCAACGACCTTCTACCGAAACAGATCCCCACCTAAGCGCCGGCAGCGCCGCATCAGGGGACCTCACCGGAGACCCGACGGCCGGGGGCGGCCAGGCATCCGCGCGGCCGGTCGGTGGAGGTCGGACGGACAGCGGACGCCTGCCAACGACGAAGCAGCTCGCATCCGCAGCCGCGAGGGGAGGGTAGGCGACACGGGCGGCGACTGCGGTTGCGGCGTCGCATCGCACGACGAACGCATGGAACGGATCGCACGGCCATCGGAGGCGATAAATATGCTCAGTGAAATCGAACTCATCCATCTTTGGCGACTACGTGCGGCAAGCACTGAAGTGCGACATCGACGAAAGGAGAATTAATTCGAAATCGAAAGTCTCGAATTCGGACAGTAATTCAATTAACTTTGAAGGCAATTCAACGAATCATTCATCCAATGACGTGAACGACAGAGAATGACACATGGTCAGCGTTGGAGACATGGTCAGTTCGGGCGTAGCCATGGTATGGCCACATCGGTAGTGATGTGGGGGTGGGTGCTGCGATGGCGATGGCAGGTACCACTACCAAGAAGACTCTGCATTCGTGCTTCAAGTCACACCTCAAGGTGAAGCGCAAGGGGTCCGGGGCCGACTGGCCGATGCGCGGCCACCGGATCCGGCTGCTCGCGCAGGCGTGCGCGGGCAATACGACGGTGGAGTCCTGGCTGGCCGCCGAGCCGCACAGCGACGACGCGCACGTGCTGCGGGCGGCCACGGAGACGGCCCGGGCCTTCGGCCTGGCGATCTCTGCGGGCCGGGGCGCGCGCCGGTCGACATGGAGCGCCTCGACACCGCGGTGCTGGCCTGTCAGCAGGCCGCCGAGGCGTATCCGGAGGATCCGACCCCGTGGAATCAACTACCTTGCCCACGCCGCCTGCCTCGCCGGCACCACGGGCATCGCCATCGCACTGCTGCGGACACAGGGAACCGTATGCCACGCGAACTCCCTGGTCGTACACGCGAGATTTGGAAGCCAGGCGAGGCCGTGGGTGTCGATGGCCCACGAGCGGTCGATTCCGTGCAGCCGGATTCGTGGCGAGGGTTCACGGGGAGCCTTCAGGCTGTCGGCTTCGGGGCGTCTCGGGCCGTCGTCGACCACGGTCGCCCGTTACGCGCTCGGGGACGGCTCCCGGTTCGGGCTCACGTACGTGATCCCGAGCGTGGACGAGCTGATGTTCCTGGCTATCGCTGCCCGTCTGCTGTCCGAACGAGCCCCGCGTTCCCCCGCGACTGTCAGAGAGGGCGTCGTACGCCGCCTGCCATGTCTGAGCCTGCTGAACCTGACGTTCGCCGCCCTGGACCATCCATCAACTCGTAGTGCACGAAGGGGTTTTCGCGCCGATCCGTGAGTTCCCCGCGGAGTCCCTCTCAGTGCAGGCGTTCGTCGACCCGGACGGGCATCATGCGATCCTGCACGGCAGGCCAAGGGCATGTCCGACATGGCCACCGCGCCGTACTACAGGGACATCAGGGCCGACTGTCCCCGGCGGCCGGGAGGACATCCCCCTGGGCCGGGGCCGCGGGGAGGCGCAGGCCGCGGCCCAGGCCTGCCCCTCGCCCGGATCCGCCTCGTTCGACCGTCATCCCCGTAGCCAGGCTCGACTCGCACCGTGCGCAGTGCCGTACTAGCGTTGGGTTTGTCACCGGACATCGCAGAGGTTCCCCATGACCGGGACCCAACCACCGCCTCCCCCGGACCAGCCTTCGGGATGGACAGGCACGCCGCGGGGTGCGCACAATGCTCCACCCGATGAGGGCAGGCTGCCGGGCAGGGGCTGGTTGCACCCGCCGGGCTACGGCTCCCCGCCCCGCAAGAGTCGGGGCCGCGGCTGCCTTGTGGGCTGCCTGAGCGCCTTGGTCGCCGTCCTCACCATCGTCGTGATCATCGTCGTATCAGTCGGCGACGCGACCAAGCTCACCCGCATGCCCGCCACCCCCGATGCCCCGGCGGCGTTCCGCCCGACCCTGTCGGCGGCTGCACCGACTCCGAGCGAGCCCGCGCCTATCCGCCTGAGCGGCAAGGGTCAACAGGCGACCGAGACCTTCACCGTGACCGACGGCTTGGCCGTCTTTCACTCGACCTGTTCCGGCTGTGAGGCCAACTTCATCGTCGAACTGCTCGATTCCTCCGGTCAGCTCAAAGACCTCCTGGTCAACACCATCGGCGCGTACGACGGCTCCCGGGCACAAGGGCTGAGCGCGGGCCGCTACCGCCTGAGCATGCAGGCGGATGCGGCCTGGACGGTCACCATCACCCAGCCACGCCACGAGAGCGCGGACAGCCTCCCGCATATGTACCAGGGCAAGGGCGACCAGGTCGAAGGTCCCTTCACCGCCGACCACGCCGCCACCCTGCGCGGCGAGCACCACGGTCAGGAAAACTTCGCCGTCACCGTGCTCGACACAGACGGGGACCTGCAGGACCTCGCCTTCAATGAGATCGGCACATTCCGCGGATCCACCGTCACCCAGATGATCAGCGACGGGCCCTACTACCTCAACATCACCGCAGACGGGACCTGGACCCTGCACGTGTCCCGGCCCTGACAGACAGGCCACCCAGCAGCAATCCGGACGGCGGCGCCCCCGCGGCTCACCAACCGTCACCCTCGGGACCGCAGCTGAGCGACCAGAAACCGCGGGATCCGCGAGGCGAAGGCACCAAGTAGCGCGCAGTAACGGATGCCTGCCTGCTGTGATCTAGCGTCCGCGAGAACCTGAAAACGTCACGCTGCCAGGCCATCGCGAAGGGAAGCATCAGGAACCCTCCCACGCAAGCCCGCCGCTCGGCCTGCGACTCACGGTCGCCCCTCGATCCCCTCGGCCAGCTGACAGCACACCCCGGCGAGCAGCTGGCGGATGCCGTCGGCCCGTCGACTTGTGCGTGGCGATCCGCCGTGATGCCCGGGCAGGGTTGTCGTACCGAGCCTTGATGCGTCGGCACGGAGCGGGACTCCGCTCGGTCAAGGCCGCGTTGAGTCGGTCTGACAAAACGGCAGTGCTGGCGATGCTCGGCAGCGCTGTCACCCTGGCCGGTATCGCCCGCTTCGCTGTCGATGTCGCGCCCGACGTACGAGAAAGGATCCCGCTGCGCGTATGCCGCCCGCGCCCCCCTGGGCCGTCTGCTCTCCCGGCTGGCCAGCGTGGCCCTCCACGACGTCGTGGCCGCCGGCTCGCCCGGCACGCGAGGAGCCCAGCTGACCTTCCCAGACGGCGCCACCACCACAACCGGGCCTTCCGGTCGATGCCGGAAGGGTGTCACTTGACCGCAAGAGCGGGTTCGAGGTCGGACCTGCCTGCCGGCTGCCGGGAGTCGACGTGATGCCTGAACAGTTTGCTGGGCCACCACCACATCCATCGCCCCTCGTCCAGGGTCAGCAAGGTGACCAGCACCGAGCGGACGATCATGGTATCCAGCGGCACGCCGAACGCCATGACGCTGAGGACGAGCGCGGTGCGGATCCACACGATCCGCGGTCGGCCGGAGGCGGCGGTGCCGACCCGGGCTGCACCAGCCAGAAGATCCAGCGGCCCGCAGAGGACCAGCAGGGCCAGGCCCTGGTGGGTGTGCGGTGGTGGCCGCGGCGCTGGCCAACGTGATCAACAACCCGCCCGCGGTCTTCGCCCTGCTGCCACTCATCGCACCACGAATCGCTGTGCCGCGAAGAGGATCCGGCCGATGAGTACCCAGTGGGCACGCAGCGACCAGGCAGCGGGCTATTGTGAAACCTGAACATTTTGTCGCATAGACGACATATGCGCCTCATGAATCCCGCAGATCACGCAGGCCAGCCCCTCGCCAACGCAACGAACCCTGGGGGGATCATGCACACTCGCGTACGCATCACACTCGCCGCGGCCTGCCTCGCCGCGCTGGCCAGCCTCAGTGCCTGTGGCGGCAACGGCACCACCACTGACGACGAGCCGACGGGAACCCCGGACACCACGACCAGCGCCCCCGCCGACAAGCCCGGGCCAACGCCTGAGTCCGCATCTCTGCCGGACATGATCGGCAAAGGGCTGCAGTCCGCGCAGGACCAGGCCCAAGACGCAGGCTTCTACAACCTGACCTCACACGATGCCCTCGATCGCGGCCGAGAGCAGTTCGACGACCGCAACTGGAAAGTCTGCTTCCAGACCCCAGATCCCGGTCAGCACCCCACTAACACCAAGGTCGACTTCGCCAGCGTCAAACTCGAAGAGACCTGCCCCGCCACCGACCAGGGCACCGAGACCGAGACTGCCGGAGCGACGATGCCCGACTTCAAGGGCAAGTCCGTCAAGGTCGCCCGCGAGGCCCTCGACCCCAGCACCAGCATCACCGTCAACGACGCCTCCGGCCAGGACCGCATCATCGTCATCGAGTCCAACTGGAAGGTCTGCTCCCAGGACCCCGCCCCCGGCACCAAGCTCCAAGGCCAGCCTGTGACGCTCAACGCGGTGAAGTTCGAAGAGTCCTGCTGACACCCGCCCGCTGACGGGTCCAGCATCGGCGTCAAGGCCGCCTCTGCCCGCGCCGACCGTCGCAGTCAGAATGAGGGGCCAGTCATGTTGTACTGATCGGTTCCGAACAGGTCGAGCAGGACTGGGGTGAGGATCTCCTGCTCGCCGCGGAGGGGTCTTTCTCGTCTTCGGCGGCAGGCGCACCGAGCCATCAGCGATGATGTTCCTCTCCGATGAGCCCTGTCTGCACCAGCAGGTTCCCCCGCCTCCGCGAAACGAAGATCCCCCGCTCCGCCTGGCATCGGACACGGGCGTACGTTGCCGAAAACGTCGCCCTCATTCGGATCACCGGAAAGCACGACGCCTTGCGCGCCCGCGCGGATCTCTGCCCGCACTCCGGACAGGCAGCCGAAACCGCCAACGACCACACAACAGACGGACCTTGTGTCCTCGATTGATACCTGCTTGACCTGCACCCCGACACCCGGGACGCGTACCGCATCCATCACACCCAGGTGATGCCCACCCATCCGCGGTCGCCGCGCACCCCAAATCAGCGACAGAGCCTAAAACTTGAGCCAGAAACGCAACTCGTGAACAAAGCCACTCCCAAGTTAGCGTCTTCTCCTCCGCATTGGCGGTTACGTCGACCAACCCTGGGACATTCCTCGCGGCCGTAGGCTGAGGCACACGCCCCGCCTGTTTGTCCCGTGCGACCGAAGGGATGTCCATGCCGGATCTGCCCGAGAATAAGGGGTTAAGGCGACGCGGGGTTCAGCGGGACGTGCCCCACAGGCTTCGCATCCCCAGTTGCTCGGCCTGCTTAGTGATCTCCCACAACTGCTTCCGCGCTTCGACGGTTCTTCCCGGAAGGCAAGTACGAGTCCGGGCAAGGTCGTATAGAGTCCGCAAATGCAGCGCCGCATAGCGACGGTTAGTCTCGGCCGCCTGCATGAGGAGGGCTTCCGCCGTTTGTGGGTCACCTGCTCGTAGACGAGCCAGACCAATGAAGCGGCGTTTGTCGCCGAAGAAGAGCGCGGGCCATCCAATCACTACCGCTTGATCAGAATGGGCTTCCAGCAGACTTGAAAGTTGGTCCCCCCAGCGGCACAGGGCCTTCGGCGGCCAAGAATTCTCCATCGCAGGGTGGCTGATGAGGAGGGCTCCTAGAGCCAGGATGCCGATGCGTGCTGGCCCACGCTGCAGGCGATTAAACGTGTCGGTTTCCTCGATCACTTCATTTACGATCTCTGCTGCAGGTTCGGGCATCTGTTGCTCGGCCCGGATGATGCCCTGCGCTAGTCTCCATAGGATGGCGTTGCCAGGCGTGATGTCGCGTAGGGTCGCGTCGATGAGTTCGGCCAGTCCTTCGATCTGCCCCTCCTCGATCAGGCGCCATCCGGTCTGTGCCATCACGACTTCGGACGCGAACCATCCTCCCCATCCGGCGCTGAGCTCATCTGCTCTGCGGGTAAAGGTCTCGGCCTCTGTGAACTTGCCACGAGCTAGGGCGTGCATCGCAGATAGGCCAGCTTGTTGGAAGCAGATAACTGGTGAGGCCGTTCGCTGCGCTAGGCCGTTGTACTGCCTCATTTTTTGTTCTGCTTGTTCTGCCCTGCCCAGTCGGAACAGATCGATAGTCTGCTGAAGTATGCTTTCTGCCTGGTGGTGCAGCGATTGAGCGCGAAGCGCATGATTGAATGCCTGCTCTGCATGAGGGAGGAGGTCTTTAACGTCGATGTAATCCTGCAGTCCCTCATGTACGCCGATGAGGATCTCCGAACGCGCCAGGTCGTCTGCCACGGCAGGCAGTTTGTCGAGGGCGGCCCGGGCGAGCGCCCAACGCTCGTCCTTACTCTGTTGCTGTGCGAACAGCAGTTGTGCAGATTGCGCTGCCTCCATTTGCGGCCGAAGGTCCGTGCCGGGCGGAAGTGCCTCGATGACTCGGCCGATTTGCTCTATCTCCTGACTGTGATCCAAGCTGAAGGTCCAGCGCAGCCGGCGCATGGGTAGCAGTGCCGCGGCCTCAAGTTGCGGGTCCTTCAAGGACCGAGCAGCTGAGAGAGCCTGTTGGAGCGCGACTTCCGCCTGCGTCCACTCGCCCTCGTATCGAAGGATGTCGGCGTGTGATATGAGCAACTGGACACGCTCACTGCCGCCTGCGTATGTCAATCCCACGCTGTACAGCCTGTGTGCCTTGGCAAGCGCATAGTCGGTGGCGGCCAGCCGAGCGGCCTGGCAGGCGAGTTTCACGAGGTCACTAGCGTCGACAAGAGGGACTCCTGCCGCGACGGCATGTTCAGCGAGTTGGCGGGGGTCACTTCCTATTTCGGTCCGCAAGACAGACAAGGCGCGCGCGTGCAGCACACGTCGTTCTTGCGGGGTACACAGGGCGAGGACGGCCTCGATCCAGTTGTCATGCCGAAATCGTGCATCGTGTGCCACCTTTTGCAGGACGGTTGTTGCTGCTGCTTCGTTGTCGAGGATCTGCACGACCTGCTGAATATCAAGCTGGGCTACCTCAGCGACCCGATGCGGAGCGACTTCGCCGCCCACTGTCAGCACAGCTGCCGCTTTCAGCACTCGCAGAACCTCGGCTGATCGCTGATGCAGGGAAGCCTGCAAGATAGCCAACCCTGTTTCATCGAGTCTGCCGAAGTCCGGTGAGATGCGGCCTCCTGGAAGCCGTGGAGGAAGCTGAACGTTTTCCACCAACTGCGGTCGGCCCTCAGTCAGCATGAGTATTCGGTCGAGTGCCTCTCGGGGCAGACGGGCTCCGATTCTGCGTGCGAGCACGATGTCGATGCCGACGGCGTCCAGGGGAGGCAGTTTGACGACAGAGATCGTCCCTCCTGAGCCGACGTGCCCTCCGGTTGCTGCCAAAGGTGTCCTCAGCGGTCGCCCATCCTCGAGGGCGTCATCCCGCACGGACGCAAGGATCCCAGCTGGGGCTGAAGACAGGCGGTCGGCAAGGGCCAGTAGGAGGTCGTCCGACTCGGAACCGCCACGGTGGGCATCGTCCACGACGAGGACGAGTGGTTGCTGATGGGCAGCAATGTCAACGATCAGCGCAGATACAGCATCGGCCACATGCTCAGGAGGTTGGCTCTCCTGCCGAAGAGATGCCGCATTACGCCTCTCAAGTAGGAGTTCGTCCAGGGTCTGGGCCCACGGCAACAAGGCCGGCGGCGCTAGGCGGCTATGACGTATCTCCTCCCACAGTGGCCGAAGCAGTCGGCGCCAACCTCGGTAGCCAGCTTCCCCGTGCTCCAGCCTGATCCACTCCACGCGAATACCCGTAGGCACGCTGGCGAGCAGCTCCAGCAGCAGGCGTGACTTCCCCATCCCGGCGGGGCCGGACACGAGGGCAAGAGCGCCTCGCCCACCGATGGCATGATCCAGGAAGCCACGCATCTCAGCGAGAGGCTTCTCACGGCAGGGAAAAGGGCCCTCTGGCGGCGCCGGCCGTGCAAGGCGATGGCGTTGTCGCGGCCGGAGTCGTCCCTCCGCCGTCAGGCGGAGGAATTGCCGGACCCATGCGGCCGATGCGTCATCCAGGGTTGCGGCGGCATACCAGTCATTGATCACTTCTTGTGCGGCCTGATAACCCCGACGCTCGAGTTGATCGCGAACCAGCGCGAACCACTCTGCGGGATCTCGCTGCCCTGGCTGCGTTCTGAGCCAGTCACGGCGCCACTTGTTGAAGTCACCGTCACCCTCAGCGATTGGGTGCTTACGCTCGTGAGCAATATCGCGGCATGCCCTCACGAATCCCAGGACGAAGTCGATTGACGGTCTCGTGTCGCCTGTGAGGCAGGAGCCAACGAGAGTCTTCGAGAACCTCTGGTCAGCCGGGAACTGCTGTGATCTTGTCGCCAATTCGGCGTAGGAGGGCGACCCAGCCCGAGCTCGGAGCCCGTTCAGACGTTGGACCAACAGAGCCAGGGGATTCGGCTCTGGTGAGGATGCCTGACCGCCCATGGTCCGCCTCCTGCTCGTACTCCTCTCCAGGCTCCCAGTATCTCCCCGTCAAAGCAGTTGATTCGATGCGTCCAGTTTCATCCAGATTCATCCAGGTAGGCCTGGCGTGTCCCCTTAGCTGCCGCAAGTCTGTCAAGCAGCGAAAAGATCCCGGATGACCCGGCTCCTCCGAGCCCAGACCCCGGGTCCGACTAAAGGGAGGCACCCCATGACCACGATTCACGCCCAGGCCGAGAGGGATGACCGGCCGCCAGTTCTCCCGATCTACGTCGCTGGTGACGTCTCGCTCAGCATGGAGGGCGAGCCGATCCGCGCATTGAACGAGATGCTTGAGACATTCAGGATCGGACTGATCAACAACCCGGAAGCCGGCGACGTCGCCCGGCTGGCCATGCTGTCCTTCAGCGACACGGCGAAGCTGGATGTGCCCCTGACGGACGTCGTGGACATAAAAGCCATGCCGACGCTGACCGCGGTGGCAAGTACCGCGTACGGCGCCGTCTTCGACTTGCTCGCCTCGGACATCCCGTCCTCGGTGCTGGCGCTAAAAGGCGCGGGTCACCGGGTCTACAGGCCTAGCGTGTTCCTGATCACGGACGGCCAGCCGAACGACGACGAAACTTTCCGGTGGGCGGCCTACCAGCGGCTCGTCGCCCCGGAGAACAGATGGCGGCCGAACATCGCAGTCTTCGGGCTCGGCACTGCCGACCGAGAGATGTGCCGGAAGATCGCCCGCGGCCGCGGCAAAGCCTATTTCCCCAGCAGCGGAATGGACGACGTGGCTGACTCCCTGAAGAAGCTCATCCCGGAGATTATGAAGAGCGTGATCAAGAGCACTGGGACGGCGGCGACCGGTGGAGCACCCCAACCGCCCTTCCCCGAGCACGTGCCGGGCTTCGACACCTGCGACCCCCTCGACGAGGTCTGACACATGGGCCGGGAAAGGAAGAAGAGGCGACTCCGTGGCGGCTGCCGGGCCCCAGCGGGCCCCGCAGCCGGCGCCCACGTCAGCGAGCTCCGCAACCCAGGGGAGGCGCCGGTATTCGGCGAACCGCCGCGGCATGAGGCACTCCCGAAGATCACTGCGACAGCATGTGGGACGCATGCGCTCGCCGTGGACTTCGGCCTCCTCGGCGAGAGCGTGGTGGTACGAGCCGCGTCGCTGGCAGGCACCTCGCACCTGCATGAAGGCAAAGCCCGGCAGGACGAGTACTGCATCAGTCAGGTCGGCAACGTCATCATCGCCGCAGTCGCCGATGGGCTTGGTTCAGCGGACTTCTCACACCACGGGGCTGGGCTCGCCGTCCACCGGGCGTGTCACCACGTTCGAACCATCCTCAAGGCCGATGGGAACGTCGAAGCGCTGGGCTTCGAGGCAATCGTTGGGGAACTGAACCGGGAGCTCACCGAGCTCGCGGGTGAGCTCACCGTGGGTCCGGACCGCGTCTCGACAACCGTGGTTGTCCTGGTGGCGGAACAGCGCGGCCCGGACGAGGCGTGGCCTTTCGTGACCGCCCGGGTGGGCGACAGTACAGTCCGGCTGCTGCGCGACGACCAATGGCCCACGATCTTCCAAGACCAGGATGATCACGCCGGACCAGTCAACAACGTCCAGCCGCTGCCGTCCAGCCCTGCCGTCCCGCAGGTCGCCCACGGGGAATGGCACGCGGGGGATGTGATCGTCCTGCTCAGCGACGGCGTCGACGTGCCCTTGGGACGTGGCGCCGGCGCGGTGGGCCGGGAGCTCGCACAGGCGTGGAAGACACCGCCAGAGCCGTTGCAATTCGTCAGCCAGCTGTCCTTCCGGCGCCGTGCAACAGCCGACGACCGCACAGCAGTCGCCTTCTGGCGCCACGACGAGGACGGGTAGGTGGTCTGATGAAGTTCGCTCGCGGTACTGCGGTGGATCTCGCCTCACTGCCTGCGCTCGAGCCGCTGAACGAAGGCGAGGGCGGAGAAGGCACGGTCTATCGCCTCCTGGGCACGCGCTTGGTGTTCAAGAGGTATCACGACGACGTCCGCATCATCCCCGCGGCGATGCAGCGGCTGATCGACTGGCCGGCGTCCCTGAAGGTCCGCGACCGCCGACTCCTGGATGCGCGCGCCGCCTGGCCGCGCAACCAGGTGCTCGACGGGCACCGGACCGTTGGCGTCCTCCTCCCCCTTGCACCAGCCCACGCCTACTTCCTGCGCAGCACCGACGGGAAGCGTGCCCTACGTGAGCTGCAGCACCTGGTCCACGCCGAACGGGCCGTACACGCTGGTGTCGCTCCCATCTGCCTGCAGTACCGGATCAAGCTCATGCAAGATCTGATCGAGCTGCTTCTCTTGTTCGAGCAGCACGAGATCGTGCACGGGGACATAAACGGCCGGAACGTGGTCTGGAGCAAGCCCGCCTGGCGTCGGGGCGGCGTGTATCTCCTCGACTGCGACGGCTGCCAGCTCGGCGATACCCCCGTGATGAGCGTCCGGCGATCCGCTCCCCAGTGGAGGGACCCTGACCGGCCGCAGAGCGGCCCCGATCTCGACAGCGATCGCTACGGCCTCGCCTTGGTCATGGCCCGAGCGCTCGCTCAGACGGAAGTCTTTATCGGCGGCGGCCGCACACACCTCTCGTCGATCTTGCAGCCGCCGTTCGACCACCCAACCTTTAAGGGTGCACTCGCACACGGGCTGGGCTCTCGTCCCAATCGCCTGCGCGCCAGCATTTGGAAGGATGTGCTAGGGACGTTGCCCTCACGATAGGGCCTACGAACCCCTCCTCAGTTGCAGCAGCGCGATAGCAGCGCCCCACCGCCGCCAATGGTTGAAACCATCAAGAAATCATCAACTCGACATGAGCCTGTGCCGGGCGCAGACTTGAGTTAGGTAATCGGTGAGCTGAGCCGCACAGGGAGAAGGGAAATGTCTTATCCCGAATGGGGAGAGCCCGACTTCATATCCCTAGACCTCATAGTGGACCGGGACAATGAAGCGCGTTGCCCGAATCATCCGAAAATCCAGCTAGTTGATTACCGGCTGTTTGACGATGCTGTTGAATCGACCTGGAATCAGTATGGCTTGAATGACTGGAAGGGTACCGGCGATCGTACCCGCGGCAACTCCTTCAACGTCCAGCGCCTTCTTTGCCAGATGCTTCCCTCGGAACGCCTGTGTGCATACCACTTGGGGCGGGGTATGGCGGCAGTGGCTCTTGAGGTCATTGGATTTCCCTGCAACCAGTATGCGCCCCTGGTGGCTCCGATGAGTAGGTTGATGGAGCGGGTCACTATCGATGCACCGTCATCCTACATATCGGAGGCCCAGAAAGTATTCAAGGACTTCATGGAGGCGGAAGCAAGCGGTGGAACCCGTGGGTTTGCTGCTAGCTATAGAGCCACTGAACCTGTCGCTAGGAGGAAAGCCCACTGGTGGCAGAGGATCGGCATCGGGACCTGAGGCCGTTGCCGCATTTCCCACTGCCCAACACCTTTGAGAAGAGGAATCGCAATGAAGAATAGCAGCATCGACGCCGTCCTCGGTAAAATTTCCGAGAAGCCCCCGCTGGTCAGTTATGTCGTATCCGCGATGACCTTTTCTCTTGCGCAAATAAGGAGCGACATCACGGACGAGAAGGACCAGGCCTTGGTCGAAGAGCTGATCGATAAACTGGACACGTGGGAGAAGTGACTAGGTGATCGGCATGATCCATCCTGAAAATGTGAGCGCCATAACCGCCCGTGCTCGAAGTGCTGCACAACGAGCACGCGCGGCAGCCGCGCTCGAGAGACCTCCCGGTGGCCCAATCGCTGAAGCAGCCCGGCGGGCTGCTGTAGCCGCAGCGGAAGCTGCTGCGGCTACGGATGCCGTCAATTCTCGTGTACGCGCTGGCGAGGATCCGGGCGGTGGTCCGTGGGCCCACATAGCCGAGGAGGCGGCCGCCGCCGCGGCAGCAGCCGAAGAAGCTACGCGAATCGTTTGCGATGGGAAGGGGAACCCCCCTCCATACGTAGACGCGACCAAAGCTGCAGAAGCGGCGGCCTCGTACGCGCGCTTCCTCGCTGGCACTGGGGACGCGGGCTGGGCTGAGAAGGCGGAAGCATACGAGAAGCGTGCAAGCACAACCTCCCGCGCTGCGTTCGGGGAAGCCGTTTTCCTACTCTAAGGAATTCCAGCCCCAGTTGCGATCTCGATATGCGCCCAGTGTAATCGCAACCCTTCTCGATTTCTGAGTGTTGGAGCAGGACATGTCTGACGGCGAGCCGCTCGCCATCGTCCCATTGGTGGCCTATAGGTCTGCACCGCCGGGGGCGCACATCGCACAGTGCCAGGGCGAGAACTGCACGTTGACGGCGAGGGAATTGATCGTACCTGGTGCGAAATATGACCGCGTTCCCCTGTCACACATCGGCGCCGTACACCATGAACACGATGCGTCAATATTTATTGACGCCATGGGTTATGGTTTTGGGCTGGAATGCCAATCGGGCGAAGTTCGCGATCAACTCGCCTTCTACATCGCGTATGCAGCCGGGTGCAGCCTATTCGACGCTGATGGCCTTGTGAACATGAAGAAACTAGAGAGGCGCTACCTCGGTTAATGACAGGTTAGAGAATAAGGTGATCGGAAGTGATTCCTTATGGGCGACGACTACGACTCTCTCTCGAGTGAAGAGCTCGGCAAAATATTGATCTTGGCGGATCAGGAGCGAGACGTTGGAACAGTTCAAATAATCGTCCGTATATTGACCAAGCGTCATCCAAAGGTCGAACAGGCACTTGTGGACTGGGCACAGCAGGATCCTGCCACCAGCAAGGAAATATCGGTCGTGGTGCATGAAGCACTGAAAGAGTCAGGGGTTGTCGGCAACGGCTCCATGTGAGACCACTTCCCCCGGGTCAATTGTGGCCTTCCTGGGGCAGTCTGACTCGTTGAGTTAGGCCGGGAGGATGGGTGATCAGCGTGCAGGACTGGGCGGAGATCCGCCGGTTGCATGGGGCCGAGCAGATGCCGATCCGGGCGATCGCACGGAAGTTGGGGATCTCGCGCACCTCGGTGCGACGGGTGGTGGCCAGCGACCGGCCGCCGAAGTACGAGTGGGCTTTGAAGGGTCGATCGTGGACGCGGTCGAGCCGGAGATCCGCGAACTGCTCGAGGTGTGGCCGGATATGCCGGCACAGGCGCGGTCTACGTCGAAGCGAAGGCCGTCTCGCCGTCGCGCGTGCAGAGACCGACTACATCCCCAAGACCGCGGCCCGCGCCTGGCGTTGGGGCCCAGAGCTTGAGGACGCGGCGGCCTTGCTCGCCGACGCCGGGCTCCCTGATGCACGCCGCTGCCGCGGCGCTCACCCGGTGGGACGACAACCGGGACGAGCGAATGAACGTTGTTGAGGCACTGGACGCCCTGCGGGTTGAGCCGAACGTAGCTCATGTGGCCAACCCTTAGCGTCCTCCATGGCATGCGGCCCGCCCCCCGTCCGGCCGCTGCCCGATTGCCGTCCCTTACCCACACTGACCTACTAGACGCGTCGTTGTCGGCGTTTCCAGAAGGGCATGGCGATGGACAACCAAGTGGTTGGCTTCGTGAAAGATTCCGACGATGCCGCTGTCGACGGGACCAACGCACATGCGCCAGGCGGCCCCGGTGTCTGGGGGGAAGGCGTTCCCGGAGTCCTGGGAACCGCGCGGCCAAGCACGCGGGAGATTGGTGTCTACGGGATCAGCGAGTTCGGCCCGGGTGTCAAGGGCGAGAGCCGTGTATCGAACGCAGCCCTTACGGAGGACGTCTCCTTCGGTGTGTGGGGAAAGTCGTGGGGCACAAGGGAAGAGGGTGATGCCGCCGGCGTCAAGGGTGAGGCCGCAAGAGCCCCGGGCGTATGGGGGAAGTCGACGACCAACCCGGGTGTACTTGGAGAGAGCAGGGATGCTGCGGGCGGGGACTTCACGGGGCCCACGGGCGTCGTCTGCACGGGCGGAGGAAGCGGACGGAGGGGCCCCGGGATCCGGGCGTCGTCCGAGGAGGGGTGTGGCGGCGAGTTCGAATCCCCTATGCATGCACAGGTCCGACTCGTCCCGAACGAAGTCGAGTTCGTCCCCGGCGAAGCCGGGCCGAACCCGAAACTGCCCCGGTTCGGGCGTCCGGGAGAGCTGATTGCCGTCACTGACGCGGAGGGAACGTGCTCGCTGTGGCTGTGTGTGAGCCGGCTCGATTTCACTCTGACGGCCGCCTGGGCGCCGGTGCAGCTTGGCGCCACGATCTGGGGCCAGGCCTAAAGGAACCTCGACTGGACCGGAGCGTGCGGTCTCGCCTTGATCGTCCAGGCGACGTCCATCGGAGCCGACCATCCAGACTGCGCCAGATGGTTCATGACTGTTTAGGTGCTGGCAGTCCGGAGCTAGGCGCCGTGGCGCGGACGGTGTCGTCGATCCTCTCCGCGGCTTCGCGCGGTGCCGTCGCATCCGTGTCCACGCGCAGCTCCCACTGAGCCTGCGGATGAGCCGCAAGATCGGCCTGGGCGGCGTCCCACGCGGCCAGCCAGCCCGCCGTGTCGGTGTCGCCCCGCTGTGGTGAGCGCCGGGCGGTGCCGAGCAGAGCTGCGCGCCGGTTCCTAGATCGCTTCAAAGCATCTTGTGCTCCTCGGCTTTTACCGCCTCGCGAGCCGGAAGCCAAGATCGTCATTGCGTACGAAGCATTGCCCCCGCCCCCGGTACGCCGCCCGAGCCCTGTTGTGCCGATGGCGCCACGAACCCCCGCGGCAGACGCGGGTATCGCTGGGCGCATCCGACGGGCGGGCGTCCCGATCGTAGGGATACGGTTCCGGGGCGCTCGCCGTCCACTCGAAGACGTTGCCGGACAGGTCGTCGATGCCTGCGGGGCTCCGTCCCTCGGGGAAAATGCCGACAGGGAGCGTGCCGCGCGCGTGCAGCTCGAAGGTGTTCGACGCGAGCGCCTCGAAGTCGTCCCCGTACGGGAAAACTCGCCCTCCGGCTGACGCGGCGGCCTCCCATTCGTATTCGGTGGGCAGACAGATCGTCTCTCTGGCCACGGCGCTGAGCCAGGCGCAATAGGCCTCCGCCTCGTAGACGGAGATGCCGACGACCGGTGCGCTGGGGTGGGCGAGGAGGCTGTCGTACCAGTACGCCGGTGTGCGTGGCGCCTCCGTGCCGTAGATATCGGTCAGTGCCTTCTGGAGGGCCTCGTCGGTCATGGTCGTCAGCTTCACCATGCTGACGGCCTGCTGCAGGGTGGCCACGCCGGTGCGGAGCATGTCGACGGGGAGTGAGGGGCGGCGGCGCAGGTTGTCGCGCTTCTTGCGCCACTCGTCGGAGATGAGGTCCTGGATGCCCTCGCCGGAGCGCCATCTGCGGGCCTGGGCGGAGTGCCACCATCGGTCGTCTTCATAGCCGCCGGCGGCTATGAAGTGGGCGTACTCGGCGTTGGTGACGGGGTGGCGGGCCAGTTCGAAGGCCGGTAGTTGGACTTCGTGGACGGGTCGTTCGAGGTTGTAGGGGGTACCTGAGGCTCCGATATGGTGGTTGCCGGCCGGGATGCTCGCAAAGTCCGGGATGAGTGCGGCACCGTGAGCGCTCTCGATGCGCGTCAGGCGAGGATCGCCCAGGACACCGAGGATGCGGCCGTAGTGGATGCGCGCCCGCAGGTCCGTCGCCGGGTCGGTGCTGCGGGTGACGAGTGTGTGCGTCACCTCGGGGCGTACGGCTGGGGCGACGCGTACGTCGGGGGCTGCCAGGCAGCGGCCTGCCAGGGCCGGATTGACCGCGAGGACGTTGCGGACGTATGCGTCGGGGTCCTCGGCGAGGGCAGCCGCCATGACGGCCGTCTCCTCCCAGCCGGTGGTCGGCAGGGGCGGTAGCGGCTCGCCGGGGGCTAGCTGGGCCAGAACCTCGGTCAGGGGCGGGGCCACAGCCATGGCCGTGTCGGGGACGGCGAGGCGGGCGAAGTCAGGGGCTGCCGCGAGTTGGCGTGCGGCGAAGAACTCCTGGAGGAGCTGGTGGAAGAAGCGGATGGCTTCTTCGTCCTCGTCGAGGATGCCGGTGTCGCAGCCGACGCGCAGGGATGCCTCCGCGAGGCGTGCTAGCCCATTGAGGAGGTCAACGGCCGTGTCGTAGTCGACGACGACGCTGCCTTTGTCCTCGCCGCGCTTGGCCTCTTGCATCTGATACGCGAGGCGGGTCAGGGCAGGCACGAGGTGGCCTCGGTCCGGGAGCCACAGCGGGTCTCGGACACCATCCCGCAGGCGGCGTTGTTCGCGATCGGTGAGGAGTTCCGGGTCGGCGGTCCGCGGGTTGCCGGAGAGGATCTCGCGTCGGAGTAGTTCGCGGACCATGCCGGCGAACGCGTCGACGCGTCCGACGGGGACCGTGCCCACGGCGCGGACCTGGTTGACCAGCAGGCGCAGCATGTACGGAGTGCGGTAGAACGACAGGGCTCGCGGGTCGCGGTTCAGGGCGTCGTGGACAAGGTCGGCCTGTTCGGGCAGATGGAGGGCGATGTACTCCAGGACCTGGTCGCGGGTCATGGGTTCGAGGCGGATGTGTGGAACGCCGACGTCCTTGCTGCTGAGCATGGCGCCGTAGTCGAGCGTACGACAGGTGAACACGGCCCGGTTTCCGGGGATGTCGCGAACGCATTCGTAGAGGAATGCCTTCCATGCGTCTATGCGGCGGCGCAAGTCGGAGGCATCGAAGTGGGCGAGTTCGTTGAGGCCGTCCAGGAGCAGCAGGAGGCGACCCGACTCCAGGAAGTGCGTCAGCTCGGGCAGGTGCGGGTTGCGCGCCCTCCAGCGGTCCTCCAGCCAGCGGCGTGGGGCCGGCGGTTCGCCAGTGTTGAGACCGTACTCGGCCAGCGAGACGCTGAACGGGATGACCGCATCGGCGGGGCGGGGCACTCCCTCTGCGGCCACATCGAGTTCCAGGCGGCGCAGCAGTGTCGTCTTGCCGGAGCCTGGGGCTCCCAGCAGTACGTATGCGAAGGAGTCGCTGCCGGCGAGAACGGCCTGGAGATCGTCGGTGCGACGGCTACTCGGCGCGGTGACCCAGCGGTCGACGGCGTCGGTGCCTTCGTCGTAGACGAGTGCGAGGCGCACGAAGCGGCGGTCCAGCTGGTAGCGCGGGCTGCACCACCGGGCGTAGCAGGACAGCAGGTACTCGCGCACGCTGCGCGAGGGGTGGTCGCGGATGTCGTGGAGTTGCTGGTCGGTGAGGGCGACGGAGCGATCTGGGTTACGGATGGCTTCTTCGAGCGCGGCGAAGGCGCCCAGCAGCGTGCGGGCCGGGGCGAAAGGGGTGGTGACCACGGCGTCGTCCGGCGAGGCCCCGTCGGGCCATGAGAATGAGCCGTGCAGCGCGGTGACGAGGGCACTCATGCGTGTCCCCCATTCCCCCTCGTCGGCCTCGGCGGTCCATTCCAGGCGCTGAAACGGAACCAGTTGGTAGTGCAGCTCGCAGCCGTCGATGCGCACGACGTGGATGGGCTTGCGGTGGTCGTAGAAGAAGAACCACTCGTTGAAGACCTCGTAGGACTCCGCAGCCTTCGGGGTAAGGAGCACGATGAGCCGGTCGGCCTCGCGTAGCGCCTGGTCGATGGAGGTGGCCCATCGATCGGTGTGCCGGATGCGTTCGGTGTCCACCCAGGCGTCAAAGCCCGCGGCTTCCAGGGCGTCGTGGATGCGCTGCGCGACCGCGGCGGAGTCCCGCTGGTAGGAGATGAAGATCTTCTCCCGGACCACTGTCACACCTTCCCCCCCCGACTTTCTGCTCTCTTCAGCCGCGCCCGAGGGTGAACCCCGCGTCGGCGGTCAGGAGGGTGCCGGTCATGTACGGGGACTCGGCGAGGAAGACGTAGGCGCCCGCGATGTCGTCGGGTGCGATGAACTGGCGCAGGGGGATGATGTCCAACCAGGACTCCTTGAGCGCGTCATCGGTCCGGTCCATGTACGAGGTCGCGACGAAGCCCGGGGCGACAGCGTTCACGCGTACGTTCGGGGCGAGTTCCTTGGCCAGAGTGCGGGTGAAGTTGTTGACGGCGGCCTTGGCGGCGGAATAGGCCATCACACCTTCCCGGCCTGTTGCGTCGAAGCCGCGGATGGAGGAGGTGTTGATGATGGTGCCGCTGCCTCGCTCCTTCATGGTCCTGGCCGCCCGAACCGAGCACAGCACGGTGGAGAGGAGGTTGATGTTAAGCATGCGCAGCCAGTGGTCCTTGGTGGAGTCCAGGATGGGCATGCCTTCGGTGAGGCCCGCGTTGTTCACCAACACGTCGATTGGGCCGAACGCCTCCTCGGTGGTCGTGAAGAGCCGCTCGACGTCGGTGGTGTCGGCGACGTCGCCCTGCACGTAGAGCGCGCTGCCGCCGCTCTCTTTGATCGTCTGGACGAGGGCCTCTCCGCCTGCGACGTCGCTGTGCGAGTTGACCACGACTTTCGCGCCGCGCTCTGCGAAGGCGAGCGCTACGGAGTGCCCGATTCCACGTGAGGAACCGGTGACGACGGCAACCTGACCGGAGAGCGACATGATCTGTCCTTCGTGATCGTGAATCGATGATCTCGCGCGGCTGAGCTCACCGTATCGGATCACTGCTCTCAACTAACCTGCTTCTGTTCGGTGTTGCTCACGGAGTCCTTGCTTACCACGATGCCTGCGACGAGTACGAGAGTCGCTCCGAGCCAGGTGAGAGGCACGGGATGCTCGCCCAGGAAGATCCAGCCGGAGACCAGTGCCGAGACCGGTTCGAGGTACAGCAGGATCCCGGCCGTCGTCACCGGCAGGCGCTTCAGGAAGGCAAGGTAGGCCAGGAGCGCCAGCGCGCTGTAGACGAGGCCCAGACTGGTGATGACCAGAAGGTCGACGACTCTCGGCGGCTCCGGATGGACGGCGAGCCAGGGCGCCAGGAGGACAGCGGCGATAGCCAGCTGCCCCGCAGCGACCCGCACAGGCGGGATGGTCGCAAGCGCCTTCTTGCTGGCGAGTGTGGATCCCGCATAGGCAAGGGCGGATACAGCTATCAACGCCAGACCGTCACGACCGCCGGTCTGTCCGGGCTGGAGGACGAAGACGCTGCCGACCAGAGCCAGAGCCAGCGATGCCGCCTGGCCACGAGTGACGTGTTCCTGAAGAGTGCGGCGAGCCAGCCCCGCGATGGCGAGCGGCGCGAGATAGATACCGAGCAGCACCGTGCCGACCGGCGCGCGCTGCAAGGCCATCACGAACGTCAGCCAGTGCACGGCCAGGAGCGCCCCGGACCACAGCAGCGAGCGCACCTCGGGTTTCCCGTAGCTGCGGATGCTCGGCCGGCCCCGGCCCCTCGGCGTGGCCGCTTCCCACAGCCACAGTGCCGCCGCGCCCACCGCGGCCCGTCCGAACGCGATCGCGGCAGCAGGCAGCGCGCTTTCGCGGACCAAGACGCCGCTGGTGCCCCACAGCACAGCAACGGCCGCGGTACCCAGCGCCGGGACGTAACGACGCAGGGACGACGTGCGTGTGACACTCACTGCCCGCTCGCGGCGGCGACGCTCGGCTGGCCGGCCAGCACCTCATCCGGTGAGAGGTCATCGTGAACCACCGAGCGAAGCATGCGTACGAAGCCGGTTATGTCGGTGCGGTTGTAGGTCTGCCTCCCGAAGCAGACGCCGGTGGCACCCGCCTCGATCGCGCCGTGCGCGTTGCTCAGAGCCTCACGGATCGACGTACGAGGTCCACCAGCGACGATCACGGGTACCCCCATGGATGCTGTGGTGACCGAGGCGAAGGATTCCGGATCGCCGGTGTACTGCGTCTTCACCACGTCCGCCCCGACCTCCACCGCGATGCGGACGCAGTGGCGCACGAGATCCGCGTATCGATCGCGATCGTGCTCTTTGAGTTCGAGGTAGTTGTCGTCCGTCCCGTTATGGGCACGCCGTGGGTACATGATGGCCAGGAGTGGCATCCCCCACCGTTCGCAGTCCTCGGCGACCGCACCCAAAGTCGCGAGCATGTCCGGCTCCTGACGGTCCGACACGTTCACGTGCACCGCGACGCCGTCGCACCCATGGCGTATGGCGCGTTCCACGGAGCTCACCGCGACCTTGCGGGTGTGGACTCCGAGGACGGTACTCGCGGTGAGGTTGGCGACGAAAGGGAGGCGCACGCCTCTCTCCGTGTACTGCGTCAGCAGGCGTGGAAAGCCGAGTACGGCATCGGCCCCGCCTAAGGCCACCTCTCGTACACGTGTCACAGGATCGGTGAGACCGGCGTAGGGCCCGTTGATGAGGTCGTCATCGAAGGGCACCATCACCGTGCGAACGCCGGGAATGATCCGGGCGAGCCTGACTGTCTTACCGTTGGAAGCCATGGGTTCCTCTTTCGGGTCCGTCATGGTCAGTAGGTGGCTGGGGTGTGAGTGTGAGGGCCGGTACCGTGGCGGGCGGCGGACCGACCGACCGACCGAGAGGACGATCGCATGGACGCGGTACGCGGACCACGGCGTACGGACTGGGTGCAGCAACTCCAGGACGGCATGCTGCCCGACAGCGTCGACCCTCTTGAGGAACTGCATCGTCTGGCGGCCGACTTGGACCCCGCGGACAGCCTGGCCGTCTTCGCGAACGTCGACGTACCGGAAATCGACATCGCGGACAACACCGAGCCGACCGCCCCTCCAACTACCTGACGACGGCCGCCGTGACGTAAACACGGCGCCCGAACCGGGGCTCGTCCAGCAGCGTCAGCGACTCGACACGGAATCGGTACAGCGCCAAGGGACCTTCGCCGGTGAGGAAGCGCTGCTGCATGGCTGGGTCCTGCGCGAACGTCGGGAACCGCCCCTGATAGCAAGCCAGAGCAGCCTTCGCGCCCGTCTCCGCCTCACGCGCTTCCTGCACGGCGCCGGAGAGCTGGACGCCTTGAAGGTGCTCGCCGTACTCGGGCGGCTGGCGCGACACAGTGGCTGCCGCGCGCGGGTCGGCGGCCGTGTTCTGGCTGTGCTGTGTGGACCGCTCGCTGACGAAGTACAAGTCTAGTTCTCCGTCGTGGGCGAAGAATGCGGTGTTGATGTGCGCGCCGTCGGGTCCCGTGGTCGCGAGGGAGAAGAGTGTGTTGTCGGAGAGCAGTTCCTCCAGGCTTGCACGCAGTGCTTCTTCGGAGTGGGTCCCGTCTTGGGAGTCGAGCCGGTAGGGCATGGATGTACTCTTCCTGGTTGAGGAAAGTGACTGAAATACGGGCGAGCATTGTGGCCGGAGTTCAGGCTGCCTCCCGGCGGGCGAGCCACATGGTGTGCTCCCGCGAAATAGCATCCTCGGCCTCGCTGCACCGTCGTGACCACTGGACCTCATCGTCGGCCAGGGTCTCCAAGCCAGCCTTCACCAAGAGCAGTTCGTGCGCGGTGAGCGAGTACGCGGCTGCCAGGGGACGGTATTGCTTGAGCTGCACCCACGCGGTAACGGCAGCCGCAATGGCGGAGGCGCTGCCCAGCCCGTCATAGTCGAGCACGCCGAAAGCGCGCAGGAACCCTCCCGCCAGGCCGAGCGACGTCGCAATGAACGCCGCGGCCGTCCATCGACTGGCCATGCGCGCGAACCTGGCCGCTTTGGAGGTGTACCAGGTGTACTCAGCCTCCAAGCGCCCTTGTATGTAGGCCTGTTGCCGAAGCCGGAGGGGCTGACTGCGCAGGAGTCGCATCTCGTCGGTGATCTCGGCTTGTCCGCCGGCGTCGATGAGCCAGCCGACGTCACGGAGGTCGCGCAGGATGCTCGACATGTCCTGCAGCAGCCGCTCGTTCGCCGCCGCGTCGGTGCCTGCGAAGGGTTCCGCCCGCACCGCGTACTTCCATGACAGGGTGCGCAGCGATTCGGCCGCCGCGCGCCCCCGGTACCAGGTGCGCTGAGGGTTGTTCGCCGTCAGCCACAGGGCCGGTACGAGCGAGGCCAGCAGTGCGATCGATGCGATGAGGGCGCCCAGGTCAAGGTCGTTGCCGAGCTTGATGTCAACGCCGCCCAGGACGGCTCCCACGATCAGCATGAACAGCTGGAGAGCGGACCACCGGACCGTATCCGCCTGACCTGCCAAGGAAGCGGTGTCGGCCGAGCGGAACATGGACGGCAGACCGTCATCGGTCAGGATTAACTCGCTCGGCCCCCGAGACATGTTCACGATCATGACGATCACGAGGAGGGGACGCAAGGCCTTCTCAACAACCGTCGCGGCCAACGCTGGAATAGTGGCCGACGCCCCCAATACCGCCCCGGTGGGGGCAAGAGCACCGGGGGGACCGAGTAGTTTGCGTTGATGGCCGGGCGACGTGGAGCGACGCCCGGTCACGCCGTCGGACGGCTAGGTCGCCGATGTGAGCGGTGCGGTCGGGTCGTCCTCAACGGCGACCAGCTCGGCGATCTTGGTGGCAATTACTGCCATCGAATCCTCCGCCGTGTCGAACCCGTTTCGGGATGCAAGCAAGGGGCTAATGTTCCGCAGTTCGCCGTAGGTCGTCTCGTGCATGACAGGGAGCAGCAGATTACGTGCAAGGAGCTCTGAGAGCTCTTTGTCGGAGACGCCACCGCGCTCGATGCGTGTCAGTAGCGCAGGGGTGACCAGGACGAGACCTGTACGCGACCTCGCCAGGCCCCTGTCGATTTCCCGCATGAACGGTAGGCCGTATGCGATGTCCTTCTCGCTGAACCAGACCGACACGCCCTCTGCTTCCAGCAGGCCGCACAACTCCTTGGCAGCACCGCGTCGGTCATCCCATGCGTGGCAGAGGAAGACATCGCGAAGGTCTGGCTGTTGACTCGCGCGCAACACGGCGGCGTCGCGAACAGGAGTCAGCCCCTTCACCTCGGCAGCCGTGTAAGTCACGGAGGAGGTGCTCGGTGACCAAGGCGCTCGCGTTCTGCCGCTACTGGAACTACCCCCACTGGTAGTGCCGCCCCTGCCACCGTTCCGCGACGTGTAAGCCGGCGGCGGGTAATAGGACCGGGACGATGAGTACCCGTAGCCTCCGCCGCTGCACGCGGGGCACGCCGCACGTCCGCTGGCGGTCCGATGCCCCCGGCGTGGGGCTGTACAACGACTCATAACTACACGGTAGTCCACGCGGCCCCGGGAGCCATCTCGTTTACGCGTAGCCCGGGGTTGCCGGCACATTCCAGCAGGTTGCGATTCCCCGAGAGGTAGAGACGATCGAGGCCGCTCACATACACCGTGACTGTCTGCTCGCCTGCGGCCAACGGACCTCGGTGTCGGGCGGCATCGATGCCGGAGGTGCCAGGAACCGACAGCGGGCTACGCGCCAAGGACATCTGCCGCGCCCTCGGCACCACCGCCAACCACACCGAAAGCCTGCGCGCAAAACTCAAACGCCTCGTCGCCCGCGGCGTGCTCACCGAGCCCGAGTCCGGCCTGTTCACCCTCGCCCAGACCGCCACCAGCAGCTCTAATCCAGAGCCAACAGCATTACGAACATATCCTCACGGAACGCCCTCCTGGCCCAGCCGTGTCCTGGGCGGCGAGAGCCAGGCGCCACGACCGCGAAGCAGCACGACGGCGGCGGTTGACCACGCGCGGGCCAGCGGACTGCGCTCGCCGTGCTGTTCCGCCGCGCCGACGCATACCCCTATGGGTCTCCTTCCAGGACATTCCGCACTCGCCGAACATGCTGCATCGTCCAAATCCCTTGCCAGCGCTGTCTGTTCATGTCATCCTGCAAGGCTTTGCATACAACATGACGGCCAGTACTCTGGGGGAAACGCATGGTGACGGCGGTGGTGGGCCCGTCCGGTGGGGACGACGAGCAGATCGCGCGGTTGGCCGCGGGCTCGCCCAACTTTGGCCACTTGCTTCAGCACGAGCCTTTACTGGTGACGCTCGGCTGTGCGGCGGAGTCGTACGTCCACACCGATCCGCACGCGGCCATGATGAAGACCCGCCTTTTCGGCGAGGTCATGGCCCGACACCTGCTCACCTTGGTCAACGTCACTGCCCCTGGCAACAGGCAGGTAGACCGCATCAACGCGCTTACGCGGGCGGACGTTCTCGCGCCCCAGGTGCGTACGTGGTTCGAAGGCATCCGTGCGACGGGCAACCGGGCCGTTCACGAGTATTACGCGAACGTGCGAGCCGCGCTCCAAGCCGTGGAGATGTGCTTCCGCCTCGGCGACTGGCTGCACCGGTCCCTTGACCAGGCCGATACCACTCACCGGGTCTTCCTGGCGCCCGCACCCCCTTCCGCCGCACCTGCCCCGGCGACGGTCGCCGACCGGCACGAGCTTGAGCAGCTTCGTACCGAGCTCGGTGCCTACCGTAGCAAGTTGGAGGAGGCCCGGCTCAGGTACGACGGCAAGCAGAACCGGCTGGAGCGCGAGCAGGCCGCTCGCGCGCAGGCCGAGGCGGAGCTCGCCCGCGCCGAGGCCGAGCGGGCCGCGCTACACGACCTCGTCGCCGAGCTGAGCGACAAGATCACCGAGCTGACCGCGCCAGCCCTGGAGTTCCGGTCCGCCGCCCGCCCGCTGGACGGAGCTTCACAGCGCGACGAGTTCATCGCACACGCGCAGAAAGCCGCCCGCCCTCCCATGAGCGAGGCACAGGTTCGCGACGAACTGGATAAGATCCTGGACCGGGCGGGCTGGGCCGTCCAGGACGACAAGGACAAGAACCTCTTCGCCGGTCGCCGCGGCGTCGCCGTCCGGGAGGTCTCCACCGCGGTCGGCCGCGCCGACTACCTCCTCTACGTCAATCAGCGCCTGGTCGGGGTCATAGAGGCCAAGCGGGAAGGCGCCGACTTGGAGGCAGCCATGCAGCAGGCCTCCCGCTACGCCACCGGACTCACCCGTAGCCAGCAGCTCAGCGCCTGGCGTGCCAGCCTGCCCTTCAGGTACGTCGCTGACGGCAACACCGTCCGCTTCCACAACGCGCTCGACCCGTCCCCGCGCACCCGCGACGTCTTCGCGGTGCACCGTCCGGAGACGATCGCCCGCTGGATCGACGAGGCCGAGGCCGACCCCACTGCGCCGACCCTGCGCGCCCGGATGCGCCGACTGCCGCAGACCTTCCTCGACCCGAAGGACCTGCGCCCGGCCCAGGTGAAGGCCATCGACGGCTTGGAGCGCTCGCTAGCCAAGGACGACCCGCGCGCCCTGATCCAGATGGCGACCGGTGCCGGCAAGACGTACACGGTGGTCAGTGAGAGCTACCGGCTACTCAAGAACGCGGGCGCCAAGCGCGTGCTGTTCCTCGTCGACCGCAACAACCTAGGCAGCCAGGCCGCCACCGAGTTCGAGAATTTCGACACCCCGGACGACGGCCGCAAGTTCACCGAGCTATACGTCGTGCAGCGCCTCGCAGGCGACACCGTTCTCGGCTCCGCCCACGTGGTGGTGTCCACCGTGCAGCGGCTCTGGCTCGCCCTCACCGGCCGTCCGGTGCCGAGCGCCGACGACAACGACGAGAGCTTCGACCGCTATGACCTGGTCGACGAGCCGGTGGAGATCGGTTACAACCCGGCCCTGCCGCCGGAGTCCTTCGACCTCATCGTCGTCGACGAGTGTCACCGCTCCATCTACGGCAAGTGGCGCGCGGTCCTGGAGTACTTCGACGCCCACCTCGTCGGCCTGACCGCCACTCCGGTCATGCAGACCTTCGGGTTCTTCTTCCAGAACCTGGTCAGTGAGTACCCGTACGAGCAGGCCGTCGCCGACGGCGTCAACGTCGACTTCGACGTCTTCCGGATCCGTACAGAGCTGGGCGAGAACGGCGGAACGATCCCCGCCGAAACGGTCGTGCCGATGCGGGAGCGGAAGACCCGGCGGGAGCGGTACCAGGAGCTGGAGGAGGACCTGGAGTGGAAGGCGTCCCAGCTGGGCCGCCAGGTCATCAGCAAGGGCCAGCTGAGGCTCGTCATCGAGACCTTCCGCCAGCGCCTGTTCACGGACATCTTTCCGCCAGTGGGCGAGGGCGAGGTCCAGCGGTCGCGTACGCACGTACCCAAGACACTGATCTTCGCCGTGGACGACAACCACGCCGACGAGATCGTCCAGATGGTGCGGCAGGTCTTCGGCGAGAGCGACGACTTCTGCATGAAGATTACGCATGCAGCGAAGCGGCCCGCCGAACTGATCAAGGCTTTCCGCAACAGCCCCGAGCTGCGCATCGCGGTGACCGTGGACATGATCGCCACGGGGACGGATATCCCGCCACTGGAGTGCGTGTTCTTCCTGCGGGACGTTAAGAGCTGGGCCTACTTCGAGCAGATGAAGGGCCGGGGTTCGCGGACGGTGGACCCGGCGGAGTTCCAGGCCGTCACGCCCGACGCCGCGGTCAAGGAGCGGTTCGTGATCGTCGACGCAGTCGGCGTCACGGACTCGCCCCGCGTGGACGCGCGCCCGCTCAACCGTGTCTCCGAGCGGAAGATCCCGCTGGAGCGGCTGATGGCCAAGACGGCCGGTCTAGCGCTGACGGAGGACGAGTTCGCCACCCTGGCGGGCCGCCTGGCACGTCTTGATCGGCAGCTCACTCCTGAGGAGCGCGAGGAGGTCGAAGAACTCGCCGGCCAGCCGCTCCAAGAGATCGTCGGCGGTCTGGTCCGGTCCGTCGACCCCGACCAGCAGGAGCGGGCTCGAAGGATTGGCGGCCAGGAGCAGGTCCGGCAGGACATGTTGGAGGCCCTGAAGCCTATCGCTTCGAACCGCGAGTTGCGCGACCGGCTGATGTCGATGCGCCGTGCCCACGACATCGTCATAGACGAGGTGAGCGTGGATGAGATGAAGGAGGCGCGCGGCATCACGGCTGATGAGCTGGCGATTCGGCGTGTGTCTTCTTGGCAGCAGTACTTGAAGGACCACCGGGACGAGATCGCCGCGTTCAACATCGCGTTCAGCGAGCGGCGCGACCCCAAGGAGGTCTACCGGCGCCTACGAGATCTGGCGCGGAAGATCGAGCGTCCTCCTTTCCAGTGGACGCCGGCACGGCTGTACGACGCGTACGTGCAGCTGGGTAAGGCGGCTCAGCATCCTCGTGGGGCGGCTGGAGTCGTCGATCTGATCGGCTTGCTGCGTTTCGAGTTGGGGCTGGATGAGGAGGTACGGCCGTACCGGGCGCTCGTGGAGGAACGGTACGCGGCGTGGCGGGCCCGGCAGGAGCAGGCGGGGGCGGTGTTCACGGCGGATCAGGTGTGGTGGCTGGACCGGATGGTGGACGTGATCGCGACGGATGCGGCGATCGAGGCGGAGCACTTGAAGGACGTACCCTTCATCGAGCGCGGGGGCGTGGACGGGTTCCTGAGGGAATTCGGGGCCGATCGGGGGGCTGAGATTTTGGATGAGCTGGGACGGGAGTTGGGTGCGTGAGTGAGGGCGGTATTCCTTCGGAGCTGCCGAAGGGGTGGGTCCGGGTTCGGCTCGGCGACATTCTCGACCGGATCGAAGCAGGTAAGTCCTACAAGTGCGAACCTCGTCCAGCGTCGGCTGATGAGTGGGGTGTCATCAAGGTCAGCGCTATGACCTGGGGGAACTTCGATGAGGCCGAGAACAAGGCCGTACCCGCGGGCTTCCCCTTCAACCCTGACTACGAGATCCGACCTGGTGACATTTTGCTGAGTCGGGCGAACACCGAGGCTTATGTGGGAGCTTCCGTGCTTGTGCGTAAATGCCGCCCGCAACTGCTTCTCAGTGACAAGAGTCTTCGCATTGTTCCGGCTGAGGGGATCGACCGAGTCTGGCTGGCATATCTACTCTCATCGCCAGCAATTCGAGGCCAGATCTCTGAGCGCGCCACCGGCACGAAGGACTCGATGCGGAACATTTCTCAGGGAACGCTCGCGGACATCGAGTGCTTGTTGCCGCCGTTTGAGGAGCAGCGGCGCATCGTTGTGGCGCTCGAAGAGCAACTGTCTCGGCTCGATGCAGCACAAGGCAACGCGGAGGACGTGCGCAGGAAGTTGCTGGCATACAAAGCGAGTCGCGAACGTGAAATGGTGCCTTCACCAGACCCTGATGCGGCGGAACAGGTACTCCCAGAGGAATGGCGGATGGTGCGATTGGGCGACATCTCGCACTCATCTGGTTACGGTACGTCAACGAAGTGCGGCTACGGTGGCGCTGGTGTTCCGGTGTTGCGCATTCCGAATATCCAAAGCGGCTCCATTGATGCTTCTGATCTTAAGTATGCGTTGGACGCAAACCTCGACCTACAGGGCTACAAGGTAAGAGCAGGCGACTTGCTCGTCGTCCGCACGAACGGGAGTAGAGACCTGATCGGGCGAGTAGCGGTATCGAAGCAGGACACTGACTATGCATTCGCGTCCTACTTGATCCGCTTCAGGATCAATACGGATGTTTCTTCCCCTACTTGGGTGGCCAAGGTTCTCTCTACTCGTGCGTGGCGGCGACTCATTGAGGCGGAAGCTGCGTCGACCGCGGGACAATACAACCTGAACCTGAAGAAATTGGCCTCGCTGCCGATTCCGTTGCCTCCGCTCCAACAACAGCGTTCACTGACCGCTGCACTGAATGAGATCGACGAATCAGTTCAACGTCTCGCCAATGCCGTCGACGATGCATCGCAGAAGGGAGAGGCTCTCCGCCGCTCACTGCTTACCGAGGCTGTTGTTGGCCATCTGGTCCCACAGGACGCCGCTGACGAGCCCGCCGACACTCTGCTCGCCCGCATCCGCGCCGAGCGCGAGGTGGCCGGAGCGACCAAGTCCCGGCGCCGAAGCCCCCGTCGGACACCCTCCCAGCGCAAGCACACCCCGGACACCGCGCCGGCACTAGACGTGCCCCCGCCACCTCCAAGCGACGCCCTCGCCCTCGCCACCGCCACTCAGCCCACCCTCGACATGGAGATCCCCTCGTGACCACGACCGAGGCCCGCCGGCTCGTAGACAAGCTCTGGAGCTACTGCCACGTCCTGCGTGACGACGGCGTCTCCACCATCGACTACGTCGAGCAGTTGACGCTGCTTGTGTTCCTCAAGATGGCCCACGAGGCGCAGTCCCGCCCGCCCACGTTCCGCGAGCAGATCATGCCCGAGGGCCCGGTCTGGGAGAACCGTGGCTGGCCCGAGCTGCTGAACAACAACGGCGCCGCGCTCGAAGCCGCGTACACCGAACTCCTGGAAGATCTCGGCAACCAGCGCAAGGACACCACCTTCCACCTCATCTTCAATGGGGCCAGGAACCGTATCCACGACCCGGCCAAGCTCAAGCGCCTGGTCAAGGACCTGATCGACAAGGAGAACTGGTCGGGTCAGAAGACCGACATCAAGGGCGACGCCTACGAGGAGCTGCTGTCCCGGGGTGCGGAGGACATCAAGTCGGGCGCCGGCCAGTACTTCACCCCGCGTCCGCTGATCCAGGCCATCATCGACTGCGTCCGCCCGACGCCGGACGACATGATCACCGACCCCGCTTGTGGGACCGGTGGCTTCCTGCTGGCTGCCGCCGAGTACATCCTCCACGAGTACGGCAAGCAGCTCACCCCCGAGCAGCGCAAGCACCTCAGCAGCGGCGGCATCTGGGGCACCGAGCTGGTCAGGAACACCGCCCGCCTCGCCGCGATGAACCTCTTCCTGCACGGCATCGGTCAGCCCACCGGACCTGCTCTGGTCCGCACCAAGGACGCCCTCGCCGCCCCGCCCGACAAGCGGGCGAGCCTGGTCCTGGCCAACCCGCCCTTCGGTAAGAAGTCGTCCATCACCGTCTACGGCGACGACGGCTCCGCCGCCCGGGAGGCGATCGCCTATGAGCGTCGCGACTTCTGGGTCACCACGACCAATAAGCAGCTCAACTTTGTCCAGCACATCGCCTCACTGCTCGAAATCCACGGTCGGGCGGCGGTCGTCGTCCCCGACAACGTGCTCTTCGAGGGCGGCACAGGCGAGACCGTCCGCCGGCGCCTCCTGAACGAGTACGACGTCCACACGCTGCTGCGCCTGCCCACCGGCATCTTCTACGCGGGCGGGGTCAAGGCCAACGTGCTGTTCTTCGAACGTAAGCCGGCCCGCCCCAACCACCCGTGGACCGAGAAGCTGTGGGTTTACGACTTCCGTACTGCCCAGCACTTCACCCTCAAGCAGAACCCCCTCACCTCACCCGTGGTCACCTCGAAGACTTCGTGCAGTGCTACCGCCCTGGCGAGGACCGTTCCAAGCGCGTGGAGACGGAGCGCTTCAAGGCGTACACGTACGCGGAAGTGATCGCCCGCGACAAGGCGAACCTCGACATCGCCTGGCTCCGCGACCCGAGCCTAGACGGCGCGGCCAACCTGCCCGCGCCCGAGGTGCTGGCCGCCGAGATCGTCGAGGACCTCCAGGCCGCCCTGGAGGAGTTCGCCGCAATCGCGGAGACGCTGCAACAGGCCCGGAGCGAGGAACACGATGCGGCAGCGGAGGAAGCGTACGTCGCGGACTGAGCGCTTACGGGGCCCGTAGGCGTGATGCCACCGAGATGCTGGACCACTCTGGGGGCGGGCGCTCGTGACGATGGATATAGACACGTACCGCGCTGGCCGTGAGGAGGCGACGAGAAGTGGTCCGGGTGTCTTGGCAGCCCCTCGGCCTTCCATCGGGCGCACGCTGCCCACACCCTCTCGGCTGACCCACAGCGGCACGCCGTCCGTCCACCTGGGCATGGTCCGCGCGGACGCGGCCAAGAAGATGGCCGAGGCGATGCGGACCAGCGGAAACGGCAACTGACAGCACCATTACGGCGCGGGGCGCCCTCAGTGTGTCCCTGTCCACCATGCGGTGAACCCCGAGCATGCCAGGGCCGAGACGATCGTGAGGAACCGCACGGGTGGACGCTGGAGTATCAAGCGGAAGCCGCCGATGCGGAGTTCGAGGAACGGGGCGTCATCGCTCTTGGGCATGGCTGTGCCTGCTTCCTGGCGGGGTGGTCTTGGGGTTCAGGCAGGGGGAATGGTGGCTCAGGCGCCAATTCGAAGGCGTCTGCCAACGCTGCTGCGCGGCGACGGTATTTTTGCAGGCCCGAGCAATCGACACGCCGGGCGGGATACGTCGATGCCTTGACCAGCGGCGCGTCCGAGCCGCGATCGGCTGACGGCACGCAAGCGAGTTATCCAACCCCTCAGGCCTTCGGGCAGATACACCTCTTTACGAGTTCGTTATCACGTGTCGAGGTGAATGCAATCGCACACCGCCTGAACATCCCCAAGAGTGACGGACGAAGGCGAAGCCTGCACTTCCTTGCAAAGGAACATATTTCCAGCGTCAGACTGCCGGTTGTCAGGCCGCCGGTACGGCAACCGGGGCCCCAGGACCCACATATCGCGCCACCGGACGGATGATCTTCGAGTCCTCCGCCTGTTCCAGGATGTTGGCGCTCCAGCCCACCGCCCGTGCCGCCGCGAACGTCGGGGTGAACATCTCGCGCGGCAGACCGCAGAGTTCCATGACCACGCCCGCGTAGAACTCGACGTTCGTGTGGAGTGCGCGGCCCGGCTTCAGCTCGGCGAGGATCGCCTCGACCCGCCGCTCGACCTCGACGGCGAAGTCGACACGCGGGCCGCCGAAGCGCTGGGCGATCTCGCGGAGCATCCGGGAGCGGGGGTCCTCCGTGCGGTAGACGGGGTGGCCGAAGCCCATGATGCGGTCGCCGGCCAGGACGCGCTCGCGGATCCAGGGGTCGATGCGTTCGGGCGCGCCGATGGCGTCGAGGGTGTCGAGTGCCCGGCTGGGAGCACCGCCGTGCAGCGGGCCGGACAGCGCGCCCACGGCTCCCACGAGGCACGCGGCCACATCCGCTCCGTACTGCTGCCCGCCCGACGGCACACCCATGGGGCCGCTTGGAATCCGGAGCTTTGGGACGTGGCACTGGACGACGTACCGTTGACCATGTATCGGCAGTGGAGATTGCCTCGCCTCATCAAGGGAGGTCGGGCTGATGACTGATACTCCGTCCCCAGAGTGGGAGCCACGCCCCGAGGGCGCCCCGCCCCCCGCCCCGGATCTCAAGAGGAAGAAGCCCCGAAGGATCTTCCTCTGGATCTTCCTCGCGGTGCAGGCGCTGTTCTTGATCTGGATCATCACGGGCGTGAACAGCGCGAACGACGACGATCCTGACTGTGAGGGCCTGACTGGCGACGCACTCCAGCTCTGTCAGGACGCCGGGGACGTCGGAACCGCGATCGGCGTCGGCCTCATCATCGGCCTCTGGGCGGCTGTGGACGTCATCCTCGGTATTACCTACGGCATCTACCGGCTCAGCCGTAGGTAATACCGCGATCGTGATGAAGCGCTCAGGACTGCGCGTGCAGAGCTGGCATCGGCTGAGAATCCAGGATATTTCGAGTGCCACGCTCGTCGCCCACCTGCGTTTATGCAGGTCAAGCACAGCGCTCACCCGTCCATACTGCGCGACTACCTCGACTAGGTCGCGTTCGTACGACGCCGAAGGCCCGGCCCCCTCCAGGGGAGCCGGGCCTTCGCGCTGAGCGGGTGCGGGGGCCGGAGTTGTGAATCACCCTGGGTTTTCCATGACCACCCCAGAGTGAGGAACGTGTATGCGTTTTCCTTTTTCCCGGGGGCTGACCCGGCCGCTGGTTCTTGCGGTCGCCGCCACCGCCGTAACGGTCGTGTCCGCCACCCCGGTGCCCGCGGACAACGTCGTCGTCGGTGGTTTCCCGGTCGAGATATCCGAGAGCCCGTGGACCGTGGCGCTGTCCAGCCGTGACCGGTTCGGGGGTACGCGCGCGGGGCAGTTCTGCGACGGCGTGGTGGTGGGCCCCGCCACGGTGCTCACCGCGGCTCACTGTCTGGGCGAGGACGTCCTGAGCGCGCCCCCGGACCAGGTGCGCGACCTCAAGGTCATCACAGGCCGTACGGACCTGCTCTCCGATCAGGGGCGGGAGATCGCCGTACGCGACACCTGGGTGAACCCTGACTACGACAGCGTCAGCAACGCCGGCGACTTCGCGGTGGTCACCCTTGCGAAGCCCCTCCCGAAGAGCTCGGTCGTCCAGATGGCGGCCGCCGGCGATCAGGCGTACGAACCGGGCACGGCCGCCACTGTCTACGGCTGGGGTGATGTCACCGGCTCCGGCGACTATGCGCGCAGCCTGCGGGGGGCACGCGTGCATGTGCTTCGTGATGCTCTCTGCGAGCAGGCGTATCCGGGCAGTGCCGAAGGCACCTTTGGCGGCGACACCATGGTGTGTGCCGGGGAGGAGAAAGGCGGCCACGACGCCTGTCAGGGGGACAGTGGAGGGCCGCTCGTGGCACAGGGGAAGCTGATCGGGCTTGTGTCCTGGGGGAGCGGCTGTGGGCGCGCTGAGAGCCCCGGCGTCTATACGCGGGTGTCCGAGGTCATGCGCACGCTGGGCTGGGGCGGCAGCCCAGGGGCGAGGCGTACAGGGGCGCCTGGCCGGGTCTGAGGAGGGTCTCCGGGTACGAGCGCGGGCGGCGCCCCCGTCTCAGGGGGTGCCGCCCGCGGGCCGGCCTGTGCCGGTGCTGGCTCGTCGTGGACGCGAGGTGTCAGCGCTCTTCTTCGGAGGCGGATGCTGCCGGAGCGGCCGTCAGTCGCTCCGTCTCGTCCTGTATCTCAGCGGCGATCTTCTTGAGTTCCGGCTCGAACTTGCGACCGTGGTGGGCGCAGAAGAGCAGTTCTCCGCCGCTCAGCAGGACGACGCGCAGGTATGCCTGGGCGCCGCAGCGGTCGCAGCGATCGGCGGCCGTCAGCGGGCTCGCGGGGGTCAGAACAGTAGTCACGTCGCCTCTTCTCTAGCTCGACGAGCTGTCGTACCAGGGTCAACATCCAACCAGCCCGAAAACGTTCCCGCTCGTGGCTTTCCCTCGAAAAAAATCTTCGCGGGCGGCTGACTGCTGCCGGTTGGCGGCGAATGTGCCGTATTGCGTGTCTATGTGTCTTACGGTTTCGCGCTGTCGGTCAATGTCGGTCCTCCCGGCTGGGTTGCCGGTTGTTCATGAGGACGTGCCCGGAGCCTAAATGGTTCATGCCTGGAAGGGAACGTGATGTGTGCTTCACTCCATCGAGGGATCGAACACCTATGCGACCCTGGGCTAGTGTGAGTTCATGACGAGGGTGGCGTTACATCGGCTCTACCAGGCCTCGGTACCCTCTGAGCGGCAACCGAAGCCGCGCCCTTACCCAGAAGGGCCCCACCTGAAATTCAGCGAGGAGCGAACCGCGTGACCGCCGAGACGTCCGTGCCGTCCACAGCGCTGCTGGCAGGAGCAGACCGGGACGGTTCCAACTACACCGCGCGGCACCTGCTCGTCCTCGAGGGGCTCGAGGCCGTGCGGAAGCGCCCGGGTATGTACATCGGGTCGACCGACAGCCGTGGCCTGATGCACTGCCTGTGGGAGATCATCGACAACTCCGTGGACGAGGCCCTCGGGGGCTACTGCGACCACATCGAGGTGATCCTCCATGACGACGGATCTGTCGAGGTCCGGGACAACGGCCGAGGCATCCCGGTCGATGTCGAGCCCAAGACCGGCCTCTCCGGTATCGAGGTCGTCATGACCAAGCTGCACGCCGGCGGCAAGTTCGGCGGTGGCTCGTACGCCGCCTCCGGCGGTCTGCACGGCGTCGGCGCCTCCGTGGTGAACGCCCTGTCCGCCCGGCTCGACGTCGAGGTGGACCGCAGTGGCCACACGCACGCCATCAGTTTCCGGCGCGGTGCCCCGGGAGCCTTCGCCGCGGACGGCCCCGACGCCAAGTTCGAGGCCAAGAGCGGCCTGCGCAAGGCCAAGAAGATCCCCAAGACCCGCACCGGCACCCGCGTGCGGTACTGGGCCGACCGCCAGATCTTCCTCAAGGACGCCAAGCTCTCCCTGGAGAACCTGCACCAGCGGGCACGCCAGACGGCTTTCCTGGTGCCCGGCCTGACCATCGTCGTGCGTGACGAGTTCGGCCTCGGCGAAGACGGCAGCAAGGGCGAGGAGTCCTTCCGCTTCGACGGGGGCATCAGCGAGTTCTGCGAGTACCTCGCCACCGACAAGCCGGTCTGCGACGTCCTCCGCTTCTCAGGGCAGGGCACCTTCAAGGAGACGGTTCCGGTCCTGGACGACCACGGCCAGATGACACCCACCGAGGTCACCCGCGAGCTCGGCGTCGACGTTGCGATGCGTTGGGGCACCGGTTACGACACCACCCTGAGATCGTTCGTCAACATCATCGCCACGCCCAAGGGCGGCACCCACGTCGCGGGCTACGAGCAGGCGGTCACCAAGACGCTGAACGAGGTGCTGCGCGGCAAGAAGCTGCTGCGCGTGGCCGAGGACGACATCGTCAAGGACGACGCCCTGGAGGGCCTCACCGCGGTCGTCACCGTGCGGCTGGCCGAGCCGCAGTTCGAGGGGCAGACCAAGGAAGTCCTCGGCACCTCGGCGGCCCGTCGGATCGTGAACACCGTGATCACCAAGGAGCTCAAGGCGTTCCTCACCTCCACGAAGAGGGACGACGCTGCACAGGCGCGGGTGGTCCTGGAGAAGGCCGTCGCCGCCGCCCGTACCCGGATCGCCGCCCGCCAGCACAAGGACGCGCAGCGCCGGAAGACGGCCCTTGAGTCCTCGTCGCTGCCCGCCAAGCTCGCCGACTGCCGCAGTGATGACGTCGACCGCAGCGAGCTGTTCATCGTCGAGGGAGACTCCGCGCTCGGCACCGCCAAGCTCGCCCGGAACTCCGAGTTCCAGGCGCTGCTGCCGATTCGCGGCAAGATCCTCAACGTTCAGAAGTCGTCCGTGACCGACATGCTCAAGAACGCCGAGTGCGGCGCGATCATCCAGGTCATAGGAGCGGGGTCGGGCCGGACCTTCGACATCGACGCGGCTCGCTACGGCAAGATCATCATGATGACCGACGCCGATGTGGACGGCTCCCACATCCGGACGCTGCTGCTGACCCTGTTCCACCGCTACATGAGGCCGATGGTCGAGGCCGGCCGGGTCTTCGCGGCCGTCCCTCCGCTGCACCGTGTCGAGCTCATCCAGCCCAAGAAGGGCCAGGACAAGTACGTCTACACGTACTCGGACCGCGAACTGCGCGACAAGCTCATGGAGTTCGAGAGCAAGGGCGTCCGGTACAAGGACTCCATCCAGCGGTACAAGGGTCTCGGCGAGATGGACGCCGACCAGCTGGCCGAGACGACCATGGACCCGCGTCACCGCACACTGCGCCGGATCAACCTCGGCGATCTGGAGTCCGCCGAGCAGGTCTTCGATCTGCTGATGGGCAACGACGTCGCACCGCGCAAGGAGTTCATCTCCAGCTCGGCGGCGACGCTGGACCGGTCCCGCATCGACGCGTAGCTGCTGCGCTCGGCCGGGCATGGAAACGGTGGCGGTCCGGTGCCGGAAAAGCGGTGTCGGTGGCGGGCCGTCGGGTGAGAGTCGCGGCACTGTTGGGTGGAGGCAGGTGCCGTGGCTGCCGGCACGGGCGTTGTGCGTGCCGGTCACCGGCCGCGCTGCCGTGCGGATGCCCGGCCGCCGACCCGCTGTCGGGCAGAGGCGCTCTGCGAGCAGTTCTGTCGGCCGGCTGTCGGGCAAGGCCTCGCCCTGCCCGCAGTTCTGTCGGCCCGCTGCCGAGCAAGGCGTCGCCCCGCCCACAGCACCGGCGACCGGAGACGGAGTCCGCCGTCTCCACCCGTGGGCGGAGACGGCAGCGGTGCCGGATCCACCCATGATCCACCCTGGCTCCGATCTCCTGACCAGCGAATTTCCGTAGCGTCGAAGGCGTCGGCAGCGCTCGCTGTCGGCACCGCCCTTCTTCGCTCACGGAGGCACCGATGACCGGTCTCGTCGACGCGTTGTTGATCGCGGCCGTGGTCGCTCTGGTGATCGTGCGCCAGTTCCGCGCAAGCCGGATCGGCACGGGAAAGCGCTGGTGGCTGACCCCCGCGGTCCTGACCGTCGTCGCGTTGCGCGAGCCCACCATCATCGACGCCCATCACCGCACCGAGTCAGTGTTCTTGCTCGGCGCCGAACTCCTCATCGGCCTCGCCACGGGAGCCGCGTGGGCGTGGACCACCCGCATATGGGCGGAGCCGGACGGCACGGTATGGAGCAAAGGCACCAGAGCGAGCGTGGTCGTCTGGGTCGCCGGCATAGCCCTGCGCATCGCGCTCTTCGCCCTCGGCACGGGGTTGGGCGTGAAGCAGGACACGTCCGCCCTGCTCCTCGCTCTGGCGATCACGTTGCTCGTCCGTGGAGAGATCCTCACCTGGCGCGCTCGATCCCTGCACCCGACCCCCGAGCAGAGTCCGGCGTACGGTGACACCGTGTCCTGGCCCGCGTGGAAGGAACATGTGTGACGGAGAGGACGAGGCGGTGAAGCTCGTCGCCGAACTCGCCCCGGACGTGGTCCTGATGGACCTGCGCATGCCCCGCTGCGACGGAGTGGAGGCGACCCGACGGATCCGGAGTGAGCATCCCGGGACACAGGTCGTGGTGCTCACCACCTACGCGGACGACGAGTCTCTCTTCCCGGCGCTGAGAGCGGGAGCACGCGGGTATCTCACCAAGGACGCGGGAGGTGACGAAATCGTCCGGGCGGTGCACAGCGTGCTGTCCGGGGACGCGGGACTCTCGCCCAGCATCCAACGACGGTTGCTGGAGCGGCTGTCGGAACCGGAACACCCAGCGGCGCCGGCGGTGCCGCCCGACGGGCTCACCCCGCGGGAGACCGAGGTGCTGGAGCTGATCGCCGAAGGGCTCAGCAACCCTGAGATCGCCAAGAAGCTCCATGTCTCCACAGCCACGATCAAGACCCACGTCAACAACATCTTCACCAAGGCGAGGATCAAGGACCGAGCTCAGGCGGTGCGTTACGCGTTCGCGAAAGGGCTGGCGCGGCCGCCGGCGGGGTGAGTCACCTGATGGGGTGAAGAGCGCGGGGAGAAGAGTCGGGGATCTTCCCGTTCTGTCCATCCTTGGGCATGCACTCAAGCAACGGTCGCTCCGGGGTAGGCAGGGGCGGACCCGAGAGTACGGCCGGGCAGAACGGCGCCTATGGCCCACCTCCCGCAGAGAAGCCCGGAAGCGTGCGGTACGACGATCCCTGGTACGACGCGCTCGCCTCGGGCTGGGGTGAGTCGGGCGATGCCGGAGGGCCGGATCCGGTCGTTGCGCCCGCGCGTGAGGAGCCTGAGCAGAGGGCTGCGGCCGATGTGTACCTCGAGGTGCAACGCAGCGCGGCCTTCCGGGAAGTGCGCAGTCGCTACCGGCGGTTCGTGATGCCGGCGGTTGCAGGATTCTTCGCCTGGTACGTGGGATACGTCGTGACGGCCACGACTGCTCCAGGGCTGATGGGCCGACCCGTGGCGGGTGCCGTGAATGTGGCGATGCTTGCGGGGCTGGGGCAGTTCCTCACCACGTTTCTGCTCACCTGGGCCTATGCCCGGCATGCTCGGTTGCGCAGGGACCGGGCCGCGCTCGAACTGCGGTGGGACACCCAGGAACTGACGCGTGGGGTCCGAGGCGGTGCTTCGTGACGGACAACCATCAGACTCTGGCGCTGCTCCTGTTCAGCGCCTTCGTGGCCGTCACCCTGGGCATCACGACCTGGGTCAGCCGCAACCGGCAGGGTTCGGTGGAGGAGTTCTACGCGGGCGGGCGGCTGTTCACTCCGGTGGAGAATGGTTTTGCCATCGCGGGCGACTACATGTCGGCGGCTTCCTTCCTCGGCATCTCCGGGCTCATCGCCCTGTACGGCTACGACGGGATGCTGTACGCGGTGGGCTTCCTCGTGGCCTGGCTCGTGGTGCTGTTCCTGGTCGCGGAACTGGTGCGCAACTGCGGGAGGTTCACGCTCGCCGATGTGGTCGCGGCGCGGATGCGTGAGAGGCCGGTGCGGATCGCGGCGGGAACTTCCTCGGTCACCGTGTCCGTTCTGTATCTGGTGGCGCAGATGGTCGGTGCGGGCAGCCTGGTCGCGCTGCTGCTGGGAGGTAAGGGCGAGGCGGCACGGGCCTGGACGGTCGTCGGTGTCGGCGCGCTGATGGTGATCTATGTGTCGCTGGGAGGGATGCGGGCCACCACATGGATTCAGATCGTCAAGGCGGCTCTGCTGCTCAGCGGCACGGTGGCGCTGACCGTGCTCGTGCTGGTGCGCTTCCATGGTGACTTCGACCAACTGCTGCTGACGGCGGCGGAGCGCAGCGGTCATGGCGAATCGTTCCTGGCGCCCGGGTTGAAGTACGGCGGCGACTGGACCGCCCGCTTCGACTTCATCAGCCTCGGACTCGCCCTGGTGCTGGGCACGGCCGGGCTGCCGCACATCCTGTCCCGCTTCTACACCGTGCCGACCGCGCGGGCCGCACGACGCTCGGTGGTCTGGGCGATCGGGCTCATCGGCGGTTTCTACCTGATGACCATCGTGCTGGGCTTCGGCGCGGCAGCGATCGTCGGCCCGGATGCCGTACGGGGATCGAACGGGGCCGGAAACACGGCGGTTCCCCTGCTCGCGCTCGATCTCGGAGGCGGCGCCGATTCCACTGGCGGAACGGTTCTGTTCGCGATCGTGGCCGCTGTCGCCTTCGCCACGATCCTCGCGGTGGTCGCCGGCATCACGCTCGCGTCCTCGGCGTCCGTGGCCCATGACCTCTACGCGTCCCTACCACGCCGGCACGCCAAGCCGCGCAGCGAGGTGGCCGTCGCCCGCGCGGCCGCGGTCGGTATCGGCGTGGTCGCCATCGCCCTCGGTCTGCTGGCCCGTGACCTCAACGTCGCCTTCCTGGTGGGGCTGGCCTTCGCCGTCGCCGCCTCGGCCAATCTGCCGGTGCTGCTCTACTCGCTGTTCTGGCGCGGCTTCACCACACGCGGCGCGGTGTGGGCCGTATACGGCGGGCTGATCCCAGCCGTGGTCCTCGTGGTGCTGTCGCCGGTGGTGTCGGGCAGCCCCGAATCGCTGTTCCCCGGCGTGGACTTCCAGTACTTCCCGCTGCAGAACCCCGGCCTGGTGTCCATTCCGCTGGGCTTCGTCGCCGGCTGGCTCGGCACGGTCACTTCGGCGGAGGAACCCGACGACGCCAAACACGCGGAGACCGAAGTGCGGTCGCTGACCGGGGCGGGGGCGGTGTAGGCGGGGCGGCGGAGAAGAGAGCGCCCGGCATCCGTATGAAGAGGGGGCACGGTCCCTTCCCCCCGCCCCCACCCGGGCCGTGTCCTCAGGCGCGGGTCGCCCACACGTAACGGTGTTCCGGGCGGCCCGCGTCGCCGTACTTGAGGGTGAGACGGGCCCGTCCGGTGCGTTCCAGGAGCTTCAGATAGCGCTGGGCGGTCTGGCGGCTCACCCCGGTCCGCTCGGCGATCTCCTGGGCCGACAGCGGTCCGTCGGCGTTCATCAGGCACTGACGGACCAGCTCCACGGTGGTGGGGGAGTGGCCTTTGGGCAGGT
Organism: Streptomyces sp. 4N124; assembly: GCF_052245395.1. Taxonomy (NCBI): domain Bacteria; kingdom Bacillati; phylum Actinomycetota; class Actinomycetes; order Kitasatosporales; family Streptomycetaceae; genus Streptomyces; species Streptomyces sp. 4N124. The sequence goes on from NZ_JBQQBS010000021.1 coordinate 101,310, forward strand.
CGGGCTCCGACGGTGCCGAGAGCGCGCCGAAGATACGGTCAACCTCGGCCTGCTCCGCCTCGCCACCGCCGTCGAGGGTGCGGCGCAGCTCCGCATAGGCCTCCAGCTTGGCCCGCAGCCCCGCGAAGGCGAACGGCTTGACCAGGTACTGCAGCGCGCCCTGTCGCATCGCTGCCTGTACGGTCGTGATGTCCCGCGCCGCCGTCACCATGATCACGTCGGTCTGGTGGCCACGGCGGCGCATCTCCTGGACGACCGCAAGACCCGTCTCGTCGGGCAGATAGTGGTCCATGAGGACGAGGTCCAGCCGAGGCAGCGACTCCACCTGGCGCAGCGCCTCCTCCGCGCTGTGCGCCTCGCCGGCCACATGGAAGCCCGGCACCTTCTCGACGTAGGCGGCGTTCACCCGGGCGACCCGGGTGTCGTCGTCCACGACCAGGACCTCGATCATCGCGACTCCTCCTTGGCGGCGCTCGCCGGTGCCGACGAGGCCGTGAGGGCCGGTTCCAGATCCGGCTCCGTCACTGCCTCGGGCAGGACGACGGTGAACTCCGCGCCCCCGCCGTGCGCCTCGCCCACAGCCGCGCTTCCCCCCTGCCGCTCGGCCAGCCTGCGCACCAGGGAGAGCCCGATCCCGCGCTTGCCGTGCGCAGGCGGCTGCTTGGTGGACCACCCCTCGGTGAAGACCAACTCCCGCTGCTCCGCCGGGATCCCGGGCCCCGTGTCGCGCACCCTGAGGACGACGGTCCGTCCCTCGGCGCGCAGTTCGACCTCCACGCGCGCGTGCATCGTGCCCGCGACGGCGTCGAGAGCGTTGTCGACGAGGTTGCCGACGACCGTGACCAACCCGCGGGGATCGACCAGCCGGTCCGGCAGCCGCGTCCGGTCCGAGACGTTCAGAGCGACTCCGCGCTCCGCGGCGACGGTCGCCTTGCCGACCAGCAGCGCGGCGAGCAGGGGGTCCTCGATCTTCTCCGTGACCTGTTCCGCCGTCGCCCGGTGGTCGCCGACCACCTCTCCCACGAACTCCACGGCGTCGTCGTACATCTCCAGCTCGAGCAGGCCCAGGAGCGTGTGCATGCGGTTGGCGTGCTCGTGGTCCTGGGCGCGCAGGGCGTCGATCAGGCCGCGCGTCGAGTCGAGTTCCCGGCCCAACTGCTCCAGCTCGGTGCGGTCGCGCAGAGTGGCGACGGCGCCGCCGTCGTCGGTGGGCATCCGGTTGGCGATCAGAACACGCTGGCCGCGCACCGTGAGCAGATCGGTGCCCGTCACCCGCCCGGACAGGACATCGGCGGTACGTCCCTCGCCGAGCGCCTCGTCCGGGGAGCGGCCCACCGCCTCGTCGCCGATGCCGAGCAGGCGCTGTGCCTCGTCGTTGAGGAGCCGGACGCGGCCCGCGCGGTCCAGGGCGACGACACCCTCCCGGATGCCGTGCAGCATGGCCTCACGCTCCGCGAGCAGCCCCGAGATGTCGGAGAAGGCCAGGTCCCGGGTCTGCCGCTGGACCCGCCTGGAGATGAGCCAGGCGGCCAGCGCGCCGACGGCCAGGGCTCCACCCGCGTAGGCCAGCAGCTCCGGGATCGCGTGGATCAGCAGAGCCCGGACACTGTCGTACGCGATGCCCACCGAGACCGCCCCGACGATCTCCCCGTCGCTGTCCCGCAGCGGCACCTTGCCGCGGGCGGAGCGGCCCAGCGTGCCCTCGTCGATCTCCATGACCTCCTGACCGGCGAGCGCCTCGCTGGGGTCGGTGGAGACATGCTTGCCGATCTGCGCGGGCTCGGTGTGCGACCAGCGCACCCCGCGTGTGTCCATGATCACGACGTACTCGGCCTTGGTGGCCTTGCGGATCTTCTCCGCCTCCCGCTGAACCGGCCCGCCGGCCGTCGGCGGAGTGTTCTCGACCTGCTCCGCGAGCTGCGGCTGGGCCGCCGCGGTCTGGGCGATCGAGAGCGCTCGGCGCATCGCCTGGTCGTCCAGCTGGTCGCTGAGCGGCGCGAGGAACAGCCCGGTCGCGAGCACCGCGACGCCCGCGGCGATCGCCACTTGCATCAGCAGCACCTGCGAGAACACCCGGCGCGGCAGACCGAGCCGCAGACGGCGTGCGGGGGGAGTGGGGCTCATACCCAAGACGTTACGCGGACGTGCTGGAGCAGCCGTAGGGGTGTGGCGTGGATCTCTTGATCAACGCATGGACGGGTACTGACTGCGGACAGGCTGTGCTGCGGTATCCCTGATGTCGGTCGTGCGGTCAGCTCGCGAGCGCCGCCGGTGTCAGCTCGCGCACCGCCACCACATCCATCCGCGCGGGTGAGCCGAGCACGGACGCTCCGCAGCTCTCCGGGCGGGGCGGCAGCGACGCACCCTGGGCGACGACCACGCGCCAGTGGCGCCCGTCCGCGTGCGCGACGGTCACCTCCCAGCGCGGCGCCGAGCCGTCCGTCCGTACGACCGTCAGCGCGTCCGCGGTGAATTCGTGGGCCGCCGTGCGGACCGCGAGCTCGGCCGCCTGAGCGGGCCGTTCCCAGGCCGAGCTGCCCCGGCACCCCTCCACGACGATCCGTCCCTCCTGCACGCCGTGCAGGATCTCCTTGACGGCGTGCGCCTCGACCCTGCCGTAGGCGTAGCCGTACGGCAGGACGAGCAGCGTCGGCGAGAAGCGGTGACCGCCCAGATGGGTGACTTCCCAGACCCCTTCGACCCCGGAGGCGGCGAGTGCGGCCGCCAAGGGACGGCCGAGGAGCGCGCAGCAGCGGTCCCGCTTGCCGTTGGTGCACACGAGCGCGAGCGGATCACCGGCGTGGGGCCGCCCGCCGAGCGCCGTGCCGACACTGCGGTGGTCGCCTCTGCCGAGCGCGGCGAAGTCGAGGTCGAGCAGGAGCCACGGATCGCGGACGGTGGCCCCGTGCAGCCACGCGTTGCCGGGCACGGTGTGGGCCACGTACACCTGACGCGCGGTGGGGGTGCCGAGGTCGGCGTGGCGTCCGGGGCGCCGGATGAGTGCGATGCGTACGCCCGTGCCCTCGGCGGCAGCCTCCAGGGCGCGGCCCAGCGCGGGATCCAGATGGCTCGAAGTGAGCGCCTTGACACCCCAGGGACCTGGCTGCTCCAGCAGCAGCCAGGTCGTCGCGGTCGCCGCGGTTCCCGAAATGGGCTCGTCGAGGTCTCGAGAGACGCTTGCACACGTACTCACAGAGGTGAGCCTAACCTGACTTGATCCAGAGCGACTTCCGGCCTGCTCGAGTCCTAGCCCGGCAGCGGTTGGGGCGGCCTCGGGCCCTCGTAGAGCCCGCTCGGGCGCATGCGCAGCGGGCGCTCGCCGTACTCCTCCAGGGCGTGGGCGATCCAGCCAGCCGTACGGGCCACGGCGAAGATCGTCTCGCCGGCCGTGGCAGGCATGCCGCTGGATGCGGTGAGCACGGCGAGTGCCAGGTCGACGTTGGCGTGCAGCGGTGTGTGCCGGGCGGTGGTGGCCACGATGTCACGGGCCGCGGCGAGGGCGGGCGCGGCCCGGGGGATCTCTTCCAGAAGGTCGAACAGGGCACGCGCGCGAGGGTCCTCACCGGCGTAGAGCGGGTGGCCGAGTCCCGGGATACGGCGCCCGGAGCGCAGTTCGTCCGCGATCACGGGCCCGGCGTCGCCCTGGTCGAGGACGTCCAGCAGCATGCGGTGGACGAGTCCGCTCGCGGCCCCGTGCAAGGGGCCCTCGATGACGCCGAGGCCCGCGGAGACGGCCGCGTAGGCGTGTGCGCGGGCCGATGCCGCGACGCGCACGGCGAGTGTGGAGGCGGCCAGGTCGTGGTCGACGAGCAGTCCGAGTGCGGTGTCCAGGACGCGCAGCGAGGCCTCGTCGGCCTCCCGATCGCTGAGCCGTGCCCACAGCCGGTGGGCCAGCGGGCCCTCGTCGCCGTGGCCGGGTCGCATCGGCGGCAGAGCGGCGACGAGCGTGGGGATGAGGATGCGGGCCGTGCCGAGAACGGCCTCCTCGGACAGGTCGAAGCGCAGCGGATCAGCCGTCGCGGCGGCGATCGCGGCAACCCGCAACCGGTCGGTCGGGTCGGTGTGTTCGGGCAGCGCGGCGACGGCGCGGCGGGCGACGGCGACGGATGCCTCGGGGGCGGTGAAGGCGGTGCCGGGGCGCAGCTGCCCCGTCCACAGCCACTCGGCGACCTCTTCGTAGGTGTGGCGTGCGGCCAGCTCGGCCGCGTCGACGCCCCGGTAGTAGTACCGGTCCGTGTCGATGAGCGTGATGCGGGTGCGCACGGACAGCTCGCCGCCCGAGGTCGGACTCCCGCCGCCGGCCCGCCTGTTGCGCCGTGCCAGCGCCTCGACCTCCTTCGCGTCGAAGGTGCTGCTCCGGCCGCCCGGCACGCGGCGGCTGCTGAGCTGACCGCGGCTCACGTACGCGTACACGGTCTCGGCCTTCACACCCAGAAGCTCGGCGGCCTCCTTGGTGCTCAGCCGCCGTTCCGAGCGACTGGGGGCGGGTTCTTGATCGGGCATGGAGGTCACCGTATCCGTCTTGCAGATTCATTGATCCTAGGTTGATTCAATCAATATTGACAGAGATTGAGTCAAGAGTGGACAGTCAAATCAAGTTCAGGGAGGAAATCATGTCCGTCAACAGGTCCGCAACCACTCTTGTCGACGTACCGCGAGGGCTCGCGGGTGTCGTCGTGACCGACACCGAGATCGGCGACGTGCGAGGGCTCGAGGGCTTCTACCACTACCGCCAGTACTCGGCCGTCGAGCTCGCGCAGACCCGCAGTTTCGAGGATGTCTGGCACCTTCTGGTTTTCGGCGGGCTGCCGGACGCCGAGCGCGCTGCCGCGTTCGCCGCCGAGACCGCCGCCCTGCGCCGACTGCCCGACGAGGTGCGCGTGGCGCTGCCCGTCGTCGCGGCGGCGAGCGCCCGGTCCGGCCCGCTCGCCGGTATGCGTACGGCACTGTCACTGCTGGGCGCGGCCAAGGGCTTCCGGCCGGTGTACGACATCGACGCGGACCGGCGCCGCCGGGACACCCTCGTCGCGGCCGCCGCCGTGCCGACGCTGCTGACCGCACTGCACCGGCTGGGGAAGGGGCTCGAGCCGGTGGAGCCGCGCGAGGACCTCTCGTACGCGGCGAACTACCTGTACATGCTGACGGGTTCGGAGCCGGACCCGCAGCGGACCCGGGCGATCGAGCAATACTTGATCTCAACCATTGATCATGGCTTCAATGCATCAACCTTTACGGCACGCGTCATCACATCAACCGGAGCGGATGTGGCCGCGTGCCTCGTGGGAGCCGTGGGCGCGCTGTCCGGCCCGCTGCACGGCGGGGCTCCCAGCCGGGCACTCGACACCCTGGACGCCATCGGCAGGCCCGAGCGCATCGACTCCTGGATCCGCGAGCGCGTCCTGGCCGGCGACCGCATCATGGGCTTCGGGCACCCCGTCTACCGCACGGAGGACCCCCGCTCCCGGATGCTCCGCGAGATCGCCCAGAGCTTCGGCGGCCCGCGCGTCGACTTCGCCGTCGAGGTCGAGCGGAGGGTCGAGGCGATCCTCGCCGAGCTGAAGCCGGGCCGCGCACTCCACACGAACGTCGAGTTCTACGCGGGCGTGGTCATGGAACTCTGCGGTTTGCCGCGCGAGATGTTCACCCCGACGTTCGCGGCGGCGCGGGCGGTGGGCTGGAGCGCCAACATCCTGGAACAGGCGGAGGACTCGAAGATCATCCGTCCGGTGGCGCGGTATGTGGGTCCGGGAGCGCCGGTTGCCGTACCGGCGGCCTGACATTGGAAATATGTTCCTTTGCGAGGAAGTGCAGACTTCGCCTTCGTCTGTCACTCTTGGGGATGTTCAGGCGGTGTGCGATTGCATTCACCCCGGCGAGTGATAACGAACTCGTAAAGAGGTGTATCCGCGCGAAGGCCTGAGGGGTTGGATAACTCGGGTGCGTGCCGTCAGCCGATCGCGGCTCGGACGTGCCGCTGGTCAAGGCTTCGACGTATCCCGCCCGGCGTGTCGATTGCTCGGGCCTGCAAAAATGCCGTCGCCGCGCAGCAGCGATGGCAGACGCTTGTGCCTTGAGACAGAGGAAATTGACAGTGAGTCAGATCATTCGCCGCCTCGGCGTATCTCCGCGCCTCCGGGGCAGCACGAACGGCGCGACGTGCCCCGACATCTTTGAATTGGCCGACGGCAATTTTGCCATTATCGGCACGGATGTCACCGACTCGCTGGACTCGCAGTTGCCCGCCGACGCGGCTCGTGCCGACTATGAGCGCATCGTCGTGATCACCCGCGAGACCCTCGTCAAGGCGAAGGCCGATATCCCGGACGCCTGAGCAGTCGTCGGTATCGCCGAAGGCGTCTGCCCGGTACGAGATCGCTTCGTGCCAGGTGGGCGCCTTCGTCATTGCTCGCCGGGCGGGTCTCCCACGACCCACCACTCCTCGGGGTCGGCCTCTTCGAGTTGGTGGAGCAGTTCGTCGACGATCAGGCCCAGACCGGCCTCTTCGGTGTCGGCCAGGCTGGCGCGCTGCTGCTGGCTGGCGTACCAGTACTCCCTCATGACCGGGTTCTGGAGCATCCCCCGAACGTGTTGGAAGAACTCGTCCTTGCTCAGGTTGCCGATGCGGTATGAGGTGAGCAGGTTGGTGTACATGGCGTTGGCGAAGAGGTACTGGCGCCGCTGCTTCGGGGTGAGGTTTCCCTCGTAGTGGTCGAGCACCTCGGCGAGTTCGGGGTCGTCGATGGCCTTGCTCAGCAGCTCCCAGTGCTGACGCTGTTGCCAGGCCAGGTTGGCGCGGGCGTTCTGTGCGGTCCTGGCTTCGTCCTCCAGACGCTCCACGCGTGCGCACAGCGCGTTGAGACGGCCTCGTTCGGCCGCCTTGCAGGCGAGGACACCCGCGACGACGCCGAGCCCGGCCGCGGCGACCGAGCCGAGTCCGCGTACCCCATACTTCCGTGTGGCCATGTCAACCCCCGAATCAGGCGGCCGTCCGCCGGTCGTCGGGTGCGGGTCGACTGATGGGGACCGGCGAGCGATGGGCGGCGCTTGCCGCCTCCAGGGTGCCGAGCGGCTCTGATCGGCGGGGAGGCGGAGAGGAGGCGCACAGAGGGATGCGAGGGTCGCACGCTCCGGCGCCATGCCCAACGTCTGCCCCGCGCGGGCTGCTAACAATCGTTCACTTCGCGGGGATTCTTTCCGCTCGTATCCTGGGGCGGCATTCAGAGTTCGTACGCACGCCGAGCCGCGAGCCGGGGTGCGCGTTGGCGTGAGAGAGGTCGCACATTGGTTCCGAGCCCGGGCCGGCCGCAGATCCCGGTCGTCGTGCTCGCCGGGTTCCTGGGCTCCGGCAAGACGACGCTGCTCAACCATCTGCTCCACCGCAGCGGCGGCAGCCGTATCGGGGCCATCGTCAATGATTTCGGCGCCATCGAGATCGACGCGATGGCCGTGGCGGGCGCGCTCGGCGACTCCACCGTGTCACTCGGGAACGGCTGCCTGTGCTGCGCCGTCGACGTCAGTGAACTCGATCTCTACCTCGACCGGCTCGCCCGGCCCTCGGCCGGTATCGACGTCGTCGTCATCGAGGCCAGCGGCCTGGCCGAGCCGCAGGAGCTGGTGCGGATGGTGCTCGCCAGTGAGCATCCGGGGATCGTCTACGGCGGTCTGATCGAGGTCGTCGACGCCGCCGAGTTCGACGGCACGCGCGCGAAGCACCCCGAGATCGACCGGCATCTCGCCCTCGCCGACCTCGTCGTCGTCAACAAGGTCGACCGGGCGCCCGACGGCGAGAGGGTCCTCGACGTCGTCCGGTCCCTCGTCGACCGCGCCGCCGTCGTCCCCGCCACCTACGGCCGTATCGACCCCGAGTTCCTCTTCGACTGCCGCCCCGCGGGCGAGCGCATCGGCCAGCTCACCTTCGACGACCTCCACGATCACGGGGAAGACGGCCACGACCACGCCGGTCATCTGCACGCGGCCTACGACAGCTTGTCCTTCACCTCCGAAGTGCCCCTGAACCCACGCCGGTTGATGGAGTTCCTCGACAGCAGGCCGGAGGGGCTGTACCGGATCAAGGGGTACGTCGACTTCGGCCCCCACGACGCGAACAACCGGTACGGCGTCCATGCCGTCGGCCGGTTCCTCCGGTTCCGTCCCGAGCCCTGGGGCTCCGGCGACGCGCGCGTGACCCAGCTCGTACTCATCGGTGCCGGCATCGATGCCCCGGCCCTCGGCAAGGAGCTGGAGGCGTGCAAGGACGACGCCCCACACGCCGACGAGCACGGCATGTGGGGCGTCCTGCGCTACGTACAGGATCCCGAAGGGGACCTTGAGGAGCCCGGTCTCTAGACCGGCCCCGCCACCACCGACACCGTCTTCCCCAGGGACACGCCCGAGCCGTCGCGGCGCGGGTCGATCTCCGGGAGGTCGGCCGGTGTGCCGTTCTTCTGCGCGGCCCGCGCCGGGACCGGGCCCGCCCAGGCCAGGGAGAGACAGTCCTCGCCCTTGAGGAAGCGCTGGCAGCGCACCCCGCCGGTGGCGCGGCCCTTGCGCGGGTACTGGTCGAACGGAGTCAGCTTGGCCGTCGTCTGCACGGAGTCGTCCAGCGTGCCGCGCGAGCCGGCGACGGTGAAGACCACCGCGTCGACCGCCGGGTCGACCGCCGTGAACGAGATGACCTTGGCGCCCTCGGTCAGCTTGATGCCCGCCATACCGCCCGCGGCACGGCCCTGCGGGCGGACCTGCGAGGCCTGGTAGCGCAGCAGTTGGGCGTCGTCCGTGATGAAGACCAGGTCCTCCTCGCCGGTGCGCAGCTCGACCGCGCCGACGATCCGGTCACCCTCCTTGAGCGTGATGACCTCCAACTCCTCCTTGTTGGACGGGTAGTCGGGGACCACACGCTTGACCACGCCCTGCGCGGTGCCGAGCGCCAGACCCGGGGACGACTCGTCGAGCGTGGCCAGGCAGATCACCGTCTCGCCGTCCTCCAGGGACACGAACTCGGCCAGCGGGGCGCCGCCCGCGAGGTTCGGCGTCGCCGCCGTGTCCGGGAGCTGTGGCAGGTCGACGACGTTGATCCGGAGCAGACGGCCGGACGAGGTGACCGCGCCGATCTCACCGCGGGCCGTGGCCGGTACCGCCGAGACGATCACGTCGTGCTTCGTCCGGCGCGCGTCGGCGTCCTCCGCGAACGGGTCGCCATTGGCCGTACGGGCCAGCAGCCCCGTCGAGGACAGCAGCACCCGGCACGGGTCGTCCGCCACCTGGAGCGGAACGGCGGCGACCTGGGCGCCCGCCGACTCCATCAGGACCGTACGCCGGTCGGTGCCGAACTTCTTGGACACCGCGGCCAGTTCGGCGGAGACCAGCTTGCGCAGCTCCGCGTCCGACTCCAGGATCCGGGTCAGCTCCTCGATCTCCGCCTTCAGGCGGTCCTTCTCGGACTCCAGCTCGATCCGGTCGTACTTGGTGAGGCGGCGCAGCGGCGTGTCCAGGATGTACTGCGTCTGGATCTCGCTCAGCGAGAAGCGCTCCATCAGGCGCTGCTTGGCCTGCGCGGAGTTGTCGCTGGAGCGGATGAGGCGGATGACCTCGTCGATGTCCACCAGGGCGGTGAGCAGGCCCTCGACCAGGTGCAGCCGGTCGCGGCGCTTGCCCCGGCGGAACTCGCTGCGGCGCCGCACGACGTTGAAGCGGTGGTCGAGATAGACCTCCAGCAGCTCCTTGAGGCCCAGCGTGAGCGGCTGGCCGTCGACCAGCGCCACGTTGTTGATGCCGAAGGACTCCTCCATCGGCGTCAGCTTGTAGAGCTGCTCCAGGACGGCTTCCGGCACGAAGCCGTTCTTGATCTCGATGACCAGGCGCAGGCCGTGCGCACGGTCGGTGAGGTCCTTGACGTCGGCGATGCCTTGCAGCTTCTTCGAGCCGACCAGATCCTTGATCTTGGCGATCACCTTTTCCGGGCCGACCGTGAAGGGCAGCTCGGTGATGACGATGCCCTTGCGACGCGCGGTCACGGTCTCCACGGAGACCGTCGCGCGGATCTTGAAGGTGCCGCGGCCCGTCTCGTAGGCGTCCCGGATGCCGGACAGGCCGACGATCCGGCCGCCGGTGGGCAGGTCGGGGCCGGGGACGTGCTTCATCAGGGCGTCGAGATCGGCGCCCGGGTGCCGGATCAGATGGCGGGCGGCCGCGATCACCTCGCGCAGATTGTGCGGCGGCATGTTCGTGGCCATGCCGACCGCGATGCCCGAGGCGCCGTTGACCAGGAGGTTCGGGAAGGCGGCGGGCAGGGCCACCGGCTCCTGCTCCTGGCCGTCGTAGTTCGGGGTGAAGTCGACGGTGTCCTCGTCGATCGACTCCGTCATCAGACCCGTGGCCTCGGCCATCCGGCACTCGGTGTACCGCATGGCGGCGGGCGGGTCGTCATTGCCCAGCGAGCCGAAGTTGCCGTGCCCGTCGACCAGGGGGACTCGCATCGAGAAGGGCTGGGCCATGCGCACCAGGGCGTCGTAGATCGACGCGTCGCCGTGCGGGTGCAACTTACCCATGACCTCGCCGACGACGCGGGCGCACTTCACATAGCCGCGGTCGGGGCGCACGCCCATCTCGTTCATCTGGTAGACGATGCGGCGGTGCACCGGCTTGAGGCCGTCGCGGGCGTCCGGCAGGGCTCGGGAGTAGATGACCGAGTACGCGTACTCGAGGAAGGAGCCCTGCATTTCGTCCACGACGTCGATGTCGAGGATCCGCTCCTCGTACGAGTCGTCGGGCGGCGGGGTCTTCGTGCTGCGGCGGGCCATCGCTGCCTGGCTCCTCTGTCTACTGGTCGCTCGCCCACGGGCGCGCTCTTGCTGAAGCGTTGAATGAATCTGACGCGGACCATTGTGGACCGCGGCACTGACAACGCGGACCAGGACCCGGCGTCGGCCGTCCCGCCCGGCGTTCACAGGTGCCGCCCGCCTCAGGCGGGACAGCACGCCCGCAGGCTACGCGATCTCGCTCTGGGCGTACGTCGGGCGGGAACTTCGCCGACCCTTCGCACGCTTGCATACAGTGGCAGGACCGGCGGGATTTCCGCAGTTACGACGAGTGTTTCCGCGATCGAAGGGACGTACATGCCCATGGGTCACACGGCCACAGACCAGGCAGGCACCGGGGGCCTGACAGCGACCGAGCACCGCCTGGCCAACGGCCTGCGCGTGGTGCTCTCCGAGGACCACCTGACCCCGGTTGCGGCGGTGTGCCTCTGGTACGACGTCGGCTCGCGCCACGAAGTCAAGGGCCGTACCGGCCTGGCTCACCTTTTCGAGCATCTGATGTTCCAGGGCTCGGGCCAGGTGAAGGGCAACGGCCACTTCGAGAAGGTGCAGGGCGCCGGCGGCTCGCTGAACGGCACCACCAGCTTCGAGCGCACCAACTACTTCGAGACCATGCCCACCCACCAGCTGGAGCTCGCCCTCTGGCTGGAGGCCGACCGCATGGGCTCCCTGCTCGCCGCCCTCGACGACGAGTCCATGGAGAACCAGCGCGACGTCGTGAAGAACGAGCGCCGGCAGCGCTACGACAACGTCCCCTATGGCACGGCTTTTGAGAAGCTGACGGCTCTCGCCTACCCGGAGGGCCACCCCTACCACCACACCCCCATCGGCTCGATGGCCGACCTGGACGCGGCGACCCTGGAGGACGCCCGCGCGTTCTTCCGGACGTACTACGCGCCCAACAACGCGGTGCTCTCCGTGGTCGGCGACATCGACCCCGAGCAGACGCTCGCCTGGATCGAGAAGTACTTCGGCTCCATCCCCGCGCACGACGGCAAGCCCGCCCCGCGCGACGGCCAACTGCCCGAGATCATCGGCGAGCAACTGCGGGAGATCGTCGAGGAAGAGGTCCCCGCGCGCGCGTTGATGGCCGCCTACCGGCTGCCGCATGACGGCACGCGCGCGTGCGACGCGGCCGACCTGGCGCTCACCGTCCTCGGCGGCGGTGAGTCCTCCCGCCTGTACAACCGGCTCGTACGACGCGACCGTACGGCCGTCGCCGCCGGATTCGGCCTGCTGCGGCTGGCCGGCGCGCCCTCCCTGGGGTGGCTGGACGTGAAGACGTCCGGTGACGTCGAGGTGCCGGTCATCGAGGCCGCCATCGACGAGGAGCTCGCCCGGTTCGCCGCGGAGGGCCCCACGGCCGAGGAAATGGAGCGCGCCCAGGCCCAGTTGGAGCGCGAGTGGCTGGACCGGCTCGGCACGGTCGCGGGCCGCGCCGACGAACTGTGCCGGTACGCCGTCCTGTTCGGCGACCCGCAGCTCGCCCTCACCGCCGTCGGGCGGGTGCTCGAGGTGACCGCCGAGGAGGTCCAGGAGGTCGCCAAGGCCCGCCTGCGGCCCGACAACCGCGCGGTGCTCGTCTACGAGCCGACCGTCCCCACGGAGACCGTCGAGGAACCCACCGAAGACCTGGAGTCCGCGGCGACCGTGGAAGCCACCGACGAGAACGAGGAGGCGGCCAAGTGACCGAGCTCGCCGCTATGGAATTCCACCCCGAGCCCCGGGCCGGCGAGGCCAGGCCGTGGGCGTTCCCGGCCCCCACGCGCGGGACCCTCGACAACGGCGTCACGGTCCTGCGCTGCCACCGCCCCGGCCAGCAGGTCGTCGCCGTGGAGGTGCTCCTCGACGCGCCGCTGGAGGCCGAACCGGCCGGACTCGACGGTGTCGCCACGATCATGGCGCGGGCCTTCTCCGAGGGCACCGACAAGTACTCCGCCGAGGAGTTCGCCGCCGAGCTGGAGCGCTGCGGAGCCACCCTCGACTCGCACGCCGACCACCCCGGCGTCCGGCTCAGCCTGGAGGTCCCGGTCTCACGGCTGTCCAAGGCGCTCGGCCTGCTCGCCGACGCCCTCAGGGCGCCCGCCTTCGCCGACAGCGAGGTCGAACGGCTCGTCCGCAACCGCCTCGACGAGATCCCGCACGAGCTGGCCAACCCCTCCCGCCGGGCCGCCAAGGAGCTGTCCAAGGAGCTCTTCCCGGCCGGCTCACGCATGTCGCGTCCGCGCCAGGGCACCGAGGACACGGTCGAGAACATCGACTCCGCGGCCGTACGCACCTTCTACGAGAAGCATGTGCGTCCCGCCACGGCCACCGCCGTGGTCGTCGGCGACCTCACCGGCATCGACCTGGACGCGCTGCTCGGCGAGACGATCGGCGCCTGGACCGGCTCACCCGCGCAGCCGCGCCCGGTGCCGCCGGTGACCGCCGACGACACCGGTCGCGTCGTCATCGTGGACCGCCCCGGCGCCGTCCAGACGCAGCTGCTCATCGGCCGTGTCGGTGTCGACCGCCACGACCGCGTGTGGCCCGCCCAGGTGCTCGGCACCTACTGCCTCGGCGGCACCCTCACCTCCCGGCTGGACCGTGTCCTGCGCGAGGAGAAGGGCTACACCTACGGAGTGCGGGCGTTCGGGCAGGTCCTCAGGTCCGCCCCGGACGGCTCGGGCGCCGGGATGCTCGCCATCAGCGGCTCCGTCGACACCCCGAACACCGGCCCCGCCCTCCAGGACCTGTGGACGGTGCTGCGGACGCTCGCCGCCGACGGGCTCACCGACGCCGAGCGCGATGTCGCCGTACAGAACCTGGTCGGTGTGGCGCCGCTGAAGTACGAGACCGCCGCGGCCGTCGCCAGCACACTGGCCGACCAGGTGGAGCAGTACCTGCCGGACGACTACCAGGCCACGCTGTACCGGGAACTCGCCGCGACCGGCACCGTCGAGGCCACCGCGGCTGCCGTACGCGCCTTCCCGGTGGACCGTCTGGTGACGGTGCTCGTGGGCGACGCGGCGCAGATCAAGGAGCCGGTGGAGGCCCTCGGCATCGGCCAAGTCACCGTCGTGTCCGCCGAGTAGAGCCGCCCAGAGGCGAACACTCGGCCTACGCGCGCGTGGAGCCCCGGTGACGGAAGCGTCACCGGGGCTCCCTTATGTCCGAATTACGGGAGAGGTTGCCTGTCTGGCCTGTGGCATGCGCTACAAAAGCCGTGATCCGTTTGGGGATTGAAAGATGTCCCGTTTAGCGTCTTCCGGGCTGTCCGTCAGGCACTGCGCCGCACCCGCGGCACCGGACAGTCATCGCCGAGTCCCCACACGGCGCGAGCCAGGGGAGCCGGGGACCCACCAACGTAGTCCCTGGGGTGAATCGGACGCCCGCGCGTGCCGCGAGGGGGTCCGTAGGAGACCTTCCTGCTCCGAACCCGTCAGCTAACCCGGTAGGCGAGAAGGAAGGAAAGGACCAGCCACTACATGGCGTTCACCCGCGCCACCGGGAAGCACCGCCGTCCCAGCCGTATCCAGCGCACCACCGCCCGCGCGGCGGGCGTCGCGGCCCTCACCACCACCGGCGTCATCGGCACCCTGGCCGCCCCCGCGCTCGCCGCCGAGCCGGCGGCCGAGACGACCGGCCTGATCCCGGTCCTCAGCAGCGCCGCCGCCGACCAGATCGCCGAACAGGCCGCCGCCCAGCAGCAGGCCGCCGAAGAAGCCGCCGCCGCGAAGAAGGCCGCCGAGGCCAAGAAGAAGGCCGCTGCGGAGCGGGCGCAGCAGGCCCGCGAGGCCAAGGAGCGCGCCGCCCGCGAGGCCGAGCGCAAGCGCCTCAACAGCTACGTCCTGCCGATCACCGGCTCGTACGTCTCCACCGGCTACGGAGCCGGCGGCTCCGTGTGGTCCTCCGGCAGCCACACCGGCGTCGACTTCCACGCCGCGAGCGGCAGCTCCGTCCACGCGGTCGGCCGCGGCACCGTCGTCGAGGCGGGCTGGGAGGGCTCGTACGGCAACCAGGTCGTGATCAAGATGAACGACGGCACGTACACCCAGTACGGCCACCTGTCGTCCATCGGCGTCTCGGTGGGCCAGAGCGTCACCCCTGGCCAGCAGATAGGGCTCTCCGGCGCGACCGGCAACGTCACCGGGGCGCATCTGCACTTCGAGGCCCGTACGACCGCGGAGTACGGCTCCGACATGGACCCCGTCGCCTACCTGCGCTCGCACGGCGTGAACGTCTGACGGCAGACCCCTCCGCGCCCCCAGGCCCCGGCTCCCCGAGCCGGGGCTTTCGGCCTTTCATACCCCCGGCTGTCCAAAAAATATCCATGGATTCCGGCCCGCCATCGGAAATTCCGGCTCATTGCCATAGAGTCACTGAACACGCGTCAATCGTCGACGTTTCACGGGGATTAAAGCGGAGGTCGGTCATGCGTATTCCGGCGCACTCGGTATGCACGGCGATCCGGGACGACATCGTCGCCGGTGTCTACGAGCGCGGCAGCCGGCTCACCGAGGAACTCCTGGCGCGCCGCTACGGCGTCTCGCGCGTCCCCGTCCGTGAGGCCCTGCGCACGCTGGAGGCCGAGGGGTTCGTGGTGACCCGGCGGCACGCGGGCGCGTGCGTCGCGGAACCGACCGAGCAGGAGGCCGCGGACCTGCTGGAGATGCGCATGCTCCTGGAGCCGCTCGGCGCCTCCCGGGCCGCCCAGCGGCGCACCGAGGCGCATCTCAAGGTGCTGCGGGGCCTGGTCAGGCTGGGGCAGGAGCGGGCCAGGAGGGGCAACAGCGAGGATCTGCGCTCCCTGGGCGGCTGGTTCCACGAGACGCTCGCCCAGGCCTCCGGCAGCCCCGCGCTGACCTCGATGCTGACCCAGTTGCGGCACAAGATCGCCTGGATGTACGCCGTGGAGGCGCCGGCCAACCCCGTGGAGTCCTGGGCGGAGCACGGCGCGATCGTCGACGCGGTGGCGCGCGGCGACGGCGAGCGCGCGCGGGCGGTCACGGCGCAGCACACGGAGCGCTCGACGGTCGTGCACCGGCTGCGGTTCGGTGTCCAGGGAGAGCGCACGGAGCGTGTGAGGAACTCGCAACATGCCGTAAACATGACGAGCCTGCGGCATTAACACAAGAGCCGTATACAAAGAGGGTCTAATTCGCGGGGGATTATTTCTGCTGCCCGCGATCGGAAAATGCGAAGGGCTCGCCCGGAAATTCGGACGAGCCCTTCAATTGTGCTTCTCAGACGGTCTCGGGAAGCTCCTCGAGCCCCTCGGCGACCAGCTTCGCCAGCCGGTCGAGGGCGACGTCCGCGCCCTCGGCGTCGGAGGCGAGCACGATCTCCTCGCCGCCCTGGGCGCCGAGCCCGAGGACAGCCAGCATGGAGGCCGCGTTGACGGGGTTGCCGTCGGCCTTGGCGATCGTCACGGGGACCCCTGCGGCCGTGGCGGCCCGGACGAAGATGGAGGCGGGGCGGGCGTGGAGACCCTCGGCCCAGCCGACGTTGACGCGGCGCTCAGCCATGTGATGCTGCCCTTCAGGTGTTCAGGGTTGTCTAGACCAGTTTCCCATATCGTGAAGCAAGGCCGGAACGGTCCTGCGTCCCGTCCTTGAAGTGCCGTCGGACCGCGGCCTCGGCCCGACTCCCGTCCTCCACAGACTGCCTCGCGCCGTTGTCGTACGCGAGCCGTACTCTGGGCCCCATGCAGAGCGCGCCGGACCGGCACGAGTACCCCGCCCACTGGGAAGCCGACGTGGTGCTGCGCGACGGCGGCACCGCGCGCATCCGCCCCATCACCGTTGATGACGCCGAGCGCCTGGTCAGCTTCTACGAGCAGGTCTCGGACGAGTCGAAGTACTACCGCTTCTTCGCGCCCTACCCGCGTCTGTCCGCCAAGGACGTCCACCGCTTCACGCACCACGACTTTGTGGACCGGGTGGGACTCGCGGCCACCATCGGCGGCGAGTTCATCGCCACCGTACGCTATGACCGCATCGGCGCCGAGGGGCTGCCCGCGTCCGCGCCGGCCGACGAGGCCGAGGTCGCCTTCCTCGTGCAGGACGCCCATCAGGGGCGCGGTGTCGCCTCCGCCCTCCTCGAGCACATCGCGGCCGTCGCCCGCGAGCGCGGCATCCGTCGCTTCGCCGCCGAGGTGCTGCCCGCCAACTCCAAGATGATCAAGGTGTTCACGGACGCCGGGTACACCCAGAAGCGCAGCTTCGAGGACGGCGTCGTACGCCTGGAGTTTGACCTCGAACCCACCGACCGGTCGCTCGCCGTGCAGTACGCGCGCGAGCAGCGCGCCGAGGCGCGGTCCGTGCAGCGGCTGCTGATGCCCGGCTCCGTCGCCGTCATCGGCGCCGGCCGCACCCCCGGCGGCGTGGGCCGCAGCGTCCTCGGCAACATCCGGGACGCCGGGTTCACGGGCGGTCTGTACGCCGTGAACAGGGCCCTCCCCGAGGAGCTCAAGGAACTCGACGGGGTGCCGGCCTACCGCTCCGTGCGGGACATCGAGGGGCCCGTCGATCTCGCGGTCGTCGCCGTGCCCGCGGACCATGTCCCCGAGGTCGTCACCGAGTGCGGCGAGCACGGCGTGCAGGGGCTCGTCGTGATCTCCGCCGGGTACGCCGAGAGCGGCCCCGAGGGGCGTGAGCGGCAGCGGGAACTCGTACGGCACGCGCGCGCGTACGGCATGCGGATCATCGGCCCCAACGCGTTCGGGATCATCAACACGTCCGACGGCGTACGGCTGAACGCGTCCCTCGCCCCCGAGATGCCCCGCCCCGGCCGCATCGGGCTCTTCGCCCAGTCCGGCGCCATCGGGATCGCGCTGCTGTCCCGGCTGCAGCGGCGCGGGGGCGGGGTCACCGGGGTCACGGGCGTGTCCACCTTCGTGTCCTCCGGCAACCGGGCGGACGTGTCCGGGAACGACGTCCTGCAGTACTGGTACGACGACCCGGAGACCGACGTCGTCCTCATGTACCTGGAGTCCATCGGCAACCCTCGCAAGTTCACCCGGCTCGCCCGGCGTACGGCGGCGGCGAAGCCGTTGGTCGTCGTGCAGGGTGCGCGGCACGGCGGTGCGGCGCCGCAGGGGCATGCGGTGCGGGCGACGCGGTTGCCGCATGCCACGGTCTCCGCGTTGCTGCGGCAGGCCGGGGTGATCCGGGTGGACACGATCACCGAGCTGGTCGATGCGGGGCTGTTGCTCGCGCGTCAGCCGCTGCCTGCGGGGCCTCGGGTGGCGATCTTGGGGAACTCGGAGTCGTTGGGGTTGCTGACGTACGACGCGTGTCTCTCCGAGGGGCTGCGGCCGTTGGCTCCGCTGGACCTGACCACGGGGGCGACCGCGGCGGACTTCCATGCGGCGTTGTCGCGGGTGTTGGCGGATGACGCGTGCGATGCGGTGGTGGTGACGGCGATACCGGCGATCGGGGAGTCGTCGGTCGGGGACGCGATGTTGGCGGAGGCGTTGCGGTCGGCTGCGGCGGAGGTTCCCGGGAAGCCGGTGCTGGTGGTGCATGTGGAGCTTGGGGGGCTGGCGGAGGCGTTGTCGGCTGCGGCGAGTACTGCACCACAGGCCGGTTCCGGCGCATCCGGCGTCGGCGCTGGGCGGGGGCGGGTCGCGCAGCCCGGCGCTGACGGGGCGCCGCCCGCGCCCACCCGTGCCGCCCCAGGCGGCACGACTGCCCGCGGCTGGGCGGAACCCATCCCTGCCTATCCCGCCGCCGAGCGCGCCGTCCGTGCTCTCGGGGAAGCCGTGAAGTACGCGCAGTGGCGGCGTGATGCCGCCGAACCCGGCAAGGTGCCCGAGTACGAGGACATCGATGAGAAGGGTGCTGCCCAGCTGATCGATGGGCTGTTGGCGCGGGGGCAGGGGCTGACCCTGGGGACCGAGGAGACGTGCGAGCTGCTCGGGAAGTACGGGATCGGGGTGCACCGGGCTCTCCCCGCGCTTTCACCCGATGACGCCGCCATGGCCGCCGACGCCCTCGGCTACCCCGTCGCCCTCAAGGCCACGGCCCCGCACCTGCGGCACCGGGCCGATCTGGGCGGCGTACGGCTGGATCTGGCGGACGAGGAGCAACTGCGCAGGGCTTACGCCGAGTTGACGGAGCTGTTCGGGAAGCCGGAGGAGTTGCGGCCGGTGGTGCAGGGGATGGCGCCGCGCGGGGTGGACACCGTCGTACGGGCGGTGATCGATCCGGCGGCCGGGGCGGTGCTGTCGTTCGGGCTCGCCGGGGCCGCCTCCCAGCTGCTCGACGACACGGCGCACCGGATCGTCCCGGTCACCGACCGGGAGGCGGCCTCGCTGGTGCGGTCGATCCGGACGGCACCGCTCCTGTTCGGCTGGCGCGGCTCGACGCCAGTCGACACCCCGGCCCTGGAGGAACTGCTGCTGAGGGTGTCGCGGCTGGTGGACGACCACCCGGAGGTCGTCGCGGTGACCTTGGAGCCGGTCGTAGTGGCCCAGCGCGGAGTCAGCGTGCTCGGAGCCTCCGTACGGCTGGCACCCCCGCCCGCCCGCGACGACCTCGGCCCGCGAACGCTTCCGGCGTACTAGAGACCGACGTGACCGGTGCCTCGCAGTCAGTGGCCCCCCGTAGGATGGCGTCATGGCCAAGACCAGTACGACGACCCAGGGGCTGCGAGCGGCGATCGAGCGCAGCGGCTACTACCCGGCCCTCGTGGCCGAGGCGGTGGAGGCCGCTGTGGGCGGCGAGCCCATGCGGTCGTTCCTGGTCCACCAGGAGACCACGTTCGACCAGAACGAGGTGCGGCGGCATGTGACGGTGCTCGTCCTCACCGGCAACCGCTTCATCGTCAGCCACACCGACGAGCAGGCGGCCGACAGCACCTCCCCGACGCCGTACGCCACGACCTCCACCGAGTCGGTCAAGCTCAGCCGGATCTCGTCCGTCGTGGTCAGCCGGGTCGTCGCCAACCCGGAGTCGTACACGCCGGGCACGCTGCCCCGCGAGGTCGTGCTGACCATCGGCTGGGGCGCCGTCTCCCGGCTCGACCTGGAGCCCGCCGCCTGCGGCGACCCCAACTGCGAGGCCGACCACGGCTACACGGGCAGTTCCACGGCCGACGACCTCAGTCTGCGGGTCAGCGAGGCCGGCGACGGCCCGGAGACGGTCCGTCAGGCTCTCGCCTTCGCCCAGTCGCTCTCCGAGGCGACCGCGGATCTCGACAGCTGATGGTTCAGCCAGCCTGGGACACCCACCCGGAACCCCTCACCGTCGACTCCGCCCCCCGGCCCGAGTACGGCAGCGGCTCACTCGCCGACCTGCTCCCCACACTGGCCGCCGGCATGGACGTACCCGGAATGACCGCCACCATTCCGGAGCTGACCGCCGCCGACCGCAACTGCGTGTTCCTGATCGACGGCCTCGGCTGGGAGCAGCTGAAGGCGCACCCGCAGGAGGCGCCCTTCCTGACCTCCCTCATCAGCAGCTCGCGCGGGGGCACGGGCCGTCCGATCACCGCCGGATACCCGGCGACCACCGCGACCTCCCTCGCCTCCGTCGGCACCGGCCTGCCGCCGAGCGCCCACGGCCTGCCCGGATACACCGTCCGTAATCCGGCCACCGGCGAGCTGATGAACCAGCTGCGCTGGCATCCGTGGACCGCGCCGCGCCCCTGGCAGCCGTACCCCACGGTCTTCCAGCTGGCCCAGGACGCGGGCGTGCACGCGGCGCAGGTGTCCTCTCCCGCCTTCCAGAACACGCCGCTGACGAAGGTGGCGCTCAGCGGCGGAACGTTCCACGGGCGGCTGACCGGCGAGGACCGCATGGACCTCGCGGCCGAGCAACTGGCCGCAGGCGACCGCGCGCTCGTCTACACGTACTACGCCGAACTCGACGGCGCCGGCCACCGCTTCGGCGTCGACTCCGACACCTGGCGCGGCCAGCTCATGTACGTCGACCGGCTGGTCCAGCGCCTCGCCGAGCAACTGCCGCCACGCACCGCGCTGTACGTCACCGCCGACCACGGCATGATCGACGTCCCCTTCGACGAGCAGCACCGCATCGACTTCGACGAGGACTGGGAACTGCGCGCCGGTGTCGCCCTGCTGGGCGGCGAGGGCCGCGCCCGCCACGTCTACGCGGTGCCGGGCGCCGAGAACGACGTACTGACCTGCTGGCGCGAGGTGCTCGGCGAGCAGTTCTGGGTGGCGTCGCGGGACGAGGCGATCGCGGCGGGCTGGTTCGGGCAGCCCGGGGAATGCGACGAGCGGGTGTACGACCGGATCGGCGACGTCGTCGCGGCGGCACGGGACGACGTACTGATCATCGCCTCGGAGCGGGAGCCGAAGGAGTCGGCGATGGTCGGCAACCACGGCTCGATGACCCCTGCCGAGCAGCTGGTCCCGCTGCTCGAAGTACGCTCCTGACGCCCACTCTCGTAGATCTTTGCCGAAAGGTGCTCACCTCCCCATGCCCGAGCTGGTGTTCTTCTCCGGAACGATGGACTGCGGGAAGTCGACGCTGGCTCTCCAGATAGAGCACAACCGTTCGGCGCGCGGACTGCAGGGCGTGATCTTCACGCGCGACGACCGTGCGGGCGAGGGCAAGCTGTCGTCCCGGCTCGGGCTGGTCACGGACGCGGTGGAGGTCGAGGACCGGCAGGACCTGTACGCCTACCTCGTCGACCACCTCTCCCACGGTGGCCGCGCGGACTACGTCATCGCGGACGAGGCGCAGTTCCTCGCGCCGGAGCAGATCGACCAACTCGCGCGCGTGGTCGACGATCTGGGCCTCGATGTCTACGCCTTCGGCATCACGACCGACTTCCGCTCCAAGCTGTTCCCGGGGTCCCAGCGCCTCGTCGAACTCGCCGACCGGGTCGAGGTCCTCCAGGTCGAGGCCCTGTGCTGGTGCGGCGCCCGCGCCACGCACAACGCCCGCACGATAGGCGGCGCGATGGTCGTCGAGGGTGCCCAGGTCGTCGTCGGCGACGTCAACCAGGCGGACGACATCGGCTACGAAGTCCTGTGCCGCCGCCACCATCGCCGCCGTATGACCGCGGCGACGGCACACGCGGCGGCGCTGTCACCGGATGTCCTGCCGGTCTCCTCGTCGTGACGTAACGTCAGAGCGTCGAACCCCGGTCCGACAGGCCGGGTGGTGAGGTCCGCCGGGTGGGGCAGGGATACGAACTGTCAGCCAGTCAGGCGTCGAATTCGTGGTCGCGGGTCTCCGGCAGGGCGAGTAGGCACAGGAGGCTCAGCAGGCAGAGGCCGCCGGTGTAGAAGCCCAGTACGAGCGGGGAGTCCCAGTGGCTGTTCAGCCAGGTGGCGATGGTCGGGGCGAAGCCGCCACCGAGGGTGTTGGCGAGGATGAAGGTGGCGGAGGCTCCGGTGTAGCGCAGGCGGGCGGGGAAGAGTTCGGCGAGGAAGGTTGCCATGGGGGAGAACATCACCGCCAGCAGCATGAGTCCGACGGTGTAGGCGCCGGTGATCACCAGGGCGTTGCGTGAACTCAGCGACGCGTACATCGGCACGGCCCACACCACACTGCCGATGGCTCCGGTGAGCATCAGGGGGCGACGGCCGATCCGGTCGGCCAGCCTGGCGATCGGGAGGGTGACGGCGATTCCGGCCGCCGCGCCGATGCTCGCGGCGGTCAGCATCGTGTTCCGGGAGATGCCGAGCGACTGCGGCGCGTACGACAGGCTGTAGACGATCGTCAGGTAGTAGACGGCCGAGCCGCCGATCGCCGCGCCGGTGCCGAGCAGCAGCCGGCCGGGGTGCTGCTTGAGGAGCGCACCGAGCGGAAAACGGGACACGGGTGCGGGTGCGGGTGCCGTACGGCCGGCCGCCGAGCTGAACACCGGTGACTCGGAGACCGTCGACCGCACCCACAGGCCGATCACGAAGAGCACGATGCTGAGCAGGAACGGGATCCGCCAGGCGCCGTCCGCGAAGCCGTCCTGGCCGGCGATGTTGAGGGTGGGCAGGATGACGGCGGTGGAGAGGAGGAAGCCGAGCGAGGGGCCGACGTTCGGGATGGCCGCGTACAGCGCGCGGCGTCCGGGTGGCGCGTGCTCCGCGGCGAGCAGCACCGCCCCGCCCCACTCGCCGCCCATGCTCACGCCCTGCAGCAGACGGAGCGTCACCAGCAGTACGGGAGCGAGGAGTCCGGCGGTCTCGTACGTCGGCAGCAGTCCGACGCCGACCGTCGCCACACCCATGAGTAACAGCGAGATGACCAGGGCCCGTCGGCGGCCCAGCCGGTCACCGATCGTCCCGAACAGTACGACGCCGAGAGGGCGGGAGAGGAAGGCCGCGGCGAACGTGAGGAACGCGGCCAGGGAGGAAGCGGTGGCATTGCCGGAGGGGAAGAAGGCAGGTCCGAGGACGAGCGCGGCGGCGGTGCCGTACACGGCGAAGTCGTAGTACTCGATCGTGGTGCCGACCAGGCTCGCGACGGCTACCCGCGACGCCTCGCCCTTCGTGGCTGCCGATGGTGACGCTGCCGGTCTGGGGCCGGCGGTCTCGGGAACGGTCTTGGAAGTCGAATCGGGCATGGGGGATCACTTCCGGTACGCCCGGAGCGGGGGAACGGTCCGGGTCCAGGTGGGGGACGGCCTCGCATGTAACACGAACCGGAGTGCGCCTGTCACCCTAATCCCGGGAATTCAATTTCAACAAGGTTGCCGCCTCGTCCGATTCGCCGAACAAGGTCGCCGGGATCCGCGAAAGAATAAGAGCCCGTTGACACGTGGCACCAACAAACAATAGGGCCTCGATGCGGCTGCGAGCAGGGGGAGGCCGTCTGAGTGTGTATACAGCACGCCGTGCCCACCTTCTGACCATTTACTGCACAAATCCACCACGAACACCACACCTCGGCGCCGTCAACCCCATCATTCCTGTCAATTCGCTTTCAATATTCTTGCAGCCTTTGGCATAGAAATTCACCCGGGATCACACCTTGCCAAACCGGAGATCGCCCATGAATGCTTACGCGGGGTTGAACTTGAAAGTTCTACGACCATCGTTTTTCGGACACCGGAACCCCAAACGGGAAAGCCGCTGCCGGACCTTTGCCATTCAGCCTTTTGGGCTGGGGAGGCGCATTATCCATGCTGAAAACTGGCAAGTCATTGCGTCTACGAAGACTGTCGTTGGCGGGTGATGACCGATATCTGTTCGTCCCGCTCGACCACAGCGTGTCGGACGGCCCGCTCGTCCCCGCCGGCCAATGGGACGATCTGTTGCGGGCGCTGGTGGCCGGCGGGGCCGACGGGATCATCGTCCACAAGGGACGTGCCCGTGCCCTCGCGCCGGAGGTCCTCAGAAGCTGCGCGCTGGTGGTGCACCTGAGCGCCAGCACCGCCTGCTCCGCCGATGTCGATGCCAAGGTGCTGGTCGGCGACGTCGAGGAAGCGCTGCGGCTCGGCGCGGACGCGGTCAGCGTCCATGTGAACATCGGCTCGGACACCGAGGGTCAGCAGCTCGCGGATCTGGGGGCGGTGGCCCGCTCCTGTGATGACTGGGGCATGCCGCTGATCGCGATGATCTACCCGCGGGGCCCTCGGATCGACAACCCGCGCGATCCCGCCCTCCTCGCGCATCTGGTCAATGTCGCCGCGGACCTGGGCGCCGACATGGTGAAGACCTCTGTCGCCCTGCCGCTCGAGCGGATGGGCGAGGTGGTGGCCCACAGCCCCATCCCGGTCCTGGCGGCCGGAGGGCCGCCGGACGGCTCCGACCTCATCGAGTACGGCACCGCGGTGATGGCCTCCGGCTGTCAGGGGCTGGCCGTCGGTCGCCGGATCTTTTCGGCCCCCTCGCCCGCCTCTCTGGTGGCTGGGCTCGCCGCGGTCGTGCACGGCCGCGGCGCGGGCGGCACCACGCCGGAGGACACCAGGCAGGCGACGCATCCAGACGGAACGACCAATGACATGGGCATGACTCATTACTCGACGATCGGGGCAGGTGTCGCATGAGGTTCGCGTGGATCGATCTCCGTGAAGTCCCACGGCCGCAGCTCCAGGCGGTGGTGGACGCGGCCATCCACACCCGGATGGCCGGGGTGCTGGCCACCGATGCCGAGCTGCTCGGGACGCTGCCCCCGACCATCACCCGGGTGCTGGTCCCCGCGAGTCCGGCCACGGCCGGCGCGAAGAAGCCGGGCGACAAGGAGGCGCAGGGCACCGGGGGCACGAAGAACGCCAAGGGCGCCAAGGAGGCGAAGTCCGCGGTCGACGCCACTTCCTCAGCCGCCGTCACTTCCCCGGCCGGAGCCGGAATCGACGTCCTGCTGCGGCAGTTCAGCACCCAGGACGAGCTGGACGCGCTCGCCGCCGACAACCGTGCCGCCGATGGCACACCCGCCGTCGGCCTCATCGACGTACGGGACGACCGCACCCTGCAACTGTCGTGCGCGGGCGCCGTGGCGCTGCCGTACACCGTCATCCACTTCGCCGACCCGACCAAGATCCCTCTGGAGATCGTGCTCGCCGCAGCGGACTCCGCCGACGGCAAGCTGGTGACGGTCGTCGACGATCTGGAAGAGGCCGCGATCGTCTTCGACGTCCTTGAGCGCGGCTCGGACGGCATCCTCTACGCGCCCCGCAGCGCCGACGAGGTGTTCGCGCTGGCACGGCTGCTGGAGGCCACCACGCCCCAGCTGGAGCTGTCCACGCTGACCGTGGAGAGCATCCGGCACGTCGGGCTCGGCGACCGGGTCTGCGTGGACACCTGCTCGCACTTCGATGAGGACGAAGGCATCCTCGTCGGCTCGTACTCCTCCGGGTTCGTGCTCTGCTGCAGCGAGACCCATCCGCTGCCGTACATGCCGACCAGGCCGTTCCGGGTCAACGCCGGTGCCCTGCACTCGTACACGCTGGGGCCCGAAAACCGCACCAGCTACCTGAGCGAGGTCGGCTCCGGGATGGCCCTGCTGGCGGTCGGCGCCGACGGCCGCACCCGGCGGGTCGTGGTCGGCCGGGCCAAACTCGAATCCCGGCCGCTCCTTGAGATCCGCACCCACGCCGAGGACGGACAGCTGGTCAGCCTGACGGTGCAGGACGACTGGCACGTACGGGTGCTCGGCCCGGGCGGGAAGGTCCTCAACGTCACCGAACTGCAGACCGGCGACGAGCTGCTCGGCTATCTGGCCCAGGACAAGCGCCATGTGGGCCTGCCGATCGGCGAGTTCTGCAAGGAGGTCTGATGGGTGAGTCAGTTGACCTCGTGGATGACGCGGACGACGAGATGGGTCCCTTCATCCAGCGGCTGTTCGACGCGCGGGACGACGGACTGCGGTATCTGACGCACCAGCAGGAGACCGTCACCCGGGCCGAGTTGAGGGAGCGGGTCGGCAAGCAGGCCGCCGTCTTCGCCGGATACGGCATCGGCCCCGGCAGCACGGTGGGCCTGCGGACGCCGCCCAGCTTCACCCAGGTCGAGGTGCTGCTCGCGCTGTGGCGGCTGGGCGCCCAGGTGCTGCTCTTCGACTTCCGGCTCAAACCGGCCGAGGTGGAGGCGCTCTGCGTGTCCTGCCGGCCGCAGTTCATGGTCAGCGCCGGTGTCAACGTCCGGGCGACGTTCGGTTTCCGGCCCGAGTACGAGGTCGTCACCGAGCGCCGCGGCACCGGCCGGGCCGCCACCACCGGACACCGGCTGGTCCAGTTCAGCTCGGGCTCCACCGGGAAGCCGAAGGTGATCGGCAGGACCGCCCGCTCGCTCGCCGCCGAGGTGGAGGCGTTCGCCGCGGTCCCCGGCATGCCGGGCGAGGGCGACCGGCTGCTGCTGCTCAGTTCGACGGCGCACAGCTTCGGCCTGATCGGCGGGCTGCTGCACTCGCTGGCGGCCGGTGCCTCTGTCGTCTTCGCACCCCGCGTCTCCGCCCGTGACCTGCTGCGGACCGCGGTGGAACACCGGATCACCGCCGTCTTCGGGGTGCCGATGCACTACGAACTGCTCGCCGCCGCCGTCGATCCCCCCGCACTGCCCGACCTGCGGATCGCGGTGTCGGGCGGTGAGCTGATGCCCCCGGAGGTCGCGGCACGGTTCGCCGAACGCTACGGCGTACCGGTCGGCGAGGCGTACGGGACCACGGAGACCGGCATCGTCGCCATCGACGTCGGCGGCACGCTGCGACCGTCGGTCGGCCGGGCCGCACCGGGTGTGGTGCTGCGTGAGCACGAGGGCGAACTGGACGTCGCCCTCGACGAGTCGCCCTATCTCTTCGACTCGGGCGGTACGCAGTACGCGGACGGCTGGCTGCACACCCGCGACCGGGCCACGGTGGACGGCACAGGAGCGGTCCGGGTGCACGGCCGCGCTGACTCCCTCGTCGTGATCGGCGGGCTCAAGGTGGACCTCACCGAGGTCGAGAACGTGATCCGCGAGCACCCGGCGGTCGAGCAGGCGGTCCTGGTCCACGAGGGCATGACCGAGGCGTATGTCGCGGTGGCCGCCGGGTACGAGCCGCCCTCCGCCGAGGAGTTGCTGCGCTGGTGCCGGGAGCGGCTGGCCGACTACAAGTTGCCGCGGGTGATCCGGGTCCTGGAGTCCTTGCCCCGCACGTCCAACGGAAAGCTGGTGCGCCAGGCGGATGCGCTTCGCTCCGCTGGGTGAGCCGGGGTACGCCGGTTGTTTGTTGTCTGCGGGTGCGTTGTGGCTGGTCGCGCAGTTCCCCGCGCCCCTAAAGGGGCGCGTCCCCCTGGCGCCCGCATGAAGGGGCGCCCAACTCACTCACGTGAACCACTCACTGGAGATTCTGATCATGAGTACGTCAACCTTGGAAGACGAGATCCGCGAGTTCGTCCTGGCCTCTGTCATCGACGAGATGAACATCCTGACGAGCCGCGACGGCATCACGGACGAGAGTCCGGTGACCGTCGGCGGGCTGGATGTGGACTCACTGAGCCTCATCGAGCTCACCCTGCGGCTGGAGACGCGGTTCGGAGTGGAGATCCCGGACACCGACATCGAGTCCCTGGCCTCCCTGACCCTCGGCGGACTCGTCGCCGAGGTCGTCCGACGCGGTGCGAAGGCATGAGCGCGGGAGCCACGGCCAGCGACGCGGGCTCCTCGCTGTCCGCCATCACGACCGACACCGTCCGGGAGCTGCTGTCGGACCGCAAGATCTTCCCCGGGTTGCCGGACGACCTGGGCGAGGATGCCGAACTGGTCCTGGATTCCCTCGGGTTGGTGTGGCTGCTGCACGTGGTGGAGGAGCGCTATGGCCTGGTCGTGGAGCCCACCGACGAGGACATCGCCGGGCTGACCTCGCTCCGGCGGCTCACCGCGTTTCTGCGCGCCGCCCAGACGGACCGGGCGGAGGGAGGCGGCGGCGATGAGCGGTGAGGTGACGGTGACCGGTTTCGGCGTACGCACCGCGTTCGGTACGGGCGCCGAGGCCCTCCGGCGCGGGGTCTTCGCGGGCGTCCCCTCGTTCGGACCCACCACGAGGTTCGACACCGGCCCGTACCGTACGCCGATGGCTGCCGCAGCCCCGGACGGACCCGACGCTGTCGAGGACTGGGCGCTGCGGCACGCGCTCGCCCGGTGCGGCGCGGAAGCCCTCGACATGGCCGGCCTGAGCCCGGGCACGGAGGCGGCGGTCCTGCTCGGCGTCGCCGGGGACCACACCAGCGTCACCCGCTACTGGCGAACCGCCGCCGACTCCCCGTCCCCATCCCCAGAGCCCGTCCCGGACAGTCCAGGCGACCCGAACGGCCCGGACAGCGCAACGGGCCGGAACGCCGACGCCGTGCCCGCGCACCTAACCGAGTTGCTGGCCGGCGGCCTCGGGCTCACCGGGCCGCGGCTCACCTTCACCAATGCCTGTGTCGCCTCCGCCGCCGCGATCATCCACGCGTGCCGGCTGATCTCCTCCGGCCGGATCGACACGGCGGTCTGCGCGGGCGGATACCTGGTGGAGGAGGAGACCTTCGGCAAGTTCGACTCCGGCCGGGCACTGTCCCGCGACGGCATGGTGCGCCCGTTCAGCGCCGACCGCAGCGGGCTGCTGCTCGGTGACGGGGTGGCGGCCGTCGTGCTGGAGTCCGCCGAGCACGCCCGGCGCCGCGGTGCCCGGCCGCTGACGACCATCGCGGGCTGGGGCGCGGCCACGGACGCCCACCACATCGCCCAGCCGCACCCGGAGGGTGTCGGCCTGGCCCGCGCGGCACGCCAGGCGCTGCGGCTCGCCGGCGACCCGGACGGCGCGACCCTCGGCTATGTCAACGCCCACGGCACCGGCACCAAGTACAACGACGGTGCCGAGACCCGAGGACTGCGAGCCGCCTTCCCGGAGCGGGCCGAGTCGATACCGGTCAGCTCCACCAAGAGCACCACCGGCCACCTCCTGGAGGCGGCGGGCGTCGTGGAGTTCGTGATCACGATGCTGGCCCTGATGGACGGCGTACTGCCGCCGACCGCCGGATTCGGCCGCGCGGACCCCGAATGCGACCTGGACTACGTACCGAACCAGCCGCGCCAGGCCGACCCGCGCCGGGCCCTCACCATCAACGCCGCCTTCGGGGGCGCCAACACCGCACTCGTGCTGGAGCGGCCATGACGACGGAGAAGATCGAGAAGACGGTACTCCGCTCGCCCCTCGGCATCCTCGCGACCGCCACCGCGACCCACGGCACCGGGCAGCCCGAGTCCGAGGCCAACGCAGACAACACAGACATCCCGCTGCCGCGACTGCCCGGCTTCGTGGAGTCGGCCTTCAGCCCGCTGGCGTACGAGGTCAGCAGGCAGTGCCTGACCGAACGGCCCGGGGACGGCGCACGTACCGCCGTGGCGCTGGCCACCCTGATGGGGGACACCACGACGGCGGACCTGGCCAGCCGGCGCATGGTCTCCGGCCGGGTCCACAACCCGCTGCTGTTCATGCAGGCCACCGCCAATGCCGTACTGGGCTATACGAGCCAGGAGTTCGGGATCACCGGGCAGACGTTCAGCCTCTCCACTCTCGACGACCCCGTGGCCGAACTGCTGGCCATGGCCGATCTGCTGCTGGAGGACCCGGAGCTGGACCGGGTCCTGGTGCTGGGCGTGGAGCTGGGAGGTGGCGAGCGGCTGGCCGCCGCGTACCGGGAACTGGCCGCCGACAGCGGCCGCCCGGTCCCGGACCTGCCCGCGACCGCCGGCCTGGCGGCGGCAGTGCTGCTGGGCCGTCCCGGAGGCGAGGCACCGGTGTCGGTCCGGTCGGCCGAGGCGTACGACGCCGACGACACAGGGGCGGCCGGGCATCCCGGAAGCATCCAGGGCCTGTTCGACCTGGCCGCCGCCCACCGCCGACTGCTGCGGGACGGCGGCAGCCACCTCCTGGTGACCGAGCCCCGGTCGCCCGCATTCATCCTCACCGCCGGCGCTGAAGCAAGGAACGAGACGGAGAACCATGCTCATCAGTAGGCAGGAGCGGGCACGGATCTGCTCCGACACCGAACTCGGCGCCGGCAACATCCTGGAGCGCCTGAAGGCGTACGGCCGCCCGCTCGACGAGCCCGTGCTGCGGACGGACGGCAACTGGCAGACGCCGGACGGCCGCCGTCCCGAGGTGCTGACGCTACGTCAGCTCTGCGAGGTCGTCGAGACGTACGCGGGCTGGTACGCGGCCCACGGCGTGGCACCCCGCGACCCGGTCGCCGTGCACTCCCACTCCAGTGCCGAGAACGCGGTGAACTACCTGGCCCTGACGTCTCTCGGCGCGATCCCGTCGCTCGTCAACGGCAACCTGCGCCCCGAGATCGCCCGCGAGTACGTGCGCCGTCAGGGTGCGGTGGGCGCGTTCACGGACGCCGAGCACCACTCCGTGCTGTCGGGCCCGGAGTCGGGGCTCGGCTTCTGCGTGACCGCCGACGTGATCGGGCCGGAGTTCCGCGAGCGGCTGCCGCAGTCGTACCCGTACCGGCACGACCCCACCGACCCGGTGATCATCTCGCACTCCTCCGGGACCACCGGCATGCCCAAGGGCGTGCCGCACACCCACCGGACGCTCATGTACTCGCAGGTGCACCGGCTGCGCTACTCCACCGGAGCCGACATGGCGCGCACCCTGGTGGCGCTGCCGGGCCCGCACAACGCCTCCATCGCGACTCTGCTGTACTGCCTGCTGCTGCGCGCGGACATCAAGCTGCTCTCCAGCCAGCGCGGCACCGAAGTGCTCGACGCCATCGAGGAGTTCCGGCCGAGCACGGTACTGGCCTTCGCCGGAACCTTCGGTGAGATGGCCGGGGAGAACCTGGAGGCCCGTGACCTGTCCAGCGTCGAGGTGTGGTTCAACACCGGCGACGCGGCGCACGAGGCGCATATCCGGGCCCTGGTGCGGCATGGCGTTCGCGAGGAGATCAGCAGGGACGGCGGGGTTCTGCGCCGCAGGCGGGTCGAGGGTTCCGTCTTCATCGACGGGCTCGGCTCCTCCGAGGTCGGCCACTCGATCTTCCACAACCGGCACACCAAGGACACCTCCGCGTACTCACGCTGCATCGGCAAGCCGTTCAGCTTCGCCGAGGCCGCCGTGCTCGCCGAGGACGGCACCCCGCTGCCGCCCGGGGAGATCGGCCGCCTCGGCCTGAAGTCGCCGACGATCACGCCCGGTTACTGGAACGACTCGCTGACCTGGAACCGGATGCGGCTGGGCGGCTACTGGCTTCCCGGGGATCTCGCCTACCAGGACGAGGAAGGCAACTTCTACCACCTGGACAGGGCGACCGACGCCATCCGGACCCGCGACGGAATCCTGTTCAGCACCCGCACCGAGGAACTGCTGCTGCGGGAGCTGCCCGAACTGGCCGACTGCACCGTCGTCGGGGTCGCCCCGGCCGGCGTACGGGCGGACTGGGACGGCGACGGAGAAGCCGAGGCGTACGCGCTGCTCCAGCTCACGCACGACGGCGCCGACGACAACGACGACAGAGACGGCGACGAGGCGTGGACCGGGCGGGTCAACGCGGTCCTGTCGGGAGCCGGATTCCCCCCGGTGACCCGGGCCGTGCCGATGAAGCCCGACGACGTGGCCAAGGGCGCCACCGGCAAGGTCCTCAAACGCGTGATGCGCGACCGCTTCGCCGCCAAGGAGCTCGCATGAGTACGGAAACGGGTGCCGACGAAGTCAACCACCGCGCCCGGGCGTCGGAGGCGTACCGGCTGTGGTGGCAGCACGACGCCAACTGGTACCAGGGAGTGGCCGCGCGGTTCGGGCAGCAGGCCGCGAACGAGATCAACGCCGAGGCGATGCGCAAGGTCGCCCTCAAGGTCGCGCAGCAGGTCGCTCGCCGGAGCGGCCCGCTCCCCGGCACCGGCGACAGCGGCAAGGACCTGGAGGAGCTGCGCCGCCGCTACGACGACTGCGGGGACCGCATGTTCCCGCCGGAACTGCGCAACGCCTCCACCGAGGTGGAGGGTGACGACCTGATCGTGCTCACCCTGCGGCGGAACTTCGCCATCACCATGGTGCGGATGTCCGGTTCGCTGGAGGGCTACCGGTGCCCGTGCACCGACATCCACGCGGGCTGGTCCGAGGGACTCGGCGTGACCCTGACGGAGAACCGGGCCGAGAGCTGTCTGCGGGACGGGGACAAGGCGTGCCGCCTGCTGATGCGGGTCGCCACTCCTGTCGCTCCTGTCGCTTCTGGTGGGGAGGGCTGAGCCGTGCGGGTGCTGGTCGCCGGGGCCACCGGAGTGGTCGGACATCCGCTGGTGGGCGCGCTGCGGGCGCGAGGACACCAGGTGAGCGCGCTGGTACGTCACGAGTCCCGGGCAGGGGCCCCGGATGCGGACGCGGTCGTGGCCGCCGACGCCCTCGACCGTCAGGCCCTGCTGTCGGCGGTGTCGTCCGCCCGGCCCGAGGTGGTCGTCCACCAGATGTCGGCGCTGCGGCTGCTGCGCGACGACCCCGCGGGGGCCTTCGCACTGACCGCGCGGCTGCGTACCGAGGGCACCGCCAACCTGGTCGCGGCGGCCCGGGCGGCCGGTGCGCGGCGGCTGGTCGCGCAGTCCATCGCCTTCGCCGCCGCCCCGGCCGGGGATCCGGTCCTCGACGAGGACGCGCCGCTCTACGTGGACGCCCCCGACCCGGGCTGGGCCGCCACCGTACGGGCTGTCGCCGCGCTGGAGCGGCTGGTCCTGGGCGGTGGCCCGGACCTCGCGGGCGCGGTGTTGCGGTACGGCACGCTGTACGGCGCCGAGACCGCGTACGCCCGCGACGGCGGGACCGGGCAGCGGGTGCTGGCCGGGAAGCTTCCGCTGCCCGAAGGCGGCTCCGGGGTCACCTCGTTCCTGCATGTGGAGGACGCCGTGGGAGCGGCGGTGGCGGCCGTCGAGTCGGATGCCACCGGGGTCTTCCACGTGACGGACGACGACCCGGCCTCGGCCGCGCAGTGGCTGCCGCACTACGCCCGCGCGCTGGGCGGCCCGCCCCCGCGCACGGTTCCGGCGGCGATGGCGCCCCGGCTGCTCGGCTGGTTCATGGCCCACCAACTCACCGCGGCGCGCGGGGCGGCGAACGACCGGGCCCGTGCGGCGCTGGGCTGGAAGCCGCTGCGGCCGAGCTGGCGCGACGGGCTGGGCGGGGAATGACCGGGCCGGCACAGAGCGGGCCCGGTGACGCCCTCGTCATCTGTGTGATCGGTGCCGGTCCACGCGGGCTCTCGGTCCTGGAGCGGATCTGCGCCAACGCCGACGGCACCACCGGGACCACCCGTCCGGTCGTTGTCCACCTCGTCGACCCGTACCCGCCCGGCGCGGGCGCGGTGTGGCGTACCGACCAGCCGGGCGAGCTGCTGATGAACACGGTCGCCTCCCAGGTGACCCTGTTCACCGACGACAGCGTGGACTGTGCGGGGCCGTCGGTGCCGGGGCCAAGCCTGTACGAGTGGGCGCGCATGGTCAGCCTGGGAGCGTTCGCCGAGGGCTGCCCGGACCGGGTCCTGGACGAGGCGCGGCGGCTCGGCCCGGACACCTACCCGACCCGGGCATTCCACGGCCACTACCTGAAGTGGGTGTTCCGGCACCTTCTGCGCACCGCTGCTCCCCGAGTGACGGTCCACACGCACCGGGCGACCGCGGTCGCGCTGGACGACGCCCCGGACGGGCGGCAGACGGTGACCCTGGAGGACGGCGGCCTGCTGTCCGGGATGGACGCGGTGGTCCTGGCCCTCGGCCACGGGGAGCTGACCCCGAGCCAGGAGGAACGGGAGCTGCGCTCCTTCGCCGACCGGCACGGCCTGGCCTATGTGGGTCCCGCCAACCCGGCCGACGCCGATCTGAGCGGCATCCCGCCGGGCACACGGGTGGCACTGCGCGGTCTTGGGCTGAACTTCTTCGACCACCTGGCGCTGCTCACCGAGGGCCGCGGCGGCACGTTCAAGGAGAGTCAGTCCGGACTCGTGTACCTCCCGAGCGGCAACGAGCCGGTCCTGTACGCCGGTTCGCGGCGCGGTGTGCCGTACCACGCCCGGGGCGAGAACGAGAAGGGCGCACTCGGCCGCCACCACCCCCGGTTCCTCACCCCGGAGGTCATCGCCGGGCTGCGGCGGCCGGCGGACGGCGGGCAGCCCGTCACCTTTCGCCGTGACATCTGGCCGCTGATCGACCGGGAGGTCCGCACCGTCTACCACGAGGCGTGGATCCTGGCCGCCCACGGGCCCGGGGCCGCCGATGAGTTCGTACGGTCCTGTCTTGCCGGGGCCGGTCTTGCCGGGGCCGGGGAAGTGGCCCTGCTCGACCGGTACGCGGTACCGCCCGGTGAGCGGTGGGACTGGCAGCGGATCGAGCGTCCGTACGGCGAGCGGACCTTCACCGGGCGGGACGACTTCCGGCACTGGCTGCTGGACCACCTGCGCCGGGATGTCGCCGAGGCCCGGCTGGGCAATGTGAGCGGGCCGCTGAAGGCCGCGCTGGACGCCCTGCGGGACCTGCGCAACGAGATCCGGCTGGTGGTCGACCACGGCGGTGTCTCCGGTGAGTCGTACCGTGCCGAACTGGACGGCTGGTACACGCCGTTGAACGCGTTCACCTCGATCGGTCCGCCGGCCTTCCGGATCGAGCAGCTGATCGCGCTGATCGAGGCCGAGGTGCTGCACATGGTCG
This sequence comes from Streptomyces sp. 4N124, assembly GCF_052245395.1. Lineage (NCBI taxonomy): Bacteria > Bacillati > Actinomycetota > Actinomycetes > Kitasatosporales > Streptomycetaceae > Streptomyces > Streptomyces sp. 4N124. The sequence continues at coordinate 136,179 of NZ_JBQQBS010000021.1, forward strand.
GTCCGCGGATGCGGGTGCGGCCCTCGGCACGCGAAGGCGGTTTCCTCGTGGACGCGGAGCTGGTGTCCGCGCCTGAGGTGCTGGTGAGCGCACTGGTCGAGGCGCGGTTGCCCGTTGTCGATCTGCGGCGGAGCACGAATCCGCTGCTGCGGGGGCTGCTGACGGCCGGCCAGTGCGGCCCGTACCGGCTGACCGGCTGGGAGACGGGTGGACTCGCTGTGACAGGGAGCCCGCCCCGGCTTGTGGACGCGGCGGGCCGGGCGCATCCGCGCCGGTTCGCCTTCGGGGTGCCGACGGAGGGCGTGCGCTGGGTGACGGCGGTCGGCATCAGGCCGGGCGTCGGCTCGGTGACGCTGGAGGACTCGGACGCGATCGCGCGGGCGGCTCTGCGGCTGGCGGGGAACGAAGTGGCGTTGTCCGCCAGCACTTTGACCGTACGTCAGACACCAGACGCAGGGGGCCGAAGAGCGTGAACGGGATGTCCGTGGGCACCGACGCGGGCCTGCTCGCCCCGACCTGGGCGGGCACGCCCGTCGCGGCCGAGGTGACCGACGAGGCATGGCTGCAGGCGATGCTGGACGCCGAAGTGGCGCTGGCCCGGGCCCAGCACGCCGTCGGGCTGACGCCCGCCGCGGCGGTGGAGGCGATCGCCTCGGTGGCCCACGCGGACCGCCTTGACCTGGTCGCCCTGGCCCATGCGGCCCGGGCCGCGGCCAACCCGGTCGTCGCGCTGGTGAGCGCCTTCACCGAGGTGGTCGCCGCCAGGGACGTGGCAGCCGCCGAGTACGTGCACCGCGGGTCGACCAGCCAGGACATCCTCGACTCGGCGGCCATGCTGGTCGCCCGCCGGGTGCTCGGCCTGATCGCCGCCGACCTGGAACGCACCGGCGCCGCCCTGGCCGCGCTGGCCGACACCCACCGCCGCACGGTCCTGGCCGGGCGCACGCTGGCCCAGCACGCGGTGCCCACCACCCTTGGCCTCAAGGCAGCGGGCTGGCTCCAACTCGTCGCCGACGCCCTGGCCCGGGTCCGTACGGTCGCGTCCGCCCTGCCGGCCCAACTCGGCGGCGCGGCAGGCACCCTGGCCGCGTACCGCGAGTACGCGGCATTGGACGGCGGGGTGGGTGAGGGCGGCGTGGAACTGCTCGCCCCCTTCGCCGAGGCACTGGGGCTGGCCGAACCGGTGCTGCCGTGGCACACCGTGCGCACTCCGATCGCCGAACTGGGCGCGGTGCTCCAGCTGGTCACCGGAGCGCTCGGGAAGTTCGCGCTCGATGTGCAGATGCTGTCCCGTACCGAGATCGCCGAGGTGTCCGAGCCCGCGGCCGCGGGACGCGGGGCCTCTTCGGCGATGCCGCAGAAGCGGAACCCCGCGCTCGCCACGCTGATCGTGGTGGCCGCCCGTCAAGTGCCCGCCCATGCCCTCGTACTGGCGCAGTGCATGCTCGCCGAGGACGAGCGGCCCGCCGGGGCATGGCACGCGGAGTGGCAGCCGCTGCGGGAGGCGCTGCGGCTGGCGGGCGGAGCCACACACACGGCCGTCGAACTCGCGGAGGGGCTGATCGTGCACCCCGAACGGATGCTCGCCAATCTTGAACTGACCGGCGGCGCCATCGTCACCGAACGGCTGACGGTGGCGCTCGCCCCGGTGCTCGGCAAGGTACGGGCGAAGAAGCTGCTGACCGCCGCCTCGGCCGAGGCCGCCGACACCGGGCGCACGATCGGCGAGGTGCTGTCCGGCCATCCCGAGGTGACGGCCCGGTTCACCCCCGACCAGCTGTCCGAACTGCTCGACCCGGCCCGCTACACGGGCGCCGCCGACGCGCTGGTCGACCGGGCGCTGCGCGGCTACGGGCACCTCGGCGACACCACGGACGACGGAGGCATCCGATGAGCACCGTGAGCCCGGCGGAACGGAAGGCCGCGCCGTCCCGGGCGTGGCCCGTCCTGGTGGTCGTGGTCTGCGCCCAGATGCTGATCTGGCTGGACACCTCGGTCCTCAACGTCGCCGTCACCACCCTCGCCGACCCGGACGAGGGCCTGGGCGCGACCCCCGCCGAACTGGAGTGGGTGGCGAGCGCCTACACCCTGGTCTTCGCCGGCACCCTCTTCGCGGGCGGCGCGCTGGCCGACCGGTTCGGCCCCCGCACCACCCTCATCGCCGGTCTGGCACTGTTCGGCGCGGCCTCCGGCGCCGGGGCGTTCGCCGGGAGCCCGGCCTGGCTGATCGTGGCGCGGGCCTTCATGGGCGCGGGCAGTGCGCTGCTGATGCCCGCGACCCTGTCGGTCATCGTGCAGAGCACGCCGGAGGAGAAACGCACCCGGGCGATAGCGATCTGGAGCTCGTCCAGCGGTCTGGGTGTGGCCGTCGGTCCGGTCGTGGGCGGGGCGCTGCTCAGCCACTTCTGGTGGGGTTCGGTGTTCCTGGTCAACGTGCCGATCGTGGCCCTGTGTCTGGCCGGGGTGGTGGCCGTCGTACCCGAACTGAAAGGTCCCCGGCGCCGGATGCTCGACCTGCCGGGGATGGGCCTGTCGGTGCTCGGCCTTGGCGGCGTGGTCTACGGGATCATCGAGCTCGGCAACGGACGGACCTGGTACGGCCCGCACGTCCTCCTCCCCCTCCTCCTGGGTGGCGCACTGCTCACCGCCTTCGTGGCCGGTCAGCGCAGGTCCCCGGCCCCCAGCCTGGACCTGCGACTGTTCCGGCAGCCCGGGTTCACGGCCGGGAGTGTGGTGCTGCTGATCGCGTTCATGGCGCTGGCCGGGCATCTGTTCTACGCGGCCTTCTATCTCCAGGGGCCCCGCGGCCTTTCCCCCGCCGACGCCGGAACCGTGATGATCGCCGCCGCGGTCGGCATCGTCCTGGGCAGCCAGGCCTCCCCGGCGATGAGCCGACTGCTGTCGGCCCGGTGGACGGTCGCGGCCGGAGTCCTGGCCACGGCCGCGACGTACGTCGGTTATCTGTGGTTCGACGGACAGACCCCCATCCTGACCGTCGCCGCGCTGCTGTGGGTGCAGGGGTTCGGGATGGGTCTGGTCGGTACGCCGGTCACGGCCGTGATGATGAGCGGGGTGCCGCCGCATCTCGCGGGCGCCGGATCGGCCGTCAACAGCGTCACACGGCAGGTGGGCGGGACGCTCGGGGTGGCGATGGCCGGCTCGGTCCTCTCCGGGGTGTACCGGGCGCGGATGGCGGACGCCGAACTGCCGGGTGACGCACAGGGGTTGACGGCGGGCGCCGAAGAGCAGGCCCGGACCTCGGCCGAGGCGGCGCGCTCGCTGGCCGGCTCGCTGCGTCTGCCGGAACTGGCGGCCACGGCCGACCGTGCCTTCCTCGACGCGATGTACGCGGCCACGTTCTGGACCGCCGTACTGGCCCTCGTCGGGTTCGCCGTGTGCGTCGTCGGGTTGCGCGCGCGGGACGTCGACAGCGGGAACAGCGGGACGGGAACATCGGAAGCGGAGAAGGCACAGGAACAGTGGAAGAGGAACGGAGGGGACGATGGGACAGGCACCGGCTCGGTCGGTTCTCGTGACCGGGGGGAACAGGGGGATCGGCCTGGCCACGGCACGCCGCTTCGCGAGGGCGGGGGACAGGGTCACGGTGACCTACCGGGGCGCTGAACCCGCCGCTTCCGAGGGACTCCTCGCAGTACGCTGCGATGTGACGGACAGTCAGCAGGTGGACCAGGCCTTCAAGGAGGCCGAGGCCGCCCACGGGCCCGTCACCGTTCTGGTCGCGAACGCGGGTGCCACCCACGACCGTCTCCTGGTTCGGATGAGTGAGGAGGACTTCACCTCCGTCGTCGACACCAACCTCACAGGTGCCTTCCGGGTTGCCCGGCGCGCGATGCGCGGGATGCTCCGCGAAGCCCACGGTCGTATCGTGCTGATCTCCTCCACGGCGGCGCTGCAAGGAGCCGCCGGACAGTCCAACTACGCGGCGGCGAAGGCGGGGCTGGTCGGTTTCGCCCGGTCGCTGACCCATGAACTCGGCCCCCGGGACATCACCTGCAATGTGGTGGCGCCCGGTCTGACCGAGACGGACATGAGCCGAGCGCTCACCGAGGAGCAGCGCCGCGACTTGCTGCGCCAGACCCCGGCCGGACGTCTCGCCCGGCCCGAAGAGGTCGCCGACGTGGTGGCGTTCCTGGCCGGTGCCGGATATGTGCGCGGCGCCGTGATCCCGGTCGACGGAGGCGCCGGGCTCGGCCATTGAGACGGGAGCGAGGCCCCGTATACGCCTTCGGCATCACGACCGACTTCGGCTCCAAGCTGTTCCAGGTCGTCGTCGATGACGTCGGCCAGGCGGGCGGTCTCCCCGGCCTGAGCTCAGGCCGGGCTCTGGACCAGGCAGAACCTCGCGCCCTCGGGGTCCGCGACCGTGGCCACGCGGCCGTGTTCGGTGTCGTGGGCCGGCTTGAGGACATGCCCGCCGAGGTCGGCGACCTGCGCGAGGCTCTCGTCGGTGTCGGCGACTTCGAAGTACGTCACCCAGTGCGGACCCCGGTCACGGGGCAGGGAGTTGCCGACGCCGTGGATACCGGCGACCGGGCGGCCGTCGATGAGCAGGGTCACGTAGTCGAAGTCGGCGGAGACCACCGGCTCCTCGTCGTAGTCGAACAGGGTCTCGTAGAACTTGGCGACGCTCGCCGTCTCGAAGGTCAGCAGCTCGTGCCAGGCCGGAGTGCCGGGCACCCCGGCGATGGCCGTGCCGCGATGCGCCGCCGCCTGCCACACGCCGAAGACCGCGCCCGACGGATCCGAACCGATCACCAGCCGCCCGGCCTCCTCCGCGTCCAGCGGCCCGACCCCGACGGTGCCGCCGCACAGCCGTACCGTCTCGGCGGTCAGATCGACGTCGTCCGAGGCGAGGTAGGGCGTCCAGGCGATGGGGAGGTGCCGGTCCGGCGGGAGCTGGCCGATGCCGGCCACTTCACAGCCGTCGAGCAGCGCCCGCAGATAAGGGCCGAGCTGCTGAGGGCCGGGCCGGAACTCCCAGCCGAACAGAGCCCCGTAGAACTCCTGGGTCGTGGCCAGTCCGTGCACCATCAGACTCACCCAGCAGGGCGTGCCGGGCGCGTGCGTTTCGCCGTTCGGGCCGGCCGACCCCCGTGCCTCGGTCATCGTCACTCTCTCCTCGACCCCTTGCGGCAGCCGTGTCGCCGCCGCTCTGCGGACCCCCGTGCCGATGCTCGCACCCCCGTGGGACCGCGCGCTCCGGGCGCGCCGCCGTTTTCGCGGCCCATGCCCGGAGAATGCCCGGTGTGCGGTTCCTCGCCCATTTCGGTGCGATTGCCGACGGATGTCGATCTGCTGTACAGCATGTGCCCGATCCCATACGCCTCGTGATCGGGGCTGTCCGGCCGAGCAGAGTAGCCGGACATGGACGATGCGGCCACCCCATACGCAAGGATGGTGGCCATGAACGCCATCATCTCCGCAACCGAACTCGCGAGCGAGCTGGCGGGAGTGACCCCGCCCGTCCTGCTCGATGTCCGCTGGCAGCTGAGCGTGGCCAAGGCGGCCGGTGAACCGCCCTTCGACGGGCGGGCCGAGTACGAGGCCGGGCACCTCCCCGGCGCGGTCTACGTCGACCTGGACCGTGAACTCGCGTCGGCACCGGGCGAGCGCGGCCGGCATCCGCTGCCCGACATGGCGGAATTCGGTACGGCCATGCGCCGGGCCGGTGTCTCGTCGTCGGTGCCCGTGGTCGTGTACGACGGCGGCCAGGGCTGGGCCGCGGCACGCGCCTGGTGGCTGCTGCGCTGGACGGGGCATCCGGATGTGCGGGTCCTCGACGGTGGGCTGCCCGCCTGGCAGGGCCCGCGGGAGACGACCGTGCCGGTGCCGGCCGAGGGCGACTTCCAGCCGGTGCCGGGGGCAGTGGACATGCTGGATGCCGATGGGGCCGCGGCGTTGGCACGCAGCGGCGTGCTTCTCGATGCGCGGGCGGGGGAGCGGTACCGGGGAGAAGTGGAGCCGATCGATCCGGTAGGCGGTCACATTCCGGGCGCCGTGTCCGCGCCCACGAACGAGAACGTGGCGCCGGACGGCCGCTTCCTCGCCGCGGACGAGCTTCGGGCCCGGTTCAAGACGCTGGGCGTGTCCGAGGACGGTCCGGAGGCAGGCGTGTACTGCGGTTCGGGAGTCTCCGGCGCCCATGAGGTACTCGCCCTGGCGGTCGCGGGGATTCCGGCGGCGTTGTACGTGGGGTCCTGGTCGGAGTGGTCCGCGGATCCGTCCCGGCCGGTGGCCGTGGGGCCGGATCCGCAATAGCCGTCCAGCCGTACGACAGTGGGGCCCGCGCCTTGGATCGGCGTGGTCCCCACTCTCGTACGACCGACTACTCCTGCTTCTTGCGCCGTGTCCCGAACACGATCTCGTCCCAGCTCGGCACCGCTGCCCGGCGGCCGGGGCGGACCCCGTCCGCTTCGGCCTGGCGGTCGGTGGAGCCGATCAGGCGGTCGCGGTGGCTGCCGACGGAC